>JBIQID010000068.1:0-15650 GCA_044508215.1 Actinomycetota bacterium | reverse complement strand
CCATCGCGGTGGTGGCGATGGCGCATCGACTGGCGGAGCGACGACCCGACGCGTCGCTGACCGTGCTCGAGGGGGTCGGGCACTACCCGATGGTCGAGGCGCCCGATCGGTTCGCCGCGGCCGTCCTCGCCCACCTCGACGCGCCCTGACGTCGACTGCCGAGCGGCTCCTCGAACGAGGCGCAGGCGCAACGGGCCCGGTCCGTTTCGGTCCAGGTCGGCCTCCTCAGGAGTACCGGCCGATGGCCGCAGTGGCCGACGCCACGTAGCCACCGCCGAACTTGATGGCGTGGACCACGAGCGGAGCGATCTGGTGCAGCGCCACCCGGTCCTCCCATCCGTCCGCCAGGGGGTGAGCGTCCGCGTATGCCTCGTACGCCTCAGCGCCGAAGCCACCGAACAGGCGCATCATCGCCAGGTCGAACTCGCGGTGGCCGCCGAAGCACGCGGGGTCGATCAGCCAGTTCCGACCGTGCACGTCGACCAGCCGGTTGCCGCCCCACAGGTCACCGTGCAGGCGAGCCGGCGGTTCCTCTGGGCCGACCAGGGACGGCAGCCGCTCGGCCACCGAGCGGAGCGCAGCGATCGCCGGTGCCGGCAGCGCGCTCGCACGCTCCGCGAGGTCCGCGAGCGGCAGGAGGCGTCGGGTGGCGTAGAACTCCGACCAGCTGTCCGCCGGGTCGTTCGGCAGGCCACGCGACCCGGTCGTACGCCGGTCCTCGCGCCCGAACGTCGGTGACCCCGCCCGGTGCAGGGCGGCGAGGCCCAGCCCGAGCGCTTCCTCCGTGCCATCGGAGCGCCCGCCCACCTCGATCCACTCGAGGGCGAGGAACGGCGGCGACTCCCCCACCGCCAGCACCTCGGGCACAGCGAGGCGTGCGACGCCGCCACCGTGCGCCACACCCTCGCGGAGCCAGTGGAGCCCCACCGCTTCGGTGACGAAGAACTCGGGTGGCGGGTCGGCGTGCGTCTTCGCGAAGACCGTCCGGCCGTCCGCGAGGTCGAGGCGGTGGGAGCGGGCGACGTCGCCGCCGTGGAGGCGGGTGGATCGCACGACCTCCACCCCCAGCGCCTCCCCGACCGCGGCGCGGAGCTCGTCGTCGAGGGTGCCGCCGGCATCCTTCACGTGCCGGCTGCCTTCACCTGCCCGCCCCGTCGAGCGCCTCCATGACGTCGTGGTCGAGCTGCAGGTCGCGGGCGGCGACGTTCTCCTCGAGGTGCGCCACCGACGACGTGCCGGGGATGGGCACGACGACCGGCGAGCGAGCGAGCAGCCACGCCAGCGCCACCTGGTTGGGAGAAGCGTTCAGCCGGTCGGCGGTGCGGGCCAGCACGTCGGCGCCCTCCCACTTCCCGTCCGACGCGAGGGGCGCCCACGGGAGGAACGCCATGCCCTCGGCCTCGCACCGGTCGAGCACCGGGTCCGAGCCCCGTTCGGCGACGTTGTAGCGGTTCTGCACGCTCACGATGGTTGCGCAGCCCATGGCGGTCTCCAGCGCGCGCTCGTCGACGTTCGAGATGCCCAGGTGGCGGATCTTCCCCTCCCGTTGCAGCTCGGCGAGCGTCCCCATCGACTCCTCGAGGGGCACCTCCGGGTCGGGGCTGTGGAACTGCAGGAGGTCGATCCGCTCGACCCGCAGCCGGGAGAGGCTGCCGTCGACCGCCTCCCGGAGGTGCTCCGGACGTCCGTTCGCCCGCCACTTGCCGGGCCCGTCGCGCACGAGGCCCGCCTTGGTGCCGATCACCAGTCCCTCTGGGTACGGGTGCAGCGCCTCGGCGATCAGCTCCTCGCTGACCCCCGGGCCGTACGAGTCCGCCGTGTCGATGAAGTCCACGCCCAGCTCGAGCGCCCGGCGGAGCACACGGAGCGCCTCGTCGCGATCGGCTGGCGGCCCCCAGATGCCCGTGCCGGTGATGCGCATGGCGCCGAAGCCCATGCGGTGGACCGGGAGGTCGCCCCCGATCGTCCACGTGTCGGCCATGTCGCTCCTCTCGTCAGCCGGGTCCGTCCCGCCCGCACCTACCCCAGCACCCTGGCGGGGCGCTGCGCGGGGACCGGTCCCCTCCATCATGGGTGTCGCACAGGTCACGTTTGGGTACGTCGAGGCGTCCGGCCCAGCAAAGCGGAGGCACTCCCACATGGCCCGTCCCACCCTCACCCCTCGAAGCACGGCAGCGCGGCGGCGCCTGCGCGGCCCGCTCGTCGCGATCGCTGCGGTCATGTCGCTGACCGGCGCGGTGGCGTGCGCTCCCCAGACCCCGCCCACGGACGGGGGTGGTGGCGCGCAGATCGACTTCGGTCCGCTGACCATCCCCCTGCCGCCCATCGAGGTGCGTCCTCCCGCCACCACGATCCCGTTCGGCATCTGCAACATCGGCTACCAGCCGCCGGGCGTCCAGGTGCGCAACGCCACCCTCACGATCCCCGGCATCCGCATCAGCGCGGACGCCACGGTGATCACCGTTCCGAACGTCCAGGTGCGGATCCCCCAGCTCCGGGTGCCGGTGTCGACCATCACCCTGCAGTGCGGGCTCCTCTCCCTGCCGGTGCAGGTCGACCTGATCATCCCGTCGACGGTGGTGGTCAAGGCGGCGACGGTGAACCTCCAGGCGAGGACCATCACCCTCACCAACCCGTCGTTCACCATCAACGGGGCCGGATTGGGCATCCCCGGTCTGGGTGACCTGGTGATCCCCCTGCCACCGATCGTGAACGTCCCACTCCCCTCAGGGGCGATCGCGTTCTGACCTGCTGACGGACCGACCGCCAGGCGCTGCAGCGGGCCCTTCGGGGCTCGCTGCAGCTGCGCGTGCGGTTCGATGTCCCGTCGGCCGGGTACTCCGCGGGTCCCCCAGAGCGAAGGAGACCCACATGGCGGACACCAAGGAAGCGAACGCGATCACGTTCCTGACCGAGCAGCACGACGCGATCCGTGAGCTGTTCGACGCCGTCGCACGGTCATCGGGCGACCGGCGGCGTGAGGCGTTCGAGCCCCTGGTCCGGCTGCTCGCCGTCCACGAGACGGCGGAGGAGATGGTCGTCTACCCGGCGCTGAAGGCGCACAGCGACGAGGCCCGCGACGTCTCGAGCCGCCACCTCGCGCAAGAGCACGAGGCGAAGATCATGCTGGCCGACCTCGAGCGGCTCGGTCTCGACTCGGTGGAGTTCGACGAGCTGTTCGCCGAGGTCCGCGCCGCAGTGGAGGCGCACGCCGAGAGCGAGGAGCGGGAGGTCTTCCCGCTCCTCGACGACATCCGCGACGAGCGGCAGCTCCGTCGCATGAAGGCGGGCCTGACCCTCGCGCAGGGCATGGCGCCCACCCACCCGCACAAGCTCGCGCCCGAGAGCGCCATCGGGAACCTGGCCGTGGGTCCGATGGTCGCCATGGTGGACCGCGTCCGCGACGCGATCCGGGCGGCGACCTCCTGAGCGGCTCGGTCGCGGGATGATGGTCCGGTGACCGACCTGACGAAGGAAGAGCGGAACGTCCTGGGAGGCCCCCTGGAACCGTGCGGGACGGAGCCGCTCACCGGCTTCTACCGCGACGGGTGCTGCAGCACCGGGCCCGAGGATCGAGGCAGCCACACGCTCTGCGCCGTGGTGACCCAGGAGTTCCTCGACCACCAGCGCAGCATCGGGAACGACCTGTCCAGTCCGGCACCCCAGTACCGCTTCCCGGGGCTGGTCCCCGGCGACCGCTGGTGCGTCACAGCGGTGAACTGGCTGCGTGCGCATCGCGACGGTGCGGCGGCGCCGTTGGTGCTCGCGTCCACCAACGAGGCGGCGCTGCAGATCGTCCCGCTCGACGTGATGCAGCAGTACGCGGTGGACGTCCCCGACGACCTGGGACCACTCGAGGGCTGACAGGGCTTCGCGCCGGCCGGTCGCGGCGTGCAGGATGACCGCATGGTCTCCGAGCTGTTCGACCCGTCGGCCTGGCGCGAGGTGCCCGGCTTCGACTTCTCCGACATCACCTATCACCGCAGCGTCGAGCACGGCACCGTGCGCGTCGCGTTCAACCGGCCGGAGGTCAGGAACGCGTTCCGGCCCGGGACGGTCGACGAGCTGGCCACGGCGCTCGAGCACGCCCGGCAGTCGACGGACGTCGGCTGCGTCCTGCTGACGGGCAACGGCCCGTCGCCCCGCGACGGCGGATGGGCGTTCTGCAGCGGCGGCGACCAGCGCATCCGCGGTCGTGACGGCTACCGCTACGCCGAGGGCGAGAGCGCGGAGACCATCGATCCGGGGCGTTCGGGCCGCCTCCACATCCTCGAGGTGCAGCGGCTGATCCGCTTCATGCCGAAGGTGGTGATCTGCGTCGTCCCCGGATGGGCCGCCGGCGGTGGCCACAGCCTCCACGTCGTGGCCGACCTCACCCTCGCCAGCCGGGAGCACGCCCGGTTCAAGCAGACCGACGCCGACGTGGCGAGCTTCGACGGCGGCTTCGGCTCGGCCTACCTCGCTCGCCAGGTGGGCCAGAAGTTCGCCCGCGAGATCTTCTTCCTGGGCCGGGAGTACTCGGCCGAGGACGCACACCGGATGGGCATGGTCAACGCCGTGGTGCCCCACGCCGAGCTGGAGGCCACGGCGCTGCAGTGGGCCGCGGAGATCAACGGAAAGAGCCCCACGGCGCAGCGGATGCTGAAGTACTCGTTCAACCTGATCGACGACGGGCTGGTGGGCCAGCAGGTCTTCGCAGGCGAGGCGACGCGGCTCGCGTACATGACCGACGAGGCGCAGGAAGGCCGCGAGTCGTTCCTCGAGAAGCGGGACCCCGACTGGTCGCCGTACCCCTGGTACTACTGACCGCGCTGGTAGCTGCGGCCCAGCTGGTCCGCGTGCTGGCGGATCCAGTCGCTCACCCGCACCTCCCCGGTGTCGGGCTCGTCGGAGTCGGCGAGGCCCTCCATCGTCGAGACCAGCTCCTCGCGGGTGAGGACCTGATCGCGGAGGACCGCCCCCAGCACCTTCGACGCCCCCAGGACGACCGAGGACGGGAGGTGGACCAACCTCGACCGGCTCCCGACGGCGTCCCGCACCAGCCGCACGAGCTCGTCGTAGGTGGGCCGCTCCGGGCCGACCGCGTCGACCGTCACCGTGTCCTCCCGCTCGCCGAGGTCGATGCAGAGGTCTGCCACGTCGTCGAGGTGCACGGGGCGCACCCGGTAGCGGCCATCGCCGGCGATCCCGAACACCGGCGCACGGCGCAGGATCCACGCCAGGTTGCCCAGGAGGGGTGAGCTGCCCCCGAAGATGAGCGCCGGACGAGCGACCGATGCCGGAGCGGTGCCGGCAGCGAGCCGCTCCTCCACCTGGGCCTTCGCTCGGAAGTACGGGTACGGCGAGTCGAGCGACGGCTTGACGACGCTCAGGTGCACGATCCGCCGAACACCGGCTCGCTCGGCGGCCTCGATCAGTGCGATCGACCGGGCCACCGCTGCGTCGTAGCCGCCCCGTCCGTCGCCGGTGCGCATCCAGAACGTGTTGTAGAAGGTCGAGACGCCCTCGAACGCCGGCGCCAGATCGTCGGCGCTGTCGGCAAACGGCCGGACGTCGATCCACTCCGGCGGGGACGCCGGCGGGTGGTTGGTGAGCGTCCGGACGCGGCGGCCGCGACGGCGGAGCCGCTCGGCGATCGCGGCACCCGTGTTGCCGAACGCTCCGGTCACCAGGTCGAGCTCTGCCGTGGTCATCGCGCCGAGCGTTGCACACCGCGACGCTCCCGGCGTCGGGCGGGGGCGAACGTCCTGACGCACCCCGGTGGGCCTACGTGGCTTTCAGATGGCGGTTCACTATGGTGCGTCGGAGACACATGCAGTGCACAGCAACGCTCCGCAGCGCCACGCATCACGCGTCCGGGCGGCTGATCGACGCCAGTGAGACCTGGCGAGCGTTGCTGATCGGCGCCCCGCCGGCTGCCCTTCGCTGAACCCCAGCATCCCGCGCGCCTCTGGTCCGGCGCGCCCCCTGATGTCCCTGGTCCTGCGCGCTCCACGCGTGCCCGGGCCCCGTCATCGAAGGGAGGTGTCACGTGGCCAAGCAGGGCAAGAAGCCAGGCCGTTCCGTGCTCGAGAAGCGGAAGGTCAAACAGGAGCGGCGAGCGAAGCGAGCCGAAGAGGCACGCCGCCGCGAGAAGGTCAACGCCTGACCCGCCGTAGACGTGGTCCGCCAGGGGGTTCCCCTCCGGCGGGCCACCCGGCCGGTCGGCTCGAACAGGAAAGCACCCAATGATCCAGATCAGCACCCCCGACCCCGTCACGTCCGAGACGGACGCCGGCACCCCGAACGATCGACCGGCCATCGGCCGGGGCGCCCTCGTCGGCGGATCGCTCGGGTTCCTCGTCGTGTTCGTCGCCGTCGTGATCGCCACGACCATCGCTGGCTTCGACACAGGTGGCGCGGTGGGCGTCGCCCTCTTCGTCGGGCTCTTCGGCGGCTTCGGCTTCGGTGCGATGGCAGGCGCGCTCGTGCCGGTCACCCGCCACTTCGACGCCCAGCCGATGCCCGGCCTGATCGGGAGCGTGGCGCCGGAGTCGAAGTAGTCGGGCGCCTCGGGCGGCGGGATCGCGTAGGAGCCGGAACGCACCCCGGCGGTACGGTCGCGGCCGTGGAGGTTGGTCGCTTCGACGCCGTGGTGGTGGGTGCCGGCACCGCTGGCGCCAACGCCGCGTACCAGCTGGCGCGGCGAGGTCTGACGGTGGGGCTCATCGAGCGCCGACCGGCGGCCCTCGGGGGCGCCCAGTGGCACAACGGCGTCCTCGCGTGGCAGTTCGCTCGGGCCGGCCTCGACGCACCCGCACCACCCGAGGCGGGTTCGAAGGGCGGAACGTTCCACTCCTTCGGTCCCGACGGCAGCCGGGGTCCCACCATCTCCCCCGGTCCGATCATGCGCGCCGACATGGCGCTGCTCGGCGAGCGCCTGCGAGGCCTCGCGGAGGAGCGTGGCGTGGCCGTGATGGACGGGGTGGAGCACCTCGAGCTGGTGCACAGCGACGACCGGCTCGTGGCGCTCGAGGTCCGCTGGGACGGGACCGCGACCTCCAGCCGACCGTCCCGTCTGGAGGCCGCGCTCTTCGTCGACGCCTCGGGCCGCGGCGGCGCGCTCCGGCGACGGTCGGCCGTGCTCGACAGGTGGTGCCCGCCGGTCCGCGGCCCCGAGCTCTGCGCCGCGGGTGACTACGTGCTCCGCATCGCCGACCGCGACGGAGCGAAGCGCTTCCTCGAGCGGCACGGTGCGGAGCCAGGCGAGCACGTGAACCGCCTGGGCACGCACGGCGGCTGGTCCACACGGTCGATCACCATCCCCGAGGGGCTGGACGAGGTGCACATCCTGGTGGGGTGCATCGCTGACGGCCGGTTCGGCTCGGTGCCCCGACTGATGGACGACGCACGGCGAGCCGAGCCGTGGCTGGGCGAGGTGATCTCGGGAGGGACCGGCGTGATCCCGCTGCGCCGGCCCTACGCCCGGCTGACCGCGCCGGGGCTCGCACTCGTGGGCGACGCCGCCTCCCAGGTGTTCCCCGTGCACGGCTCGGGGATCGGTTTGGGGCTGATCGCCGGCCGGATGCTCGCCGACGCCGTCGCTGCGGAGGCCGCCCGCGGCGGCGACATCGGTTCGGCGACCACCCTCGGCCGCTACCAGGTGGCCTTCCACCACGAGATGGGACCCGACCTGGCAGCGTTCGATGGCGTGCGGCGGATGACCACGGCGATCGGCTCGGATGGGGTCACCCGCATGGTCCGCGCCGGGTTGCTGTCGGAGACCATGACGCTCGCTGGGCTCGACCAGCGCTGGGGCACGCCCTCCCCCGCCGAGTCCGCCGTGATGGCAACGCGCCTCGCCGCCCGCCCGAAGCTCGCCGCACAGATGCTGCCGGCACTCGGTCGGGCGCAGGCTGCCAGAGCGCTCGCCGCGCGCTACCCCGACGACCTCGACGACCTGGTCCTGGCCCGGTGGGACCGGCGGATGTCTCGGACGCTCGGCGCTCCCCCGAGCTGACCCCTCTCCGCGCCGCGCTCTCGCTTCAGGCCTGGGTGCGGCGGGCGCGGAGCACCACGTCGTCGACGTGGTGGGATGACGCGGCTCCCGGAGGTCGCGGGCGGCTTCCGTGGACCTCCACCTCCCAGCCGGGAGACGCACCGAGCGCTGCGGCCACGTCCTCCACCCGGACGTAGGCGTCGGGGTCGAAGGGCCGGCTCGTGACCGTGGTGTCGACCGGGGTGCGCATCGGCTCGAGGTCGTGGCTCACCACGAGCAGCGTCCCCCCGGGCGCCACCGCGTCGAGCAGGTTTTGCACGCCTCGCCCGTCGGCGGTGCGGGGGATCGACGCGTACATCGCGGTGACCAGGTCGTACGCACCGCTGTCGTAGGCGCCCAGCGAGTTCGCGTCGACCTGCCGACAGTCGATGGCGAGGTCCCTCCGGGCGGCCTCGGCGCCGATCCGGGCGAGGGCTCGGCCCGAGATGTCGGTGGCGGTCACCGACCACCCCTGTTCGGCGAGCCAGACGGCGTCGCCGCCCTCGCCGGCACCCACGTCCAGGGCGCGGCCCGCCCGGAGGGCGCCGACCTCGTCGACGAGGGTGCCGTTCGGCCGTCCGCTCCACATCTGTTCGCCGCCGTAGCGGTGGTCCCAGTCGGCGGTGTTGGCGGAGGGGCGCTCAGCGGATCCCAGCTCCTCGGCAGCGAGGTCGAAGCTGATCCTCGCTCCCACCCAGCTGCCGGCGGCGGCAGCCTGGATCACCTGGTGCGACGGATCCACGACGTTGCCGGCGGCGTAGACGCCCCGGACGGAGGTCTGCCCCTCCGCGTCCACGACGAGCACGTCCCCGGCGCCGCTCGGGTGGGGCTCCGGACGGAGCCCGATGCCCTCGAACGCCTCGACGCGAGCGTGGACGCGAGGCCCGACGACCACGGCGTCGGCTGGGATGCGCCTGCCGTCGGTCAGCTCGATCCCCTCGATCCGGCCGCCGTCGCCCTCGCACAGCCGAGCGGCGCTGGCACGCACCACCTCGACGCCCCCGGCTTCGAGCCGCTCGACCTCCTCGCCTGCGACCTCGACCGACGGATCGATCACCACGACGAGTTGATCGGTGAGCTGTCGCAGCAGCGGCGCAGGGTGCAGCCCCCACGGCTGCGTCACCAGGTGGACGAGGCGTCGGTCGCGGACCTCGTAGCCGTGGCAGAACGGGCAGTGGATGACGTCGCGGCCCCAGTGGGCGGCGACGCCTTCGACGTCGGGCAGCTCGTCACGGAGCCCGGTCGCCACCACGATCCGTCGAGCGTTCACCGAGTGCCCGCCCACGAGGTGGAGGCCGAAGCTGCCGGCCTCGCCGCTCACCCGCTCGACCCGTCCCGCCAGCACCTCGCCGCCGTAGCGGCGGACGTCGGCCCGGGCCGCAGCGATGAGCTCTGACGGCGGCGTGCCGTCGTGGCCGATGAAGCTGTGCATGTGCTCCGCCGGGGCGTTCCGGGGCTCGCCCGAGTCGATGACGATCACCGATCTCCGTTGGCGGGAGAGCTGCAGGGCCGCGGCGAGGCCAGCGGCGGAACCGCCGACCACGGCCACGTCGCAGTGCCGTTCGATGACTCGTCGAGGGTGCTCGCTCATGGCGTCGACGATATGGTCGTTCCCAGCCCCTGCATAGCGTCTTGCAGGATTCGCAAGGAGGTCCCGGGTGTGAGCGATGACGTCGAGAAGATGGTGCGGGCTCGCCTCCGCAGCCTCCGCCAGACGCTCGGCCTCTCACTCGACGAGGTGGCGGCGAGGACCCACCTCAGCCCGTCGACCATCAGCCGGGTGGAGACGGGCAAGCGGGCGATCAGCCTCGACGTCCTCCTCCCCCTCGCGCGTGCCCTCCAGGTGGACCTCGACGCGCTGCTCGACGTGCACGGCGACGACGACGTGGTGATCCGTCCGGCGCCGGAGGCCGGCCCCCACCGCACCACCTGGCTGCTCAGCCGGCCCACGAGCAGCACCGTCGCGCTCAAGATGCGCCTCCAGCCCACCGACGAGCCGCCTGCCCAGCGGGTCCACCCCGGACACGACTGGTTCTTCGTGCTGGAGGGACGGGTGCGGCTCTGGCTCGGCGACCGAGAGATCGTCGTGGACGCCGGCGAGGCCGCCGAGTTCGCCACCATGACCCCGCACGCCATGACCGCCGTCGACGGCCCGGCCGAGCTGATCATGCTCTTCGACCGCGATGGCCACCGGGCGCACGTCGCCCCAGCAGGCGACTAGCCCGCTCCTGGGTCCGCCCCCTGTCAGGAGAGCGTCCGTTGCGCCTCTCTGAAGTCGCTGGGGCTCGTGCCGGTCCAGGCGGAGAACGCTCGACGGAACCCGCGTGCGTCCGCGTAGCCCAGCTGCATGCCGATCTGCTCCACCGAGAGCGCCGTGGTGGTGAGCAGACGGATCGCACCCGCACGGCGTGCTGCGTCGAGGAGCTGCGCGTAGCTGGTCCCCCGCTCGTGCAGGCGGCGCCGCAGCGTCCGAGGGGAGACGTGGAGCAGCTCCGCCACGTCGATCAACGTGGGGTAGCCGTCCTCGGCGCTGTTCAGTGCGGCGCGCACCTGGCCCACGACGTCGCCGTCGAGCCCCAGCTGCTCCAGCTCGCGGCGGCACTGCTCCTCGACCAGCTTCGCGTTGAGGGGGTCCGCTGTCTCGAGCCGGAGGGCGAGGACGCCGGCGTCGGCGCGCATCTCATTGCTGCCCATGTCGAAGCGCATCGTGGGCAACCGGTCGCGCATCCGTGCGTGGTACTCGGGCTCGGGGTAGTCGAACCAGAGCTCCACGTCGTCGAAGCCGACCCGGCCTCCGGTGAGCGCGGGTGCGAGCCGCGCCAGCTTCACGAGGAACGTGTCGAAGAGGACGCGGCGCAGGTCGCCGAGCGGGAACGTCTCGGTGACGGCCACCGCAGCGACGTCTCCGTCGACGCGCAGCTCGGCGCTCAGCACCGGTACGCGAAGCTGGAGGAACTCGATCCCCAGGCGCACTGCGTCGCCGACCGTCGGCGAGGTCATCATCCCGAAGCCCATGATGCCGTGCGACGTGAGGCTGCTGTTCAGCCCCATCTCGTAGCCGAGGGCCGGGTCGCCGGTGAGGTCGATCGCCGTGAACAGGAGCGCCGCCGTGTGGAGCAGCGAGAGCCGGGCACTCGGGTCGTCGAGCTGGTCGGGCGAGATGTGGGCGGCAGCGAGGACGTCGGCCGGGCTGACCCCGTAGGCCTCGGCGGCTTCGAGGACGAGCGCGGCGTACCGGACCGGCACGGTCGGCATCGTCAGGTCCTCCGTTCGCATCGTCCCCCGCCCCTTGGCCCCCGTTGACCCGGAGAGTGGCCGCTCCGGGCCTGGAACTGGCAGCTCCCGATCCGGATAGTAGGAGCAACGTCGTGGGGCAGGCTCGCCCGCGGGAGCAGAGGGGGATCGCAGTGGAGACCGAAGGGTCCAGCAGGGGACGGCTCGACCGGCGGGGGTTCCTGCGCGGGGTCGGTGGCGCCGGTGCGCTCGCGGCCCTGGGCGGGATCGGCACCGCGTGCGGACCCGCTCCCGGTGGCGGTGGCGGTGGCGGCGGCGGTACGGGTCTCACCGTGGTCGACCACGCTGCGTTCGGGCGGATGCAGTACTACCGGTTCGCGACGAACGCCATCGGCTGGCAGCCCGGGGTCAACGTGCTGCTCCCCGACGACTACGGCGTGGGGTCACGGCGCTACCCCGTGATGTACCTGCTGCACGGCGGTCTCCAGGACTTCCGCAAGTGGGACTTCGAGGACGACATCCGGACCCTGACCGCCGGACGCCGCATCATCGTGGTGATGCCCGACGGCGGTGGCGCCGGCTGGTACTGCAACCCAGTGACCTCGTTCGCCGGCCCGCGCAACTGGGAGACGTTCCACATCCACCAGCTGATCCCGTGGGTCGACCAGAACTTCCGGACCTACGCCGAGGCGGAGGGGCGCGCGGTGTCCGGGTTCTCGATGGGCGGCTTCGGAGCCCTGAAGTACATGGCGAGGTTCCCGGGGCACTTCGCGTCCGTGGGCAGCCACTCCGGCCCCGCGAGCCTGCGACGCGACTTCGGGATCGTCGTGCACTGGGCCAACGTCAGCTCGGCCGCGGTCGAGCTGGCCGGCGGATCCGTCTACGGCGTGCCGCTGTGGGACGAGGCCAAGGTGAGCGCCGACAACCCGTGCGAGCGGGTCAACAGCTACCGGGGGAAGCGGGTGATGCTGGTCTGCGGCCTGGGCGACGAGGTGGTGCAGTTCGACATCAACGAGACGCAAGTCCGGGCCGGCCAGCGCGAGTTCCGCGGGCTGCTCGCCGGAGCTGGGATCCCCCACGAGGCCCACGAGCTGTCGGGAGGCCACTTCGTGCGCCGCGAGATGCTCCAGGCCGACATCGACGGCGCGATCGCGCGCCTTCGGAAGGCCTGACGGCGCCTCGACGCTGCGATGCCGTCCCCCGTGGCCGGTGTCGGACGAGCCCCCCCGGTGGCCGCCAGCTCGGGACGTGGCACCCGGCACCGGCCTGACGGGTAGGTCCTCCGTGCCGCGACCGCGACACGGAGGTCCGCACGGTGGCACACACCCCGGAGGTGGACTGGGACCCCCGCTCAGCCGGGGCGGGCGGGGTGATGTCGCCGTTCGAGGAGGAGCTGGCGCTCCTGCGCGCGGTCCAGGCAGAGGTGCTCGCGTCGGAGGGGACATCCGGCCTCGCCGAGGACGTCCAACAGCTGGAGGAAGCCGTCGCGTCGGGCGACGTCGAGGCAGCCGCCGCCATCGTCGCCGAGATGACGCCGCAACGGGCCGAGGAGGTCGCGCTGGCGGTCACGGTGTCGCTCCACCTCGTGAACCTGGTGGAGGAGCGCGAGCACGCGCGCCTGATCCGCCTCGAGGACCGTGACGAGGACGAATCGGACTCCGAGTGGCCCTCGCTCCGTGCCGTGTCGCCCACCGCCGACGCGGTGGCACGGCTGGAGGTGCATCCCGTGCTGACCGCGCATCCCACCGAGGCCCGGCGGCGGGCGGTGGTGTCGGCGACGCGGCGGATCGCCGAACAGCTGGACCGCCACCAGGATCCTCGCAACGGTGCGACCGAGCGCCGGGTGGCCCGGCGCCGGCTGACGGAGGAGATCGAGGTCCTCTGGCGGACGGAACCCCTACGACGTGATCGTCCGGGTCCGCTCGACGAGGTGCGCACGGTCCTGCCGATCTTCGAACAAACCCTCGCACGGATCGTACCCCGGCTGTACCGGGAGACCGAGCGGGCGATCGGCGCGGCCGAGCCGGGGTCCGCGCCCCCGCAGGTGCCGGCGTTCGTCCGGTTCGGCAGCTGGATCGGCAGCGACCGCGACGGCAACCCGTTCGTCACGGCGGACGTGACAAGGGAGGCGGCGGCGCTGCAGGCGCAGCAGGCGCTGGCGGTGCTGCAGGGGGCGACGGACCGGGTGGCCCGCATGCTGACGCTCCACGAACGGCGGACACCGCCCAGCGGCGAGCTCCGCGACCGCCTGGCGATGGACGCAGCGGCGCATCCCGAGCTCTTCGCTGAGGTGGCCCGTTCGTCGCCGGGCGAACCGCACCGGCAGGCGCTGCTGCTGGCGGCAGCGCGCCTGGCCGCCACCCGCAGGCGCGACATGGACCTCGGCTACCGGGGACCCGAGGAGCTCCTCGCCGACCTGCGCATGGTGCAGCGCTCCCTCGCCGGCGCCGGCGCCTGCCGGACCGCGTACGGCGAGGTGCAGCACGTGATCTGGCAGGTGGAGACGTTCGGCTTCCACCTCGCCGAGCTGGAGGTCCGTCAACACTCGCTGGTGCACGAGGCGGTCCTCGCCGACCTGCTCCCCCACGTGGCCGGGACCTCGGGCGACCCGGCGTCGCTGGTCGCCGACGCGGGCCTGCTCGACAGGCTCGCCAGGGACGGCTGGGACGCCGGAGGGAGCTCCCCCTCCCCCACCACGGACGCCGGCGTGGAGCTGCTCGCCACGTTCCGGTCGATGGGTGCCATCCAGCGGAGGTGGGGCGAACGGGCCTGTGGCCGGTACGTGGTGAGCTTCACGAAGTCGGCGGCGCACCTCGTGGCGGTGCGTGCGCTCGCCCGCCTCGCCGTCGGTTCGGGACACCTACGGCTCGACGTGGTGCCCCTCTTCGAGACCTACGACGACCTCGCCGGGGCGGTCGGCGTGCTCGACGAATGGGTGGCGCTGCCCTCGGAAGCCGAGTGCCTCGACGCCCGTGGCCGTCGCCTGGAGGTGATGGTCGGGTACTCCGACTCGGCGAAGGACGTCGGCCCTGTGAGCGCGACGCTGGCGCTCTACCGCTCGCAGGAAGCGCTGGTGGAGTGGGCGGAGAAGCGGCAGATCACGCTCACGCTGTTCCACGGCCGCGGTGGCTCGCTGGGACGGGGTGGCGGTCCGTTGAACCGGGCGATCGTGGCTCAGCCGCCGGGATCCGTCTCCGGCCGCTTCAAGGTGACGGAGCAGGGCGAGGTGATCGCCGCCCGCTACGCCAATGCCACGATCGGGCAGCGCCACCTGGAACGGGTCACCGCCGCGGTCCTCCAGGCGGGCAGCGAGGACGTGGCACGCCGCAACGACGATGCAGCTGAGCGCTTCGCCGACCTCGGCGCCCGCATGGAGCGGGCTGCCCGAGAGGCGTTCCTGTCGCTGGTGGAGACCGAGGGGTTCGCCGACTTCATGGCGGCGGTGACGCCGCTCGAGGAGATCGGCCAGCTGCGGCTGGGCAGCCGGCCGCCGAAGCGAGCGGGCGCGATGGTGGGGCGGGACCTGGCCGACCTGCGGGCGATCCCCTGGGTGTTCGCGTGGTCGCAGTCGCGGATCAACCTTGCCGGCTGGTACGGCCTGGGTGCCGGCATGGAGGCTGCCGGAACGATCGAGGACCTGCGAACTGCATGGGAGGAGTGGCCGCTGTTCGCGATGTTGGTCGACACCGCCGAGATGAGCCTGGCCAAGACCGACCGGGCGATCGCCGAGCGGTACCTGGCGTTCGGCGGTCGGCCGGAGCTGGCCGGTGCGATCCTCGACGAGCTGGACCGGACCACCCGACTCGTCCTGGAGGTGCTCGACCAGGAGGAGATGCTGGCTGCCAAGCCGCGCCTGCACGACGCCGTGGCACTGCGGCGGGTGCCGGTCGGAGCGCTCTCGCACCTCCAGCTGCGCGCGCTGCGCGAGCTTCGCGAGGGAGCCGTGGGCGAACGCACCCACGCGCAGCTCCTGCTGGCGGTGAACGGGATCGCGGCAGGCCTGCAGAACACCGGCTGAGCCGGCGGCCTCCTACGGTTCAGAGGATTCGGCTACCCGCTTCATGCCTTCGGCCTCCATCGTCATGTAGCGGTTCACCAGACCCTTCGAGAACAGGGCGACGATCGGGACGGCGAGCCCGTTCATGTCGAGGGACAGGGAGAGTCGGGAACGCTCCTCCCCCAGCGCCTCGATGCGGTGTCCGGCCACGCTCGTGACGCCGTTGGCCTTCTGCCGCCACTCGAAGAAGCTGGGGGCGTCCCACGCGGTGATCTCCCACGTGCCCTCCGGCAGCTTCGGCTGCCTGAGCCGGACCTGGCTGCCGACCCCGAGTAGCTTCGGGCTGAGCACCTCGACGAGGTCGACCGTCTCGATGCGCCGCGGCCACGCCTCGAGGTCGGT
>JBIQID010000067.1:10246-15776 GCA_044508215.1 Actinomycetota bacterium | reverse complement strand
ACTCGTCGACCGCACGGTTCGACTGCGATCCGGCGACCGAGCTGCCCGCGGTGGCCGCGGCGGCAGGCGTGACGGCGGCGGAGGCCTACCTCGACGCGCTGATCCGCTCCGACGGCGCCGCGGTCGTCTACTGGCCGATCCTCAACCAGGACCTCGCTGCGGTCGGGGAGATGCTGGCCGACGACACGGTGGTCCTCGGTCTGGCCGACGGCGGCGCGCACGTCGGGCAGATCCTCGACGCCAGCCAGCCCACCTGGTTCCTCACGTACTGGGTGCGCGAGCGCGGCCACGTCCCGCTCGAGCGGGCGATCCAGCGGCTGACGGCGGACGGGGCCGAGCTGTTCGGGCTCGACGGGCGAGGGCGCCTCGAGGCGGGGTGCTTCGCCGACGTCAACCTGATCGACCTCGACCGCCTCACCCTCGGGCTGCCGCACATCCAGCGCGACTTCCCCCACGGGGCGGCACGCTTCGTGCAGCGGGCCGACGGCTACGTGGCCACCGTGGTGAACGGAGCCGTGGCGCTCGAGCACGGTGAGCACACGGGAGCCCTCACCGGCAGGGTGCTCCGCAGCGCCTGATCGCCCGCGACGGGAGAATCGCGGGCACAGCCGCCTGACCGAGCGTTCTCAGCCTGCCCGCGGCCGGGTAGTCGACGACTTCCGCACTCGTGATCGGCCGCGTCGCGCCTGGCTCGAGTCGCGTCCGGCAAGGCGGAAGGAGTTGTGTGACGACGCTGTTCCTGGCCCAAGCGGCCGGCAGCAACGACCTCCCGGTCGACTTCGTGCGGTGGATCCTCGCGCTGCTGCCGATCCTCGTGCTGGTGCTGCTGCTCGCGGTCCTGAAGTGGGGTGCGACCGAGGCCGGCCCGGTCGGGGCCGTCATCGCAGCGATCGTGGCGGTGGTGTGGTTCGAGACCCCGTGGCGGACGCTGGTGGTCGGTGCGGCGAAGGGGGTGTGGGACGCGGTGCCCATCCTGCTGGTGATCTTCGCGGCGCTGCTGCTCTACCGCGTGGGGACCGCGGCCGGCGCGTTCCACTCGTTGCGCACGGGAGTGCAGAAGCAGAGCAGGAACCAGGTCTTCCTGGTGCTCGCCTTCGGCTGGGTGTTCGCCTCGTTCCTCCAGGGGATCGCGGGCTTCGGCGCCCCGATCGCGATCACGGCGCCGATCCTCGTGGCTCTGCGGGTGCGCCCGGTGTACGCCGTGGTGATCCCTCTCATCGGCCACGCCTGGGCCAAGTTCTTCGGCACGTTGGGTGTCGGATGGTTGGCGACGCTCCAGGTCACCGAGGTGGAGGATCCCAGGACCACCGCGCTCCTCACCACGTTGCTCCTCGTGATCCCGATCACTGCAGCCGGGGTGGCGATCGCGTGGATGGTCGGGCGGAAGCCAGCGGTCGTCCACGCGCTGCCGATGATCCTCATCCTGAGCGTGATCCTCAGTGCAGGGCAGGCGTTGTTCGTCCTGGTCAGCCCGGAGCTGTCGGCGTTCGTCGCCGCCACGCTGGCACTCGTGGCGCTCTACCCGCTGTCGAGGTGGGAGCGGTACCGGGAGCCGGCTCCGATGGACGAGCTGCCCGCCATGGAGGAGGACGCCGAGGACGGATCCGAGTCGGTAGAGGACGAGCCCGAGCCGACGATGGGCCTCGGCTGGGCGCTGTTCCCCTACCTCATCCTGGCCGTCGTCTCGGTGTTGGTCCTGCTGATCGAGCCGATCGAATCGTTCCTCGGTGGCGTCAGCTTCGGCCCGTCGTTCCCTGAGGTGAGCACCGGCTACGACGTGGTGAGCGAAGCGGGCGAGCCCTACGAACCGCTCTCGCTGTTCACCCACGCGGGCGGGTTCCTCCTGTTCGCCGCACTGGTCGCCGCGCCCGTGTACCGGATGCGGGGCTACTTCACCGAGTGGAAGCAACGGTCTGACCCGCCACCCATCTGGTCGACCACGGCGTCGGACTTCCTGCCGGCCGGTTCGGCGGTGGTCACCTTCCTGGTGCTGGCCGCGCTCATGCGCCACTCCGGGCAGACCGAGGTGCTGGCCCTCGGGATCGCCGAGGTGGCGCCGCCGGTGGTCTACGCGTTCCTCGCCAACGTCATCGGCATCATCGGAGCGCTGGTGACGAACAGCAGCACCTCGTCGAACGTGCTGTTCTCGCCCGTCCACACCACCATCGCCGCCGAGCACGGGATCTCCCAGGCCACGGTGATCGCGGCGCAGAACACGGGCGGTGCCGTGGGCAACGTGATCGCGCCCACGAACATCATCCTCGGGACCACCACGGCAGGGGTCTCCGGGAGCGAGGGCGAGATCCTCCGGAAGACCCTTCCGTGGGCTGCGGTCGTGGCCGTGATCACCGGCGTGGTGACGGTCGCACTGATGTGAGGCCGGTGACGTGACCCATCCGATGGACGAGGAGGCGAGGTGAACCAGGAGCAGATCGAGGGCGGTGCGCTCGTCGCAGCGATCGCAGCGATGGTGGTCGTGAGCTGGGCGTCGACCTCGGACGTCTCGAGCGTGGTGACGCTCGTGGCCGGCATCGTCCTGGCTCTCGGCCTCGCCACCCCCACCGTCCTCCGCTACGTGGGCGGGGACGAGGACGAGGAGGAGGAGACATGAGGAGTCCGAACGGTCCGATGACAGGGCGTCCCCCGACGCGGGCGGAACGAGGGATGGTGTCGACGCCCCACGTGTTGGCGTCCGAGGCGGGCGTCGCCGCGCTCCGGCGGGGCGGCAGCGCCGTGGACGCAGCGATCGCCGCGAACGTGGTGCTGTGCGTTGTGTACCCGCACATGTGCGGCATCGGAGGCGACGCGTTCGCGCTGGTGAAGCCACCCGGCGGGGCGGTCGAGGCGCTCGACGCGTCGGGGCCCTCCGGCTCGGGCGCCACCCGCGAGTTCTACGAGCGAGCCGGTCACACCTCCGACATCCCGAGCCGTGGCCAACTCGCAGCGCTGACGGTCCCAGGGGCGGTCGACGGTTGGCGGGCCCTCCACGAGCGGCACGGACGACTGGACTGGGCGGACCTGTTCGGCGACGCCATCCACCATGCCCGTGAGGGGTTCCCGGTGTCCCGGTCGATGGACCAGTGGTACCCCGAGGACGCCGAGATGCTCCGGCAGGATCCGGGTGCGTCGGCCAAGTTCCTTCCCGGCGGGCGGATCCCGCGGGAGGGCGACCGCCTGGTGGACGCGGACCTCGCAGCGTCGCTCGAGATCCTCGCCGAGCGCGGCGCTCGGGACGGCTACTACGAGGGCGAGCTCGCCGAGCGGATCTGCGCCGGCATGCCCGAGTCGCCGCTCGAGCCGGGCGACTTCGCGAAGTTCACGGCGTCGTGGGTCGAGCCGGTCAGCTCCACCTACCGCGGCCTCACGGTGCTGGAGATGCCGCCCCACACGCAGGGCTTCTGCGCGCTGCAGATCCTGAACACCGTCGAGGGCTACGACCTATCCGCCTGGGGCGACCCGAGCGTCGAGTACATCCACCACATGGCGGAGGCGGTCAAGTTGTCGTTCGCCGATCGGGACTCGTGGCTCACCGATCCACGTCACCACGACATCCCCCTCGACCGGCTCGTCGACAAGGGCTACGCAGAGGAGCGGCGGGCGATGATCGAGCGGGAGTCGTCGCTGGTGGCGGGGGAGGTGGAGAGCGGTATCCCCGGCGGCTGGACCGGGCAGCGGCCCGAGCCGGCCGGCGACACGATCTACCTGTGCGCCGTCGACGGCGACGGGATGGTGGTGTCGCTGATCGAGTCGATCTACCACGACTTCGGTTCGGGGGTGGTCCCCGAGGGCACGGGGATCCTCATGCAGAACCGGGGATCGTTCTTCTCGCTGGACCCGGAGCACCACAACCGGTTGGAGCCGGACAAGCTCACGTTCCACACGCTGATCCCCGGGATGGTGCTCCGCGACGACGGCGAGCCGTACGCGGCGATCGGCACGATGGGCGGCGAGGGCCAGCCCCAGTCGCAGGCGATGATGCTCACGCGCATGGTCGACTTCGACTACGACGTCCAGCAGGCGATCGAGGCGCCGCGCTGGCTGATGGGTCGGACGTGGGGCGCGGAGTCGCGTGACCTCTGGATCGAGGGCAGGATCTCCGACCTGATCGTCCGCGAGCTGGAGCGGCGGGGCCAGCCCGTGCAGATGCTCGCCGAGTGGGACGACAACGTGGGGCACGCCCAGGCGATCCGCATCCACCCCGACGGCTTCCTGGAGGGCGGTGCGGATCCTCGCGGCGACGGAGCCGCCCTGGGCTACTGAGAAGCGTTGCGAGGGGCGCGGCCGGCGCGCTCCTCGCGGAGGATCCCCGCCACGAGCGGCGACGAGTACACGCCCGTGACCTTCCTCCCGCCGATGAAGGCCTCCAATGCTCCGGCACGCTCCTCGAGCAGTGCGAGCGCCTCGGGGTCGACGTCGTCCAGCAGGTGCAGCCGGATGAGCCCGTCGTCGGTGGTGGACCAGCTGCCGACCATCCGGCCGTCGACCCACGCGGTGGTCCCGCCGTTGCCCCTGGAGTCGTAGAGATCGGCGTCGTGGCCGTTCGTGTAGAAGGCACGCTGCTTGTGGCCCATCGTCGAGGGGTCGAGCACCGGGAGCAGCGCCGCCCAGCGGCCTGGGTCGGGGACGTCGTCCTCGTCGCCGGCCGCCACCCAACCGACTTGGCCGCCATCGAGGTCGACCTCGGTCGCACCCACGCGCCGGAGCGCGTCGCGGGCGATCTTGGTCGTGCCGCCCAGCCACCACACCAGATCCAGCTCGGTGCCCGGGCCGAACCGCTCCAGCCACCGCTGCACCAGCCGCGCCCATGCCTCCTCGGGTTCGGGCAACGGACTTCGGTCGCCCCTGCGCTGCTCAGGTGTGGTCCAGGTCGCACGGTTGGTGAGCCAGTCTCCGGGGGTCACCCCACGGGCCACCTTGCCCTCGGCCCACAAGACGGTGATGAGCCGGGGGGTCACGCCGACCTGCGTCTCCCACTTGGTGCCGGGGGAGAGCGCCACTCGCCGGGCCAACCGAGGTGACGTCGCCGCGATCTCTGCCGCCGTCAGCTCCGTGCCCGCCGCAAGTGCGGCCAGCAGGTCGGCCTCGGCTCGCCGCAGCCACCGCTGCGGGTCGACGGTCACGCCGGATGCCTTCAGCTCCTTGTGGAGGCGACGTCGTTCGGGTCCGGCGGTGCGGGCGGCTGGGCCGGGGAGCATCTCGTCGACGACGGGATCGGTGGCCACCCACTGGGTGCGGCGCATCGCCATCTGGCGGTGGAGCACCCGACCTTCGCCGAGGGCGTTGGTGGTCTCGTCGGTCGTGATCCGCTCGACCCGCGCGGCGATCGACAGGTGGACCGTCGGGGTGTCGGTGGCGTGGAGGGCGACGAGGCCGTCGGCGACGTCGGCCGGTCCATCGAAGCGCGCGCCCGACGCGAGGCCGTGGCGGAGGGCGAGGCGAGCGCGCCGTTGGCCGTCGCCGATGAAGGGTCGAGCTGCCATGGGCTCCCTGGGCCCCGTCAGACGGGCGCGCCCGGCGCAGACGCCATGGC
>JBIQID010000067.1:0-10146 GCA_044508215.1 Actinomycetota bacterium | reverse complement strand
GCGAGCGCCACGGCGTAGCCCACGACGAGGAGCGCCACCCAGAACCGGGTGTCGGTCCCGTAGTCCACGACGTAGCGGGCCGGCACCTCCAGACCCACGCGGTGTGCCTGGGCCAACCCGCCGCCCACCAGGTAGCCGACGAAGCCGCTGACCGTCGCGACGATCGCGGTCGAGTACGCGCTCACACCGAGATCCTTCCGGACAGTGGGGTGCTCGTCCCTCACGTGCCGGCGGAGGGTGACCAGGCCTGCGCCGATCCCCAGGGCGATGGCGACGTCGGCCCCCACGCGGCCGAGCCGGCGCGCGCCCTCCGGGACGGCGCTGCTCGTCGAGTACGCCTCGTCGCGGCGCGTCAGCCGCTGCTTCAGGCGCAGGACGGCACCGCTGTTGGCGTGCAGGCCCCATGTGATGAGCACCGCCGCGGTGAGCTCGATCACCACGGTGACGCCTGCGACGGTCAGCCCCACCAGCACGGCGCTGCCAGTCCGCTCGAGCGCTTCCAGCGCGGCGTTCACCCTGAGGGCCTCGTTGGCGGGGCTCTGCTCGAAGACCAACGCGGCGCCGGCGAGCAGCACGATGGTCGACGCCACCCACCGCGGCACCGCACCCGACGACGATGGTCCCGACTGCGACGGACCCGCGACCGGGTCCTCCTGGTCCAGCTCCCGCACAGCCATCCCTCCCCGCCAGCACCCTACGCGGGGTGCGACAGCGGGCCGACGATGGTCGCGGCCATCGGATCTCCGAGGTTCGACGTGGCCATCCGAGTCCGGGGTAGGTGTGTTGGCGACCCAGCCCGTCGAACGTGCCGGGCTTCCCATGACAGGCCCCGCGGTCGGCGGGGCGGAAAGCGAGCGGGCAATGGCGCACCGGATCGGCTACTTCGTGGGGAGCCTCTCCTCACGCTCCATCAACCGGACGCTCTCGAAGGCGCTCCTCCGCCTGGCGCCCGACGACCTCGAGTTCACCGAGATCCCCATCAAGGACCTGCCGCTCTACAGCTCGGACTACGACGCGGACTACCCACCCGAGGCTCGCGCCCTGAAGCAGGCCATCGAGGCCTCCGACGGGATCCTCTTCGTCTCGCCCGAGTACAACCGGTCGATCCCCGGTGCCCTGAAGAACGCCATCGACTGGGCGTCGCGGCCGTGGGGCGAGAACTCGTTCGCCCGCAAGCCCACCGGGATCATCGGGGCGTCACCCGGCGGGATCGGCACGGCGGTGATGCAGGCATCGATGCGGAGCGTCCTGAGCTTCCTCGACGCGCCGCAGCTCAACGCTCCGGAGGCCTACATCGCGTTCGACCCGGAGATCTACGGCGAGGACGGCGAGGTCAGCGACGAGTCCACTCGCGAGTTCCTCCGGCACTACATGGAGGAGTACTGCGCCTTCGTCCAGCGTGTGCTGGCAGCCAACGCTCCGGGCCACATCGGCGACGCGGCCGTCGACTACGAGCGGAAGTCGCCGGCTCAGGCGTCGTAGAGCTGTTCGAGCAACGCCCGGCCTCTGGGCGACAGGCGGTAGCCCACTTCGAGGCTCTCGGTGAGGCCGAGCGCCTTCAGCTTCCGGATGCGCGCCTTCAGGTCGAGGCGCTCGATGTCGAGGTCCCCAGCGAGCAGGCGCGCCGACCGGCCCGGTGACGCTGCGATGGCGCGGAGGACCAGATCGGTCCAGGGGCGGTCCGCGGTCTGGTCGAGGCGGGCCAACCGGTCCGCCAGCTCGGCGCGCTCGTCGGCGGTGATGTCGGTCCGCTCCTGGAGCTGGCTCCTGGGGTCGTCGCCCGCCTGGTGGAACCGGATGCGGTAGAGGCGGCGTCCCTCCTCGGAGGGTCCGAGGTCGGTGACCAGGTCGTCGAGCGAGGCGTAGCCGGCCGCGGCGACGTCGTCGGCGCTGATGTCCCCCTCGTCGACCGGGTCGACGGCGTCGATGGCGAGGTAGCCGGCGGGGGAGCGGAGGTTGCCGCCCGCCTTCACCGTCGGCCGCTTCCACCGTCGGAACGCCACCGTGATCGAACCGTCCTCGACGCCCGCCCACTGCCACCTCGGGAACAGCACCGGGGCAGCCTCGCACGTCGTCGTGGTGAGGTGCCGGGTCCGTCGTCCGAACTGGCGGACCGCTCCACGTCCCGCTCCTAGGATCGCCCTCGTGGCGGAGGGGTTCGACGTGCCGACGGTCGAGGAGGCACTGGCGCGGCTCGACATGCCGCTCGTGGAGGCGATGCGCACGCAACGGGCAGTGCGGCGCCTACACCTCGACCCGGTCGACCCCGAGGTGCTGCTGCCGCTGCTCGAGCTGTCGCTGAAGGCGCCCACCAGCTCGAACACCCAGGACTGGTCGTACCTCGTGGTCGAGGACCGAGAGCAGAAGGCGCGGCTGGCGAAGCTGTACCGGGTGCTCTTCCGCACGTTCCACCCGATCGAGGTGCGGCTGGCGAAGGGCGACGACAAGGCGCTACGGCAGATGCGTCCCGGCCAGTGGCAGGCGGAGAACTTCGAGGACCTGCCGGTGTTCGTCATCCCCTGCTACCGGCGCGGCCTGAAGCACCGGCCGGTGGGGTTCCCGCAGATCTCCGTGTCCTCGTTCTACGGCTCGGTGTTCCCTGCGGTGCAGAACCTGCTGCTGGCCTGTCGAGCGGTGGGCCTGGGTGCCTCGATCCAGACGCTGCCGATCTGGATCTCTCCGATCGCCCGCCGCATCCTCGGGCTGCCCCGGAACATGGTGCCGGTGTGCGTCATCCCGATCGGGTGGGCTCGCGGTCGCTACGGGCCCACGACCCGCCGCCCGATCGGCGAGGTGGTGCACCTCGACCGCTACGGCAACCAGCCGTTCCTCGGCGCCGACCTCCCCTCGGTCGTGCAGGCGCCGGAGGGCTGACGACCCCGGGGGTCCCACGAACGTGAGGTTCATCGGTCCCGGTGTCTGCACCGCTGGGTGACGTCGGCTACGAGACTTGGCTCGTTGCAGGAGAGGTCGTCGCTGTCAGTCGTCGGGGGTGTCGACCGGAACGTGCCGAGCGAGGAACTCGAGTTGATCGCCGACGACCGTGTCGAACCAGGGATCGAGGTATGGCTCGAAGTGAGCGCAGTCGTAGGTGCGGATCTTCCCGTTAGGGACCCGGCGGGCAGCCTTGAGCGCCACCTTGCACGGGGTCACCACGTCGCGCTCGGCGATCTGCACCAAAGTGGGGGCCATGATGGCCTTCGCTCGTCGGCCGGGTGAGTAGAGCGGCACGCGCAGCGCGATCCGGGCGGCCACGTCCAGCTCGGACATGAGCTCTTCGACGCGGTCGCCGGCGAGGCGTCGCACCATCGGCTCCGCATCCGGTGACGTCATCATCGCCACGCTGCCCGGAGGTCCGACGGCGGGGACCCGGTAGGGCTCGCGTCCGATGAGGGCGCCGAGCTGGTCTCGGAGGCCCGCCGCAACGAGGCGAACGACCAGCGGCAGTGGCAACGCGAACGTCGTGGCCGGACCACTGATGTGGGGGACTTGTGCGATCACCGCGGCGATGGTGTGGTCCTCGGCAGCGAGGTGCAGAACGTGTCCACCACCGAACGAGGTCCCCCAGGCGACGACCCGGGCAGTGTCGACGTCGTCGAGTGTGCGGGCATAGGCGAGCCCGGCCCGCCAGTCCTCGTGCTGGGCGCCGATGTCCAGGACCCGCCGTGGCTGGCCCGCGCTGTCACCGAAGCTCCGGTAGTCGAACACCAGAACGGCGTAGCCCGCCTGTGCGAATCGCTCGGCATAGGCGTCCAGACGCAGCACCCGGATCGATGCGAATCCATGGGCCATCACGACGATCGGCGGGTTGGCCACACCATCCGGGCGGTAGAGCCATGCCGCACACGCCGTGCCGTGCGAGTCGAACTCGACGTCCTGGCGAGTGAAGGTGCGATTCCCCGGGTCTGCCATCAGTTCATGATCGTCCAAAGCCGCCACGGAGGCGTGAACTGACGGCTCTGACCAACCTCCTGCCCGATCCGGGCGATCTGGGCAGGCCACGGCGAGGCCGGCGTGGTATCAGACTGATACCATCCTGCCCATGGCCATGACGCTGCGGCTCGACGAGCAGGATCAGGAAGCACTCCGACAGCGAGCGGCAGCCGAGGGTGTCTCCATGCAGGATGCCGCCCGCCGGGCGATCCGCGAGTACATCGCCCGTGGGGAGCACCGAGCACGGGTGGCGAGTGCATCGGAGCTGATCCTGGACGTGCACGCTGATGCGATCGAGCGCCTCGGGCGGTGAGCGACCCGGTCGAGTTCCTCGACCTCGATGATGTCCTCGGACTTGCGAGACAGCTGCTCGGTGAACCCCTGCCCATCCGCGATGTGGGTCTGCTCGGTTCAGCCGTGGCCCGTCCGCAGACCAGCATCGGCGGCGAGGATGCCTATCCGACCATCTGGTCGAAGGCTGCGGCGCTGCTCCAGTCGATCGTCGACAACCATGCGCTCATCGACGGCAACAAGCGCCTCGGCTGGCTTGCCACCGCCGTCTTCTTGGAGATCAACGACGTCAGCGTGGCGGCAGCGCCGAACGACGACGTCTACGACCTCGTCATGGCCGTCGCAGCCGGAGCATCGACGATCGAGGGGATCGCCGAGAAGCTCCAACAGCTCCGCCGTCGCGGCGTGTGACGGATCCTGGAGGCCGAGCGGCTCGCAGCGTCGGCAAGATGGGCGGAGCCTCCCCGAGGCTGTTACAGGCCGTCGATACATTCGCTGCCATGGTCGATTCGGTGGGCGACGAGGCACGAGGCGGTGCGACTCCCCAGGGCGGATGGCGCACCTACGTCGAGGCCTGGGACCCCGAGTACGGCACGCCATCGGGGTTCGAGCTCGACGACGGCACCGCTGCAGAACGGGCCGAGGCAGGCCCCTTCGTGGTGACGTGCCCTCAGCCGCAGCCGGTGCCGCTCGCGTTCATCGACGGCCGCCGCCGCGTCGAGCTGTCGCTCTGGGCCGAACACCCAGCGTCCGGCGAGCGGTACCCCGGGCTGCTGGGCGCCTATGCGGTGGGTGCGGTCACGATCGCGCCCGGGCGGCCGGCGTCCTACGCGGGCTGCAGGGTGGGGCGCCTGGCGGTGTGGGGCGGCGGCCGCAGCGGCACGGTCGCCGGTAGGGGCTTCCATTGGGTGTCCGACTCGGTGCCGGTGACCGACCACGCCGAGCTCCTCGCACACCTGCAGGACCGGATGCGCCAGGCCGAGGGAGTGCTGGCGCTCGAGGCAGCGAAGGAGGGGTGGAACGTCGTGCTCGACGGTCCGCTCAACCGGATCCGCAGCCTCCACGCCCTGGTTGCGGGCTACGTGAAGACGCACCGCAGGGCGCTGCTGGCACCCGAGGAGCACCGCCTCGTGCCCAGCCTTGCCGTGGGCGAACGGACCGTGCTCTACGCGCTCGGTGCGGATCGGTACACCTGCTACACGCGGATCGGCTCGGCGGGCCCCGGTGCGTCGGCGTGGGGCGGCATCGCCCGCCTCGAGTTCCCTTCGCAGGCGGGCCTCGAGGCCGTCGCGGACCGGGCGTCGCTGCTCGCAGCTACCCTGCCCCGCTACGCCGGGGCGGCGCACCGCGACCCGCGGGCACCCGTGAACCTCACTCCGGTGAAGAACCTCGAGAACCACCTGTCTCGAGCGATGGGACGGGTCGAACACGCCACGAGATCCGCGCGCGACGCGGTCATCTCAGGAGTCGCAGCATGAGCCACGCGATCGACGGCTTCGCCGCCGACGGGCACGACGACCACCGGCCGGGCGCCTTCCCTCCCGCTCCGCCGAGCGCCGGGGCGCCCGACGCCGGGCCAAGACCAGGCGCTGAAACCCACCTCGCGCCGCCGCTCACGTCGCCCGACGACGTGACGGGCGAGGACCGCCGCGTCGACCTCGCCGGCCTCGACGGCGTTCCGGTGCTCGACGCAGCCGTGGGCTGGGTCGACGCGTCCACCGACGCCACCACGCAGGTCGCCCGGGTGCTGATCAGCGAGACGGTCGACCTCGCGCTCGACACCTTCGTGGTCACCGCCCAGCGGCTGGCCGACGGCACCCCGCTCTTCCACTACGGGATCGTCACCGAGGTCATGGGTCGGGTGGAGGGCGCCGAGACCGCCACCGACACCGCCCGCCTGGCTGCTGCCACGCTGCCCGGGCAGCGGGTGCGCGCTGCCGAGGTCTCGTGGATCCGCACCCACCCCGAGCGCTACCTGCCGCCGGCGTCCGGCGCGCCCGTGTGGGTCGCTGCCGCCGAGCACCGTCGCCGGGCGCTCTTCCTCGACAAGATGGCGCAGGACGAGGCGCTGCCCGTCGGCGTCGACATGAGCGACGAGGTCGTCTTCCTGCCGTACTCGTTCCTCAACGGCGACGCAGGCGCGCACGTGTCGATCTCGGGGAAGTCGGGCGTGGCCACCAAGACGAGCTACGCCCTCTTCCTCCTGTACACGCTCTTCGAGACCGAGGCGGGCCGGCGCGCACGGGGCGCCGGGGGAGCGCACGACCGGGCGCTCGTGTTCTCCGTGAAGGGCGAGGACCTCTGCGTGCTCGACCGGCCGAACCGCCGCTTCGTCGACACCGACGAGCTGGGGGCGGAGGGCCGGCGGCTCTGGGCGATCCTCGGCGAGGACGATCCGGGCCCGTTCCGCCGCGTCGCCGTGCACGCGCCGGCAGAGGACGCCGGACCCGGTAGTCCGCCGGTCCCCCAGATCTCGGTGCGCGACCGGCGAGAGACCCACGCGTACGGCTGGACGCCCCGCGCGTTCGTCGAGGCCGGCCTGCTCGAGTACGTGTTCGACGACCTCGAGTCGGGCCAGCTGTCCTTCATCGAGCAGGTGGTGCGCCTGCAGCTGCTCCGCCACTGCGCTCCACTCGACGGCGACGGGCAGGGTCGCATCGTGCTCCTCGACCAGGCCGACGCCTCCACACCCATGAACTGGGACGGTGCGCTGCGGGCACTGCGGAAGCGGCAGCCGGTCGGCGCTGCGATGGGCCAGGTGGTGGAGTCGCTCGACGAGCTGATCGACGCGGTCGCCGACCGCGTGCTCGAGTCGAGCGCCGGCTTCGACCCCCACTGGACCGGGAGCGTCACCCAGGGCACGTGCCACGCCTTCGTGCGCCGGCTGTGGAAGGCGGCTCCCAGGCTCCGTCGGCTGGTGAGGGCCGGACTCTCCGAGGTCAGGCTCGACTCGGACGCGCAGGTCAACGTGGTCGACGTCCACGCCCTCCACGACGATGCCCAGCGGTTCGTGGTGGCGGCGGTGCTGGCCGGCGTCTGGTCCCGCCACGAGAACTCGACCGCCACCGGTCGCACCTATGTGGTCCTCGACGAGCTGAACAAGTACGCCCCCAGGTCCGGTGGCTCGCCGATCAAGTCGCTGCTCGTCGACGTGGCCGCCCGTGGACGCAGCCTCGGCGTGATCCTCATCGGCGCGCAGCAGAACCCGTCCGGGGTCGACCGCGACATCATCAACAACGCGGCGCTCGAGGTGGTGGGTCAGATCAAGGGGTCGGAGGCGGCCGAGCTGGGGTTCCTCCCGCCCACGATGCGGGCCCGGGCGCAGATCATCGCGCCCGGCACGATGATCACGTCGCAGCCGCTCCTGCCCGCGCCGGTGCCGATCCGGTTCCCCTTCCCGCCCTACGCGACGCGGGCGTCAGAGGTCGCTGCCGACGCGGCCGCCATCGCCGAGGCGAACGCGCTGCTGGAGGGGATGTGAGCGTTCCCGCCCGCCCGTCCACTGCGGTGCGCGTGCTGCACACCAGCGACTGGCACCTGGGCGTCGCCGTCCGTGGGCACTCGCGCGCCCCCGACCACGCCGCGGTGATCGACGAGATCGTGGCGATCGCAGAGGACGCGCAGCCCGACCTCATCGTCCACACGGGCGACCTCTTCGACGGCCACCGTCCCGCCATGAGCGAGCTGGCGGTGGCGATCACCTCCCTCCGGCGCCTCGCCGAGGTCTGCCCGGTGGTGGTGCTCGCCGGCAACCACGACTCGCCCGCGGTGTTCGACGTGCTGGCGCTCGCGGTCGAGGACCTGACGGCCGCCGACGTCGAGAGCGGGCGCCACGACCCAGCCAAGCCGTGCCCCTACCGGATCCGCGTCCACCCCAAGCCCACGCCGGCCGACCGTGGCGCGGTCGCGAGCTACCCGACGGCCGCCGGCGGCACGCTCCGCCTCGTCGGACTGCCCTTCGTCCACCAGAACCGGGTGCTGCGCGGCTTCGACGAGCTGGCGGAGGCCAACGCCACGTACGCCGACCGGCTCCGGGCGATCCTCGCCACCTACACCGAGACGTGCTTCGCCGGGTTCGACCCCAGCACCGACGTGGCCGTCCTGGCCTCCCACCTCCACCTGCGTGGCGCACGGACGTCCAGCGAGAAGACGATCCACATCGCCGAGGACTACGCCACCGACCCCGCCGGGATCGACCCCCGCTACGGCTACCTCGCGTTCGGCCACATCCACGTGCCACAGGTGCTGCCGGGCGGCCGCGGGCGGTACGCAGGGTCGATCCTCGAGGTCGACTTCGGCGAGGAGGGCGAGGCGAAGCAGGTCTGCGTGGTCGACCTCGAACCCGGTCGCCCCGCCGCCGTTCACGACGTGCCGCTGGTGGCCGGCCGCCGGCTCCAGCGCATCACGCTGCCGGTCAGCCAGCTCGACCGCCTGGCCGAGCTGGCGGGCGGCTCGATCGTGGAGCTCACGGTCACCGTCGACGAGGGCTCGACGGACGGCACCGTGGTGGTCGGAGGTCGCACGTTCGACAGCCTGTCGGCGGCAGTGGTGGAGCACGCTGGCGACGCGACCGTCGTGTCGGTCATCGACGCGCGCCGGCGAGGCACCGTGGTCGAGCTCGACGAGGTCGAGACCGGCCCGCTGCCCGAGCTGTCCGACTCGTTCCGTGAGTGGCTCGCCGGTCCCGGCGCAGCGGTGATGGGCGCTGGCGACGGCCTCGCGGATGCCAACCGGGTGGTCGAGCTGTTCGGGGAGCTGCACGCCGCGGTGGCCTCCGGGAGCGACGACGTGGCGCTCGACGAGCTCGATCGGCTGGCCGCCATGGACCAGTCGCAGGAGAGCGAGCGGTGAAGCCCGAGCTCCTGACCTTCAGCGGCCTTCGCTCGTACGTGGGAACGGCGTCGATCGACTTCTCGGACCTGGGGCTGTTCGCGATCATCGGCGACACCGGTTCGGGCAAGTCGACGATCATCGAGGCGCTCAGCCTGGCGCTCTACGGACGGCCCACGTGGACGGCGCGGCTCGACGGCCTGGTCTCCGACGGTGCCGATGCCTGGCAGGTCGAGCTCACCTTCGTCGCCGGCGGCGAGCGCTGGCAGGTGTCGCGCCGCCGGGGGAGGGGCGCGTCGGTCGACAAGCTCGAGCAGCTCGATGGCGGCGCTGTGAAGGTCGACGGTGCCGGTGCGGTCACCGAGAAGGTGATCGAGCTGGTCGGCCTCGACCACCAGCAGTTCACCAGCGCAGTGGTGCTGCCGCAGGGGCGCTTCGAGAAGTTGCTGGTGGCCGGCGACACCGAGCGGTCGAAGCTCCTCACCTCCATCCTCGGGCTGCAGGAGCTGGAGGCGACCCGAGCGCTCGCCGAGCGGATCCGCGACCGCTGGCGTCCTGACGTCGAGGTGTGGGGACGGCTGCGCGACGAGCTCGGTCCGGACCCGGCCGGCGCCGCCGCCGAGGCGTCGAAGAGGGCCGAGATCGCGCGGGAGCGGGCGGACCGACTGAGCACGGCGTCGGAACGGTCCCGGGAGATCGAGCGCGAGCTCTCGGGGATCGACTCGCTGCACGCCGAGCTCCGCAGTCGCCTCGAAGCGCTCACCCCGCTTCCCTCGGGCTTCGGGGAGCAGCTTGCAGCAGCGCACGCCTCGTGGTCGAAGGCCACGGACGACCTTCGCGGTGCCGACGAGCAGCTGACGACCATCCAGGAGCAGCTGGCGGCGCTCGACCAGCAGGCGGCCGAGGTGCTCGGCGACTTCGCCGACCGAGACGCGCTGGTCGTGGCGCTCAGCACCGCCGACCGCGTGGCCAGCCGCCTTCCGGGCGCACGGCAGGCTGTCGAGGGAGCGGAGGTGGCGGCCAAGGCGGCTGCGGGGGAGGCGCCCCCGAGCCAGATCGACGAGTCTCTCCTGACCGCGGCCACGGCGGCCG
>JBIQID010000066.1:14328-15805 GCA_044508215.1 Actinomycetota bacterium | reverse complement strand
GTTCGTCCGCTTCGGGATCATCGCCCTGGTGGTGGTCGGCCTCGTCGTGGTGGTCAGCCTGGTCACCGGTGACGACGACGGCGAGGTGACCGACACCACGACCACGACCGTCGCGACGTCGGATCAGCCCGTGGCCGCCGAGCTGAAGGGCCCGGGCGCCGGGTCGTCGATCCTCGGCGACACCCCCTGCCCGGCAGCCGACGGCACCTCGGCGCGCACCACCACCTTCGAGAACCCGCCGCCGATGTGCATCGACCCCTCGAAGACCTACACGGCCACCTTCGAGACGTCCGAGGGGACGTTCGTGGCCACGCTCGACGCGGAGGCCGCGCCCCAGACGGTCAACAACTTCGTGGTGCTCGCCCGCTACCACTTCTACGACGGCATCCCGTTCCACCGGATCGTCCCCGACTTCGTGATCCAGGCCGGCGACCCCTCCGACGTCCCCGACGGCACGGGCGGCCCCGGGTACGCCATCGAGGAGGAGCCCCCGGCCGACCAGAAGTACGAGAAGTACGACCTGGCGATGGCGAAGACCCAGGCGCCCCGCTCCACCGGCAGCCAGTTCTTCGTGGTCACCGGCGACCCCGCTGCGCTCGACGCCAGCCCCACCTACTCGCTGTTCGGACGGGTCACCGAGGGCACCGACGTGGTCGACGCACTGGGCGCCAAGGAGGTGGCGGGCGACGCCCCCACCGAGCAGATCAACATCGTGAAGGTGACGATCACCGAGAGCTGACGGCTGCGGGCCGTCGCGCCCTCAGCGGACCGGGTGCGGCAGCTCGTCGAGGCCCAGGGCTGCGCCGTCACGGGTGACGGTCACGCGCCCGTCGCCGCTCGCCCGCCAGCCAGCAGACGACCACACGAGCGCGGCGCCGTCGTCGATGCCGACCACGTCGAGGCCCCTGGGCGCGAGCCGGAGCGTGCGGTGCCACTTCTCCTCCGACATCGCGGAGAGGTGCGGGACCACGGTGATCGTCGTGAGGAGCCCGAGGCCCACGGTGAACGCACCGCCCCGCGGATCCATCATGTGGGTGGACAGCGCGGCGGCCGACTCGCCCGACGCGCACAGCACCGCTCCCCCGTGCCACGCGGCGACGATCGCGTCCCACAGCGGGCTGTCGAAGAGCACCGACCGCAGGTGCATCGGCGTGCCCGACGACAGGTAGAGGAACGTGGCGTCGCGGGCCTGCTGCACGAGGGCCTCGTCGAAGGCGTCGGTGCGGTGGCACGCATCGATCGACTCGACCTTGGCGCCCAGGTCACCGAACCAGGCCGACGCACGCTCCACCAGGCGGTCCGGGCGCTCGAAGGCGGCAGCGGTGGGCACGACGGTGACGGTCGACCCTCCCGACGCTTCGAGGAGGTCCCGGTCGGTGGCCCGGTCCCCCGTCCACTCCGACCCCCCGACCAGTGCGAGCGTCCCGTCCATCCCCCGATCCTGCCATGCGCCCGCAGCGAGTCCCGACCGGCGGGC
>JBIQID010000066.1:0-14228 GCA_044508215.1 Actinomycetota bacterium | reverse complement strand
TCCCGTCCATCCCCCGATCCTGCCATGCGCCCGCAGCGAGTCCCGACCGGCGGGCCCCCCTCGATGCGCCGGCCAGCTCCGCTCAGGCTCGCCTCGCACGCTCGGCTTCTTCGCCTCCGCTACCGGCGGGCCCCCTCGATGCGCCGGCCAGCTCCGCTCAGGCTCGCCTCGCACGCTCGGCTTCTTCGCCTCCGCTACCGGCGGGTAACTTGTCGAAATGATCAAGAAGGTTGGCATCGTCGGTTCGGGGATCATGGGCTCGGGCATCGCGGAGGTCGCCGCCAAGGCCGGGTACGAGGTCGTGCTGCGCTCCCGCAAGCAGGAGACGGCGGACGCGATGGTCGCCTCCCTCGAGAAGTCGCTCGCGAAGCAGGTCGAGAAGGGCCGGCTCGAGGAGTCGGCCCGCGACGAGGTGCTGGCCCGGGTGTCGGCCACCTCCCAGCTGTCCGACCTCTCCGGCTGCGACCTGGTCATCGAGTCGGTCGTCGAGGACCTCGACGTGAAGAAGGGCCTCTTCGCCGAGCTCGACGGGATCCTGGGCGACGGGGCGATCATCGCCACCAACACGTCCACGCTCCCGGTGATCGAGATGGCCGTCGAGACGAACCGCGCCGACAAGGTGTGTGGCGTCCACTTCTTCAACCCGGCCCCGGCGATGAGCCTCGTGGAGATCGTGCGGCCCCTCACGGCGTCCGACGAGACGATCACGGCGGTGCGCGAGTTCGCCGAGAAGTGCGGCAAGGGCCCCGTCGAGGTGCAGGACCGCGCCGGGTTCATCGTGAACGCCCTCCTGTTCCCGTACCTGAACAACGCGGTGCGGATGATGGAGAACGGCACCGCCAGCCGCGACGACATCGACGCCGCGATGAAGGGCGGCTGCAACTTCCCGATGGGCCCGCTCGCCCTCCTCGACCTCGTGGGCCTCGACACGTCGCTCGCGATCCTCGACGCCCTGTACGAGGAGTTCCGCGACCCGAACTACGCGGCGGTCCCGCTGCTCCGCCGGATGGTCACGGCCGGTCAGCTCGGCCGGAAGTCCGGGAAGGGCTTCTACGACTACAGCCGCTGACGTCACCGAGCGGCTGGGGCTGCCCCCCTGCCGCTGGTCGTTCCCCGATCCGGCCTCGCTCGGTGAGGACGACCTGGCAGCGATCGGCGCCGACCTGGCGCCGGAGACGCTCGTCACCGCGTACGCACTCGGCTTCTTCCCCATGCCCATCCGCCGTCGGCGGATGGGCTGGTGGTCGCCCGACCCCCGCGGCGTCCTCCCGCTCGACGGCCTGCGCGTCTCGCGGTCGCTCCGCCGGTCGTTGCGTCGCTACGAGGTCACCGTGGACCGCGCGTTCGACGAGGTCATCGGTGCCTGCGCGGACCTGCCGCGCCCGCACGGCTGGATCTCCCCGGAGATCGTCGAGGCCTACCGAGACCTCGCCAGGCGGGGCATCGCCCACAGCGTGGAGTCGTGGACGCCGGACGGCCGGCTCGTCGGCGGCCTCTACGGGGTGAACGTCGGCGGGCTGTTCGCCGGGGAGTCCATGTTCCACACCGAGGTCGACGCCTCGAAGGTGGCGCTGGTCCACCTGGTGGAGATGCTCCACGAGGTCCCGGGTGCGCTCCTCGACGTGCAGTGGAGCACGCCGCACCTGGCCTCCCTCGGCGTGGTGGAGCTCCCCCGCCTGGAGTACGTCCGGCGGCTCGCGGTGGCGGTGGAGCAGCCCACGCCCCCCGCCTTCCGCTGACGACCCGCCCGCCGAGGTCGCGCCGGTGTGGCGATGGCTACGGTGTCACCAGCTTCAACAGGGGGGTCGGGATGGGAGTCCACCACATCGCGCTGGCCACGGCCGATCTGGCCGCCACGCACGCGTTCTACACCGAGGCCATGGGCTTCGACCTCGTGAAGGCGGTGGTCGCGCCCACACCTGAGGGTGGCTGGGCGAAGCACGTCTTCTACGACACGGGCGACGGCAACATGATCGCCTTCTGGGACCTGCACGTGGATGCGTTCCCTCCGGTGCAGCCCGGGCTGTCCCGCTCCGTCGGCCTGCCCGACTGGGTGAACCACCTGGCCTTCACCGCCCACGACCCGGCGCACCTCGACGCAGCCCGGAAGCGCTGGCTGGGCCTGGGCTACGACGTCTTCGAGGTGGACCACGGCTTCTGCCGCTCGATCTACACGGTCGACGTCAACTCGACCCTCGTCGAGTGGTGCCTCGACACGCGGCCGCTCGACGACGCCGACCGTGCGCATGCCGAGGCCGTCCTCGGCGACCCGTCTCCGCCACTCGAGGACCCGCCGACCGACGCGGTCTTCCACGAGGCCGACAAGTCGCTCCGCCCGGCCTGGGCCGCGTGACGACGCCGCCCCCCGGGACGCCGGGGACGGAGGCACGCCGCCCCTGGCTGGGCTACTGGCCCGACCCGGCCGACGACCCGGGCGTGCCGATCGACCGGGAGCCGGTCACTGCGATCAGCCCTGACGGCGCGGTGGTGCGGGGCATCCTCTGGACGCCCGCCGGCGCCCGCTGGCGGACCGGGGTGGTCCTCGCCCATCCCCGCGGCGACTTCAGTGTCCACTACGCCGCTCCCCTGCTCGCCGCCGCCGGGTACGGGGTGCTCGGCATCTCCACCCGCTACGTCAACAACGACACCGACTGCCTCCACGAGGCCTGCGTCACCGACGTCGCCACGGCCGTCGAGCTGCTCCGCCAGCGGGGCGCCGAGGCGCTCGTGGCCCTGGGCAACAGCGGCGGCGGCTCGTTGATGGCGCTCGCCCAGGCGTCCGGGGGCATCGCGGCCGACGGGTTCATCGCCCTGGCAGCGCACCCCGGCGAGGGCGTGTTCATGCTGCAGGTGATCGACCCGTCGGTGACCGACGAGTCCGATCCGTTCGCCTCCGACCCCGAGCTGGACATGTACCACCCCGACAACGGGTGGCGGCCCTGGCCCCAGGAGTGCTCCTACGACCCGGCATGGGTCGAGCGCTACCGGCAGGCGCAGCGCGACCGGGTCGCCCGGATCGACGCCGTGGCGAAGGCAGCGACCGCGGCGAGGCAGGAGGCCCGGGCCGACATGGATCGTGCCGCTCCGGGAACGGCGGAGTGGGTCGAGCTGCGCCGCCGCGCCATCTTCGGGCCGTACCTCACCGTGTACCGGACGCTCGCCGACCCGGCCTACCTCGACCTGTCGATCGACCCCGACGACCGGGCGCTCGGTTCGGTGTTCGCCATCGGCGACCCGCTGGTGGCGAACCATGGCTACGGCGGGCTGGCCCGCACGATGACCGCTCGCGGCTGGCTCTCGACGTGGTCGGGGCTCTCCTCCGGCGCGTCGCTCGCCCAGAACATGCCGAAGGTGACGTGCCCCACCCTGGTGGTCCACCCCACCGGCGACACCGAGATCCGCCTCCACCAGGTGGACGAGATGGTCGCTGCATCAGGAGCGGACGACCTCGAGGTGCACCACCTGAAGGGGGCGCCGCACTACCTCGCCGGCCACCGGACCGAGGCAGCCGAGCTGATGGTGGAGTGGCTCCGCTCCCGCTTCCCCTGACCACGCCGGCGAGGAGCTGCCCGACCCGTTCTGCTCCTCCCTGGGCGTCCCCTACGGCGTCGCCGGAGGAACAGAAGCCGGGGTCTCGGTGATCACGGCCTCCGAAGCGACGACGGGATCCGTCTCAACCACGTCGTCGTCACCGCCGGGTGCCCGGTGGACCGCCACGAGGTAGCCGCTCCCGGGCCCGAACCGGTCGCGGTTCCACGAGGAGTAGCGGGCGACGTGCTCGAGGCCCGCCTTCTCGCAGTCGCGCTCGTACTCGTCGAAGCCGTACCGGCCTCGCAGCAGCTGGAAGCCGGTGACGAGGAGGCCGCCGGGCACGAGGTGCTCGGCGAGGCACGTGATCGCCGCCGCTTCCAGGCCGTCGTCGAGGAAGACCATCACGTTGCCGGCCGTCAGCACGAGGTCGAACCTCCGGGGCTCGCCGTCGGGCCCTGGCAGGCGGAAGTCGCAGATGTCGCCCTGCAGCCACTCGATCCGCGGCGCTGCTCGTTGCGCCTCCTGCAGGGCGGCGAGGTCGCGGTCGATGCCGGCGACGGTCACGCCTCGACGGGCGAGCTCGATCGACACCCGCCCGCGCCCGCAGCCGGCGTCGAGCACGGTGGACGGCCCGAACCCCATCACGAAGTTCGCTTCGCTGTGGATGTCGAGGCCGGCGCGGGCCAGCCGCTCGTAGCGCGGGTCGGGGGGCGTGGGCCCTCCATGGGCGCGTCGAGGGTCGGTCCCGGCCATCTCTCCGAGTTTGGCGCGCGCCGACCCCTCCGGTGCACGCGGCCCCGGGGGCCGAGCGCAGCAGCTACTTGATCAGCGCACCGCCGTCGACGGGAAGGGTCACCCCGGTGATGTAGCGGGCCTCGTCGGAGCACAGCCACAGGACCGCGGCGCTGATGTCACCCGGCTCCACGTAGGGGATCGGGAGCGCCTGCATCCCCTGCAGGAACTCACCGACGTCCGCGAAGGTCGGGTGCTCGAGGTCGCTGCGCACCAACGTGGGGAAGACCTCGTTGTTGATCATCGGCGTGTCCACCGAGGTGGGGTGGATCGAGTTCACCCGGATGCGGTTGGGGGCCAGCTCGAGCGCCAGCGAGCGCATGAAGCCCACGACGCCGTGCTTGGCGGCGTTGTAGGCGGGCGCACCCCAGAAGCCCTTCAGGCCGGCGGTCGACGAGGTGATCACCACGGAACCGCCCTCGTCCTGCTCGATCATCTGCCGGATGCCGGCCTTCACCGTGTGGAAGACGCCGGTGAGGTTCACGTCGATCGTCTCGGCCCAGCTGTCGGTGGAGACGAACTGGACGGGCAGCGGCGCGTAGGTGCCGGCGTTGGCGAGGATCACGTCGAGGCGCCCGAAGCGCTCGATCCCCGCCTTCGCCACCTCGCGCACCGCCCGGTAGTCCCGCACGTCCGCCATAGCTGCGTGCATCGCGCCGCCTGCGGCCTCCACCTGGCGGACGGTCTCGGCGAGGTCCGCCTCGGTGGCCATGGGGTACGGCGCGTTCGGGAGGTCCTGGCACAGGTCGAAGCCGACGATCGTGGCGCCCTCGGAGGCGAACCGGACCGCGTGGCTGCGGCCCTGGCCCCGGGCGACACCCGAGACGAAGACCACCTTGCCGTCGAAGCGGCCGCCTTCGCTGACGTTGCTGGTGGCCATGGCTCAGACCCGCTCGATGATCGTGGCCGAGCCCATGCCGCCCGCCGCGCACATCGCCACGGCGCCCCACTGGGCGTCGCTGCGGATCAGCTCGTGCGCCATCGTGAGGATCATCCGGGCGCCGGTGCACGCGATCGGGTGGCCCAACGAGCAGCCCGAACCGTTCACGTTCACGATCGAGCGGTCGAGGCCGAGGATGCGTGTCGACGCGACCGCCATCGAGGCGAACGCCTCGTTGATCTCCACAGCCTGCAGGTCGCCGATTGCGATCCCCGCCTTGGCGAGCGCGAGGGGCAGCGCCTTGGTCGGGCCCAGGCCCGTCTCCTCGGGCGGGAGGGCGGCAGAGGCCCACCCGCGGATGACGGCGAGCGGGGCGAGACCGTGCGCTGCCGCGTAGTCGGCCGAGCAGAGCGTCAGCGCCGCGGCGGCGTCGTTCAGGCCCGACGAGTTGCCGGCGGTGGTGACCGCGCCCTCGAGGTCGGGGTTCAGGAGCGGCAGCGAGGCGAGCTTCTCGAGCGAGGTGTTGCGCCGCGGGTGCTCGTCGGTGGTGAACTGCCCGCCACCCGGGAGGTCGACCGGCACGATCTCCTGCTCGAAGCGGCCCTCGTCGATGGCCCGCACCGCCGCGGTGTGCGAGGCGAACGCCCACTCGTCGGCTTCCTGGCGCGTGACCCCCGCGATGCGAGCGGTGTTGTCGCCCACGGTGAGCGCCATGTTGAACGGAGGCGCCTCCGGGGTGTCGGGGTTGCCCGGCGACAACCACATCTCGGGCGTCCCGTCGGGACCCGGCTTCGAGGTCGCCGGCGCGGTCGACATCGACTCGGTGCCTCCCGCGATGCCCACGTCGATCATCCCTGCGGCGATGTTCGCGGCGATCCACTGGACACCGGCCATCCCCGAGGCGCACCAGCGCTGCGTGGCCACGCCCGGGACGTCCGTGAGGCCCAGGCGCACGGCGACGTTGCGGCCGATGTTGCCGCCGCCCTGCATCGACTCGCCGAAGCCGATGTCCTCGAACTGGTCGGCGGGGATCCCCGAGCGCTTCACCGCTGCGCCGATGGCGGTCTCGGCCAGGGCGAAGGCGTCGACCCCCACCAGGGAGCCCTTGTAGGCGGTGGCGATCGGCGTGCGAGCGCCGCTGACGATGACGACATCGGTCGGCATGGAGGTCCCCCTCTGGAACAGGTCAGATCTGACGGTTCGTCAGATGCTGCCATCCCGGCGAGCCCCCTGCGAACCGGGTGCGTGGGGCATCCGGCCCAGCCGCAGCTCGTAGGCGTAGGTCGTTCGACCCGTTTCCGGCCGTGACCGTTGACGATCGGGGCGAAGGGTGGTTCAGTCGGTCGGCACAGGGGAGCGTTGATCCACCGGACGTACTGGTCGCTTGAGTCCGGCGGGGAGCAAGAGCGAAACCGGCCCCACCATTCGGTTCACGGACCGACCGGTGGCGCGGTTGCGAAGAGATCCGGATGAAGGTCGTCGGTGCCAGCTGACGAGCGAAATCCTGGAAAGCCTGCGAACGGGGAGCTTCGGCTCCCCGTTCGGCGTTCTCCCCCGACCTTCCCGCCAGAGGTGCACCCAGCCGTTGCCGCCGTGCTCGGCGGTGGGACCGCGGTGACGCTGACCGCTGCCTACCAGTTCAGCTCGATCTCGATCTCTGACTCCTCGCCGCCGGCTTCGACCTCGAGGGTGAACGTCACCTCGTCGGGGACCTTCACGCGGTACCGCATCCCATCCTTCGAGAACGACACCTCGTTGTGGCGTGCGAGCTGGTCCGCCAGCTCCCGCAACCGCTCGGCGACCTCCTCGCGCCGGAGGCGCTCCTCGCTCGAGTGCTCGATCGGTTCCATCCAGTGCCTCCTCGGCGTCGGTTCCGGTTCTGTCGTGCGGGTGTGATCCGGAGGTCACGTCCCACCGACAGCGTGCGGCCGGTGGCGATCAGCTCAGGGTGCGCCCTTCGCCATGTTCGCGAACAGGGTGCAGTAGTCGAGGAACGCCAGGCGGCAGATGTCGGTGGGGCCGTTGCGGTGCTTCGCCACGATGACCTCGGCGGTGCCCTTGTCGGCGCTGTCGGGGTTGTAGATCTCGTCGCGGTACAGGAACATCACCACGTCGGCGTCCTGCTCGATGGCGCCGGACTCACGGAGGTCGGCGAGCATCGGCCGCTTGTCGGCCCGCATCTCGAGCGACCGGGAGAGCTGCGACAGCGCCATCACCGGGCACTCGAGCTCGCGGGCGAGGATCTTGAGCCCTCGGGACATCTCGGAGATCTCCACCTGGCGGCTCTCGGCGTTCGCACGGCCGGTCATCAGCTGGAGGTAGTCGACGACGATGAGGCCGAGGTCGCCCACCTTGCTCTTCAGCCGGCGGGCCTTCGCACGGATCTCCATCACCGTGGTGTTCGGGTTGTCGTCGATCCACAGCGGTGCGTCGACCAGCTTGTTGATCGCCGTGGTCACCTTGTCCCAGTCGGTCTCGGTCAGCTGCCCGTTCCGGAGGTGCGTGGCGTCGATCCGCCCCTCGGCGGACAGGAGGCGCTGCGTGAGCTCGAGGTGCGCCATCTCGAGCGAGAAGTACATGACCGGCCGGTTCGACCGGATCGCCGCGTTCGTGGCGGCGCCGAGTGCGAACGCCGTCTTTCCCATGGCGGGCCGGGCGCCGACCACGATCAGGGCGTTCGGCTGGAGGCCCGACATCAGCTTGTCGAGGTCGTTGTAGCCGGTGGGGGTGCCGGTGATCGCCTCCTTGCGGTCGTAGAGGGCCTCGAGGCGGTTGAGGCTCTCGTCGAGGAGGTCGTGCACCTGCACCAACGAGTCGGTGAAGCGGTGCTGGCCGATCTCGAAGATCATCGACTCGGCCCGGTCGATGGTGGTCGAGACCTCGTCCGGCGGGTGGTAGCCCAGCTCGGCGATCTCCCCCGCGGTGGCGATCAGCTTCCGGAGGAGCGCGTTCTCCTCGACGATCCTCGCGTAGTGCGCCGCGTTCGAAGCCGCCGGGGTCCGCATCTGGATGCGGAGGAGGACGGTGGGCCCGCCGATGGCGTCGAGCAGGTCGGCGCGCTTCAGCTCCTCGGCGACGGTGACCGGGTCGACCGGTTCGCCGGCACCGTAGAGCGAGCAGATCGCCTCGAAGATGTGGCCGTGCGCGGGCTTGTAGAAGTCACCCGAGCGGACCAGCTGGATGGCGTCGGAGATGGCCTGGGAGCGGAGCAGCATGGCTCCGAGCAGCGATTCCTCGGCGTCGAGGTTGTGGGGCGGCGTGCGCTCGGCGCTGCCACCTGGGAGGACTCGCATCGGTTCGGCCATGGTGCTCCATCCTCATGGGCGATGCCTGTGGGCATCTAGAGGACAACCCCATGAACACTGGGGATCTCCTGTGGACGGACTGTGGACATGTGGACGCGTGAGGGCGCGTCGAAGCAGGGTCACCGGGTGCCCTGGGGGATGTGTGCGGCGCCGGTTCGCACCGGCGCCCCGTCAGGAGGCGGACACCTCGACGGTGATCGGGAACTCCACCTCGGCGTGGAGGTGGACCCCGACCTGGTGGCTGCCGGTGGTCTTGATGGCTTCGTCGAGCCGCAGCGACTTGCGGTCGAGCTCGACGTTGGTCTGGGCGGCCACGGCGTCGACGATGTCGTTCGCCGTGATCGACCCGAACAGCTTGCCGCCGGAGCCGGACCGAGCCGAGACCTTGATCGGCGTGGACACCAGGAGCTTCGCGATCTCCTGGGCGGCCTCGCGGTCGCGCTGGTCCCTCAGGATCCGGGTGCGGCGCATCGCCTCGGCCTGGCGCTCGGCGCCCGGCGTGGCCGGGAACGCGAGCCCGCGGGGCAGGAGGAAGTTGCGGGCGTAGCCGGGCGACACCTCGACCACGTCGCCGCGCTTCCCGATGCCGTCGACGTCGCCGCGCAGGACGACCTTCTGGGCGATCATTCGGTCACCTCCGTGGAACCCTCGGCGGCAGCGGGTGCCTCAGCGCCGTCGGCGATGGGCTCGAACTCCTCGCTGGCCTGTGCGCGCTCCTCGCGCTCCTCGCGGCGCGGACGACGATCGTCGTCGTCGCGGCGCGGGCGGCCTCGCTGGGTGGTGACCCGGCTGGTGTAGGGCAGCAGCGCCATCTCGCGGGCGAGCTTGATGGCGTGCGCCACCTGGCGCTGCTGCTGGGTGTCGTTGCCGGTCACGCGGCGAGCGCGGATCTTGGCGCGGTCGGACATGAAGCGCCGGAGCAGGTTCACGTCCTTCCAGTCGACGTAGCTGACCTGCTCCTGGACGAGGATGCTGGTCTTCTTCTTCACGCGCCGCGTGTTGTCACGCGACGAGCGGGTGCCTCGTGCCTTGGCCTTCATCAGAACGGCTCCTCGTCGTAGTTGTAGCCAGCGGGCGGCTCTGCGGGTGCGGGGGCGCCACCGCCGAACCCGCTGCCTCCGCCGCCTTCCTTGCGTTCGTTGCGGTTCACCTGGGCGGACGCCCAGCGGAGCGACGGGCCGACCTCGTCGGCCACGACCTCGACCTTCGACCGGCGGTCACCGGTCTCGGTCTCCCACGACCGCTGCTCGAGGCGACCGGTGACGAGGACACGGGTGCCCTTGGTGAGCGACTCGCTGACGTTCTCTCCCAGCTCGCGCCAGCAGACGACGTCGAAGAAGGAGGTCTGCTCCTCCCATTCGTTGGACTGGCGGTTCTGCCAGCGCCGGCTGACCGCGAGGCCGAACGTGGCCATCGCCGAGCCGCTGGCGGTGTAGCGCAGCTCGGGGTCGCGGGTGATGTTGCCGACGAGTGTGACGGTGTTGCCGTTTGCCATGACCTCTCCTCTGTGGTCAGCCGGCCGCCGGCTGGCCCAGGAGGCCGCGACGGTTGGCCTCGTGGTCCGGCAGGCGGACGATCTTGTGGCGGACGACCTCGTCCGCGAGTCGGAGGAACCGGTCGGTCTCGTCGAGGTTCGACGCCGGCGTGGAGATCTCGTGCACCACGTAGATGCCCTCGAGCTTGTGCTTGATCGGGTAGGCGAAGCGGCGCTTCCCCCACACGTCGGTGGAAGCGACGGTGCCACCATCAGCGGTCACCAGCTCGGTGATCCGCGTGGAGATCGCCGTCACCCCGGCGTCGTCGACGTCGGAGTCGACGATCACCATGAGCTCGTACGCGCGCATTCAGTACCTCCCTGTGGACCTGCGCCCTGCGGCGTCAGGGCCCCGGCGGTCGGGGCAGGGTGTCGTGGAGACCGCACGACGATAGCGGGGAGACCGATGGTGCTTCACATCGGAGAGCCTCGCGCCCGGGTGTGACAGCCCCTCTTCGACGTCGGGCGGCGGCGGGGCCGGATCAGGCGGCAGCGGGCCCGTGCGATCCCCCGTAGAGCGCCATGGCGTCGGCCTGGTCGGCCGGCAGGGCGTACGACTCGGCCTGCGACGGGAACGCGCCGGTGCGGACGTCGTCGGCGTAGGCCGAAACGGCCTCCACGGAGGCGGTCCGCAGGTCGGCGTAGCGGCGCACGAACTTGGGCGCCCGGCGCTCGCCGAGGCCCAGCAGGTCGTGCCACACCAGCACCTGGCCGTCGCACGACGGCCCCGCGCCGATGCCGATGGTCGGGATGCCGACCGCGTCGGTGACGAGGCGGCCCACCTCGTTCGGCACACCCTCGATCACGAGGGCGAAGCACCCGGCGTGCTCGAGCGCCTTGGCGTCGGCGACCAGCGCGAGCGCAGCCTCGGCCTCCTTGCCCTGCACCTTGAACCCGCCCATGGCGTGGACGGACTGCGGGGTGAGGCCGATGTGGCCCATCACGGGGATCTCGGCGTCGACGAGCGCCTCGACCATGGGGACGCGCTTGGCGCCACCCTCGAGCTTCACGCACTCGGCGCCGGCACGGATCAGCGCGGCGGCGTTGCGGACGGTGTCCTCGGTGGAGAGGTGGTAGCTCATCCACGGGAGGTCGGCGACCACGAGGCAGTGCGGCCTGGCCCGGGCGACCGCGGCGGTGTGGTGTGCCATGTCCTCCACCGTCACCGACAGCGTGTCGTCGTACCCGAGCACGACCATGGCGAGCGAGTCGCCGACCAGGATCATGTCGGCCCCGGCCTCCGACGCGATGCGGGCGCTGGGCGCGTCGTAGGCGGTGACCATGACGAGCCGTTCGGCGTCGGGGGCTCCCTTTCGGGCGCGCACCGACGGAACGGTCACATTCGGACGGGTGTCACCCATGAGGGCACCTCCTGATCGGGTCCAGCGCCTTCAGCTGCCGGCCGTTGACCCCATCGTACCGGTCAGCCCCGTCCGCCGACCAGGGGGCACCGACCCGGGGCTACCCTGCGCCCATGCGCTTCGGCCGGTGCGAGAGCTGCGGACGCGACGAGGAGGACCTGGTGTCGGTGCACCGGGTGTACCTCCGGGTGGTCGACGACGGCTCGCACGAGGCCGACGAGCAGGCCGACGTGGAGGGGTGGTGCGTCAGCTGCTGCGCCAACTACCCCCACGTGCCCGTGCCGGACGTCTGAGCCCCGGCGGCCGACCCCGTTGGCGGCGGAGTCCGCCCACTCGCCGGGCGCGGCGGAGACCGGTCGCTAGCCCGGCGCGGCAGCGACCGCGTCGCCGGCCGGAGGCGCCTCGGTGGTGGTCGGCGTGGTCGCCTCGGGGCCACCCTCCGTCTCCCCGCCCGACGGCGTCTCCGTCGTGGGCGGAGCCTCGGCGACCGTGGTGGTCGTGGTGGTCGGCGGGCCCGCCACCAGCTCGGGGTTGACGCGCTGCGTGCCGGCGTCGATCTCGCGGTAGGTGCACTTCTCGTGGCCCTCGGTCGCGGCGCCCATGTAGGCCTTCCAGATCTCGGCCGGGTACCCGCCGCCGGTGACCTTCCGCCCGCGCACGTCGTCCATCGGCTGCGGCGTCTCGTAGCCCATCCACACGACCGAGGTGAGGTGGCACGTGTAGCCCGCGAACCAGGCGTCCTTGTAGTCGCCGGTGGTGCCGGTCTTCCCGGCCGCCTGCACCCCTCGCAGCTTGGCGGCCTGGCCGGTGCCGTTCGAGATCACGCCCCTCAGCGCCTGGGTCACCGTGTCGGCCACCTCGGGCGAGATCACCTGCGAGCCCTCCGGCTCGGGCGCCTGGAACAGCAGGTTCCCGCGTGCGTCCTCGACGCGCCGGATGACGTACGGCTGCTGCAGCACGCCGTGGTTGGCGAGGGTCGAGTACGCGGTGGCCAGCTCGAGCACCGACACGTCGGTGGTGCCGAGCACGGTCGACGCAACGGGTCGCACGTCTGACGTGATGCCCATGCGCTTCGCCATGTCGGCCACGGCTCCGAACCCGACGTCCCTCGCCAGCTGGGCGTAGGCGGTGTTCGACGAGTGCCAGGTGGCCTGCTCCACGGTCAGGTGGCCGAGGTCCTTCTCGTCGTAGTTGGAGACGGTCCAGTCACGCCCGTCGTCGGCGCGCGGGTAGACCGTCGAAGCGGGCGCCGGGTACACCGACTGGATCGACTTGTCGGCCTCGACGAAGGCTGCGAGCGCGAACGCCTTGAACGTCGATCCTGCGGGGCGGCCGCTGCCACCGCCGGCGGTGCCGAGGGCGTAGTTGACCTTGTTGTTGCGGTAGTCGTCGCCCCCCACCAGGGCCACGATGCGGGCCCGCTCGTCGATCGACGCCAGGGCGGCCGGCGGGTCGCCCTCACCGATCAGCGTGGTGGCGATCGCCCGGAACGCCGCCTCCTGCTGCTTCGGGTCGATCGTGAGGTAGATGCGCAGGCCAGCGTCGTAGACCGACTTGGAGCCGATCGCGGTGCGGAGCGGCTCGGCGCCCAGCTGCTGGCGCACCCACTCGGCGACGTACTCGCCGCCGACGTTCGCGAACGCCGGCTCCACACGGGTGTTCTTCTGGGTGGTCCGGGCGATGATGTTGCCCTCGAACGGTTCGGCGTCGGCCGCCTCGGCCTCCTCGCGGGTGATCAGGCCCATCTCGCGCATGGCGACGAGCACCGTGCGACGCCTCCGCTTCGCCTCCTCCGGCCGGCGTGACGGGTCGGCCTTTTCGGGAGCGCGCAGCAGTCCGGCCAGGAGCGCCGCCTGCGGCAGCGTGAGCTCGCTCATCGTCACGTCGAAGTACGCCTGCGCCGCCGCTTCGACGCCGTACGCACCGCGTCCGAAGTACACCTCGTTGAGGTAGCGCTCGAGGATCTCCTCCTTGGAGAGCTGCCGCTCCAGCTGGATGGCCAGGGCGGCCTCGTTCAGCTTCCTCCCGAGCGACTGCTCGTTGGTGAGGAACTGCTTCTTCACGTACTGCTGGGTGATCGTCGACGCGCCCTGGCGGGACTCGGACGTGTTGGTGGCGGCTCGGAACACGGCGCGGGCGATGCCGAGGGGGTCCACGCCGCCGTGCTCGAAGAAGTGGCGGTCCTCGGCCGCGACGACCGCCCGGATCATCACCGGGGGGATGTCCGCGTACCGCACGAGCACGCGGTTCTCCGCGGACGAGTACTGCGCGACCGCGTTGGTGATGCCGCACTTGCCGTCGCCCACGTCGGCGAGGCAGACGAACGACGTCTCCACCGGCGTCGACACCTCGGGCACCTCGACCTGGTTGATGAGGTGCATCACCCCGCCGACCATCGCCAGCACCACGAGGATCCCGACGAACACGAAGCGCCGCCAGAGCGCGCGGAACGGCCGTCGCCGCCAGCGCCGCGCGCCGCCACCGGCCCCGCCGGCAGCAGGGACCGGACGACGAGGTGGCCGACCGCCCCCTCCGCCCGACGCCCCTCGCCGCGGGGCGGATCCGGCGGACGACTTCGACGACGCGGACCGGCGGGCGGGCTGCCCCCCCTTGCGGCTGGACGCGGCCTGGGCTCGCGAGGCGCTGGCCGGCGCCGAAGAGCGACGCTTGGATGTGGAGGCTGCCGCTTTCGCCGCAGGGCGCTTCGACGCAGGACGCTTCGACGCCGATGCCCGGGCCGGAGCAGTGGCGGAGCGACCTGCGGTGGCGGAGCGACCTGCGGTGGCGCGTCCGCCCGCGGCGCGGGGCGCCTGCCCGTTGCGGCG
>JBIQID010000222.1:0-2149 GCA_044508215.1 Actinomycetota bacterium | reverse complement strand
GGCTGTCGGGATCCGGGAAGTCGTCCCTCGCCTTCGACACCATCTACGCCGAGGGACAGCGGCGGTACGTCGAGTCGCTCTCGGCCTACGCCCGGCAGTTCCTCGGGCAGATGGACAAGCCCGACGTCGAGGTGATCGAGGGCCTGTCGCCGGCGATCTCGATCGACCAGAAGTCGGCGTCCCGCAACCCGCGCTCGACGGTCGGCACCGTCACCGAGATCTACGACTACCTCCGCCTCCTCTACGCCCGGGTGGGCATCGCGCACGACCCCGAGACGGGCGAGGCGCTGATCCGCCAGACGCCGCAGCAGATCGTCGACCGGGTGATGACGCTGCCGGAGGGCACCCGCTTCCAGGTGCTGGCGCCGGTGGTCCGCGGCCGCAAGGGCACCTACGAGCAGCTGTTCTCCGACCTCGCGGCGAAGGGCTTCCCCCGCGTCCGCGTCGACGGCGAGGTCCGTGAGACCACCGAGAAGATCGAGCTGGGCCGCTACGAGATGCACACCATCGAGGTGGTGGTCGACCGCCTGGTGCTGCGCGAGGGCATCGAGCGCCGCCTCACCGAGTCGATGGAGACCGCCCTCGAGCTGGCCGACGGCATGGCGCAGGTCGAGCTGGTCAACCGCGACTCCGACGAGCCGAACGAGGTGCTCACCTTCTCCGAGCACCTGTCGCGCCCGTCCGACGGCAAGAGCTTCCCCGAGCTGGCGCCCCGCAACTTCTCCTTCAACAGCCCCTACGGCGCCTGCCCGGCGTGCGACGGGCTGGGCATGGTCTACGAGGTCGACCCCGAGCTGGTCGTGCCCGACCCCGACCTGTCGGTGGCCGACGGCGCCATCGCCCCGTGGGCCGGTGGGCACGCCAAGTACTTCCACCGCCTCCTCGAATCCACCTGCGAGCAGGCCGACATCCCCTACGACGCGCCGTTCCGCAAGCTCACGAAGAAGCAGCAGAAGCAGCTCCTCTACGGCATCGGCGAGTCGAAGAAGGTCGAGGTCCGCTTCAAGAACCGCTACGGCCGCACCCGGTCGTACAGCGCCCGCTACGAAGGCGTGATCCCGTACCTGCAGCGGCGCCACTCCGAGGCCGAGAGCGACAGCCTGCGCGAGCAGATCGAGGGCTACATGCGCGAAGTGGCCTGCCACACGTGCGGCGGCGCCCGGCTGAACGAGTACTCGCTGGCGGTCACGGTCGGCGGCCACAACGTCTTCGAGCTGTGCAGCCTCCCGATCGGTGAGACGCGCGAGATGCTCGCCGACCTCCAGCTCGACGAGCGCCAGGCGCAGATCGCCGAGCGCGTGCTGAAGGAGATCGACGCCCGCCTCAAGTTCCTCTGCGACGTCGGCCTGACCTACCTCAACCTGCACCGCTCGGCCTCCACCCTGTCGGGCGGCGAGGCGCAGCGGATCCGCCTGGCCAGCCAGATCGGGTCGGGCCTCGTGGGCGTGCTGTACGTGCTCGACGAGCCGTCGATCGGCCTGCACCAGCGCGACAACCACAAGCTGATCGGCACCCTCGAGCACCTCCGCGACATCGGGAACACGGTGCTGGTGGTCGAGCACGACGAGGACACGATCCGATCCGCCGACCACGTGGTCGACATCGGCCCGGGTGCCGGCGAGCACGGCGGCCACGTCGTCTACTCGGGCGACGTGAAGGGCCTGCTGCGCAGCAAGGCGTCGATGACCGGCCGCTACCTGGCGGGCAAGGAGTCGATCCCCACCCCGGCGCTCCGTCGCGAGCCCGGCGACGAGTGGATCAGCATCAAGGGCGCCCGCGAGCACAACCTGCGTTCGATCGACGTCGACATCCCGCTGGGCTGCTTCGTGGCCGTCACGGGCGTGTCGGGGTCGGGCAAGAGCACGCTCGTCAACGACATCCTGCTGCGAGCGCTGATGCAGAAGGTCTACGGCTCGAAGCTGCCGCCGGGCCTCCACACCCGGATCGACGGGGTCGACAACCTCGACAAGGTCATCAACATCGACCAGTCGCCGATCGGTCGGACGCCACGCTCGAACCCCGCCACCTACACGGGCGTGTTCGACCACGTCCGCAAGCTGTTCGCACAGACCACCGAGGCGAAGGTGCGCGGCTACATGCCGGGCCGCTTCTCGTTCAACGTGAAGGGCGGCCGCTGCGAGACCTGCGC
>JBIQID010000221.1:0-2179 GCA_044508215.1 Actinomycetota bacterium | reverse complement strand
CCGACGGACGCCCGCTGCACAGCGAGTCGGGGTTCTGGCGGGTGGTCGGCGATGGTCGGATCGAGATGGTGCTCGCCCACGCGTTCGGCGTCGTGGAGGTCGCCGAGGGCACCTTCGACGAGCGGAGCATCCGGCTGCGGTCCACGGCGATGGCCGGCACGTCGACGGCGAAGGAGACGACAGAGCTCGAACGCGACTTCGTGCTGGACGGCGACGTGTTGACCTACGACCTGCGGATGGCGGCGGTCGGGGTGCCGCTCACGCACCACCTGCACGCGGAGCTGCGCCGGGAGGGCTGACGCCAGCGACCTGGCTCGGCACCGCCACCGGGGCGCGCTTGTCAGCGCCCATCGTCGGACGGACGCAGGGGTCCGGTCGGATCAGCTGCTGGAGCCGACGGGCGCGGTCGGCGTGAACTTCACCGGCAGCCGCTTCAGGCCACCCACCAGCGGGATGCCCAGCGCGTCGAGCGGCACGGCGTCGCCGACCACCTCGATGTCGGGCAGGCGGGTCAGCAGCTGACGGAACGCCACCGACAGCTCGCGGCGGGCGAGGTGGGCGCCCAGGCAGAAGTGCGGCCCGGGACCACCGAAGCCGACGTGGGGGTTGGGGTCGCGGAGCACGTCGAAGCGCTCGGGGTCGTCGAACACCCGGGGGTCACGGTTCGCGGCGCCGTAGAGGAGGACCACCTTGTCGCCCTCGCGGAGCTGGTGGCCCGACATCTCGAGGTCACGGGTGAGGGTGCGGCGCATGAACGTGACCGGGGAGGCGATGCGCACGATCTCCTCGACGGCGGTGGGCGTGACCGCTTCCAGGTCGTCCTGCCAGATGCGTCGCTGGTCCGGGTTCTGCGTCAGCAGGTTCATGCCGTGGCTGATCGCCGTGCGGGTCGTGTCGTTGCCGGCGACGGCGAGGAGGATGAAGAACGGGCCGATCTCCTCGGGGGCCAGCATCTCCTCGCCGACGTCGTTGAAGACCAGCTTGGAGGTGAGGTCGTCGGTGGGGTCCTTGCGACGCTCCTCGGCCAGCTCGTTCATGAGCGAGGTGAGCTCCATGCCGGCCTCGAACAGGGCGCTGATGAAGTCGCGGTCGCCGATGTACTCGGGGTCGCCGCCGCCGAGGATCACGTTCGTGGCCTCGAGCACGGTCTGGAACTGGCTGCGGGGGATGCCCATCATGTCGCAGATCACGAGCAGCGGGAACGGCTGGGAGAAGGCCTCGACGAGGTCGACCTCGCCCTTCTCGCAGAAGCTGTCGATGACCTCGGTGCAGATGGTCTCGACCGAGTCGAGGACGTTCTGCAGCTGGCGAGGGCCGAACGACCGGGCGACGATGCCGCGCTGGCGGGCGTGGCGGGGGTCGTCCATGTTGATGAACGAGCCGAAGAACTCGAGGGCCTCGGCGGGCATGTCGGGGATCGACACGGCGCCCTTGCCGGAGCAGAAGTCCTGGGGCCGGCGGCTGATCTCGACGACCTCGTCGTAGCGGGTGACGGCGAGGAACCGCTCCATCTCGCCGGTGAGGGGGTTGAGGAACTCGCCGGGGACGAAGGGGCCCTGCTCGCGGATCTCGGCGAACTGGGCCATCCGCTCGTGGAGGGGCAACGCCCAGAACGACGGCTCCACCAACCTCGGCTCGATCTGCGTGTCCATTGCTGCTCCTGGGGTCGACCTGCGCCTCAAGCTACCCAGGCGATCGAGCGAGCCAGGTTCACGCGGGATCGAGCTCGAGGGTACCCCCCCCCGGGCGCTCATCACCCTGTGACTCCTCTTGAGACCACACGGGGACTGGCCGAATTGAAGTCTTAAGGAGGGCAGCGCTGCCCGTTTATGGGTTCACGGAGGTTTCGTAGGTTCACCTCATCTCATTAACGAAAGGAACCTCCATGAGATCATCCAAGCAATTCAGCCGTACTCGTCGCTGGCTTCTCCTGGCAACCGCGGCGGCCCTGGGCGCAGCAATGGTGCCAGCAGACCAGGCAAGCGCCGCTCCAGCCGGCAAGGTGGCGTGGGTGGGCTCGCCCGTGGCCGGCAAGGTGTCCTCATCACCGAGCAACCACCATGTCCCGTTCGGCGGCCAGTGGGCTGTCGACCTCTACGGAGCCGACCGAGAGGCCAAGGTGTACGTGGCGGTCGACCAGAAGCGAGATCCTCGGCTGAGCACACGAATCATCGATGTC
>JBIQID010000065.1:0-16361 GCA_044508215.1 Actinomycetota bacterium | reverse complement strand
ACCACGTTGACCGACAGCGTTGCGCTTGCCGGACGGACGGTCGCCTCGACCTGCGCCGGCGCGCTCGCGATGCCGTCCGCGTCGCGGGCGACGTAGGTGAACGAGGTGGGGCCGCTGAAGCCGGCGGCCGGATCGAAGGTGATCGCCCCGGTGGTCGAGTTGATGCTCGCGCTGCCGGCCCAGACGGGGGGCGCAGTGCCGATCTCATAGGTGAACGGCCCCGTGCCCACGGGTGTCGACGGCAGCGAGATCACCACGTTGGTGTCGTGATCGGTCGTCGCCGAGCGGGCCGGGGCGACCGGTGCGATGTCGACGGTGGCGGCGGCGGGCTGGCTGGTCACGCCGTCGCCGGTGACCGAGTAACCGAACGTGCTGCGACCGCTCGCCCCCGTTGCAGGAGTGAAGGTGATCTCGCCCGTCGACGCGTCGATGGTGGCGGTGCCCTTCGTCGGGTTCGGTGCCGTCGTGACCGCCCAGGCAAACGGGCCGGTGCCGGTGGACGCGGTCGGCTGCAGCGTCACGGATGCCGGCGCGGTTGCCGATGCGACCGCGGTGCCGGTGACGGCCGATGCAACAGGTCGCACGGTGACCGCGGTGCTAGCGGTGCGCACGGCGAGCGAGCTGTCGTTGTCGGACGAGTCGACGACGCCCGTCACCGAGAACACCCCGCTGCCGGTCGTGATCAGGGGGACGGAGACCGCCGGCAGCGTCGTGCCGGGCAGCATCCGCTGAGCGGGCGTGTAGGTGCACTGGGTGGAGGTGCCGGCGGGCGCGGCGCACACCCAGCCCGTTCCGGAGGGCGTCCCCCCGAACGACATGCCCGCAGGCACCGACAGATCGAGAGTGACGGGCTCCGTCTCAGGGCCGGCAGCAGCCGACAGCGACGGCGTCATGGTGACGGTCGCGGTGGCACCCGCGTCGATCGTCGTGGCGGACGAAGAACTGAGGGAGAGCTCCGGAAGGATCGGGTCCACCGACTGGACCGAGAGGAAGTTGATCTCGTGGATGTTCGTGGATCCGCCCGTCGAGGCCGCCCACCCGAACTTGAAGGTCGGCGTGCTGTCGAGGACGTCCGGCTGCGGGACCTGCACCCGCTGCACGCCCCCCACGTAGACCGTCACCATCGGTGACGGGTCGCTGGGCGGGTCGATGACGATCCGGATCGAGCGGAGCGCTGCGGCACGGGTCGCAGCACCCGTGTTGTCGATCCCGCCGGGCAGCGTGACCGGGTTGCCGAGGACGCAGTAGCCGCTGAGCCCGCCGGGGCCGGCTGGGCCCCGCACCGTGATGCTGTCCCGGAACTGGAACGGGTTCGCCGGGCTGAACACCGGGACGATCGGGCAGCTCGGGTCGTTCGACTCCTGCGGGAAGTTGCCGTAGGCGTCGAACCCCACCCCGAGGAGGGCGTTCGCGAGCCCGGGCTCACCGGTCGCCTGCTTGAACTGGTAGCCGAGCGAGCCGCCCGACGGGCCCGCCTGGGACAGGGTCGTGGAGCCGTCGGTGAGGAAGAAGCTGATCCCATCCGCGCCGTCACCGCCGTACTGGTACATCTGGAACGAGATGTCGAGCCCCGCCTTCGTGGGCAGCGGGTGGTCGTAGAGGAGGAAGCCGGCCTGGGCGGTGCCGGCGGAGGTCAGACGGAGCGCGCCCTGGCCGGCGGGGTCGCTGGCGCCGACGCACCGTCCCGGCGTCGAGGTGCCGGATCCGGCAGCCGTGAGGCACGGGGTGAACGAACCGCCCACCCGGTACTCGGCGGAGGTGACGATGGGCTGCATGAAGTCGTCCTCGAGCAGCACGGTCCCGGCGGCGGCCGCCGGGGCCTGGAAGACCAGCACCCCGCCACCCGCGATCAGCGACAGGACCGCCAGCTTGGCGGTCCATCGACGAACCGCCGCGCGGAGCCTGGACGAAGGGTGGAGCTGCATTCGGTTCTCTCCCGGAGAAGACGCCGCTGACGCAGCGTGACGGGAGACGATCGGCAGCACTCCGCTCCGATGTGAGAGCTTCGCTTCCGTTTGTCGGAGACCTCTGTCGGGACGCCTCTGTCGGGAGGCCTCTGCCGGGACGCCTCTGTCAGGAGGCTCTCGTCAGGAACCTGCGGCGGCTTCCCGGATGGCGTCGCCCAGCTCGCCGTTCCACGCGTCGATGAAGCCGGCCTGGTCCGGGCCGATCTGGTGGAAGTAGACGTGGTCGAAGCCGGCGTCCACGTACTCACGGAACGCCGTGACGTACTCCTCCACGTCGGGACCGTGGGTCACGCTCTGCACCGCATCCTCCTGCGTCACCAGCTGGGCGGCCTGCTCGAAGTGGCTCCACATCGGCAGTTCCTGTGCGAGCTGGCCCGGGATGGCGCTGTTCGGCCAGATGCGGTGCACTGTCTCGGCGCACTTCTCCTTGTCCTCGCCCCAGCAGATGTTCAGCTGCGCGTAGAGCGGGCCCTTCCCGCCGGCGCCCTTGAACTTCTCCGCCATCTCGGCATCAGCGTGGCTGAAGAGCCCGTCGCCGATCCGTGCGGCCAGCTCGACCGCCATCGGACCGAACCCGCTCACGAGGAGCGGCGGCGCCGGGTCGGGTGGATCGAAGAGCTTGGCGTTCTCCACGGTGTAGTGCCGGCCACGGTGGTCGACGGTCTCCCCGGTCCAGAGCTTGCGGATCACCTCCACCGCCTCTTCCAACATCTCCAGCCGGATCTCAGGGGCCGGCCAGCGGTCGCCGAGCACGTGCTCGTTGAGCGCCTCGCCGCTGCCGACGCCGAACGAGAAGCGGCCCTCGAACAGGAGCGCCGTGGTGGCCGCCGCGTGGGCGTTGATCACAGGGTGCATCCGCACGGTGGGGCAGGTCACCCCGGTGACGACCTCGATGCGTTCCGTGGCAGCGGCGACGGCGCCGAGCACCGACCACACGAACGGGCTGTGCCCCTGCTCGCCCACCCACGGGTGGAAGTGGTCCGACATCGAGCAGAAGTCGAACCCCGCCTCCTCCGCGGCCCTCACGTTGGCCACCAGGTCGCTCGGCGTGTGCTCCTCGCTCGATGCCGTGTAGCCCAACGCGATCATGGTGTCGCCTCCTCGGTTCGCTGATCCGACCCGGACGGTTCGGTCAGGGCACGTACCCGCCCTCCGGCACGACGAACCGCTCGAGGCACGCCCTCCCGGTGGTTGCTGCGCGACCACGCCGGGTACTCCCCGAGCCGACCTGGTGGACGACCGAGGAGGCCTGAACCATGTCCACGCCCGACCCGACGAACCCCGTCGACCCGTCGTCGAGGGACGTCGATGCAGCGTTGTCGGACGCCGGGCTCACCGGCCAGTTCGAGCCGCGAGCCGGCGGCTTCGTCCACTGCCTGACGTGCGGCGCCACCACCCCGGCGTCGGAGCAGTCGGCCGACGAGGTCACCCGCCTCGAAGGGGCGTCGGACCCGGCCGACATGCAGATCGTGGTGCCCGTCGCGTGCCGCAGCTGCGGCACCGCCGGGACCCTCGTGATGTCGTACGGACCCGAGGCCACCGTCGCCGAGGTGGACGTGCTCTCGAACATGCCCCGCACACCGCGGGAGTCGACGAAGGCATCCGTCTTCGGTGGCGCCACCCCGGGGATGCGCTGAGGCCACGGCCCCCCTTGGGGCCGCCACCGGCGCAGCACGACCAGATCGACCAGAACACGAACAGATCGACCAGGCAACCGACCACGAAGGAGCAACCATGCCCAGCACCCCGCCCACCGGCAAGGACACCGCCACCGGCACCGATCCCGACGCCAAGTACACCGAGCCCGGCTACGAGGATGTTTCGCTCGGCCAGGCGGTCGAGCGAGACCAGGAGCTCGCCGACGAGCTGGTCGAGCAGCACGATGGCGACACCGAGGCAGCGGCCGCAGAGTTCGAGGAGCAGTCGGCCGGTGCGCCGGCCAGGGAGCGCCAGCAGGGCGCCTGACCCTCGCCGACGAGGAACACGCGCGACGAGGACGAGGGGGACGGCGATCGCCGTCCCCCTCGTCGCGTCGGGGTCGGCGGGTCAGGCCGGGACGGCAGCCCGCCGAGCGAAGGGCTGTTCGGGGAGCGGGGCGTCGTCGAGGTCGGTGTCGAGGAGCGACGTGGTCGCTCGGATCGCCATCCGCAGGGCGGAGTCGGTGGTCTCCCGACAGATCTCCTCGGGCTCGCCGTCGAAGTGCCACCTCTCGGCACCGGCGTCGTGGCGGGTCGCCCAGCCACCGAACACCGTGCCCACCTCGACGCCCTCCTGCTCCTCGGGGCCGGCGACACCGGTCACGGCCACCGCCACGTCGGCGTCGAGCATCTCCCGGGTCGCCTGCGCCATCGTGACGGCGGCGTCGGGGCTGACCACGTTGTCGAGGTCGACGCCCAACAGGTGGTGCTTGGTGATGCGGTGGTAGGTCACCAGGCCGCCGAGGAAGACCTCGCCCGACCCAGGGGTGCGGGCGATCACCATCGCCAGCTGCCCTCCCGTCAGCGATTCCGCCACCGCCAGCCCCAACCCGCCGCCGCGATGCAGCGCGGAGATGAGCTCGGTGCCCCTCGACTCGAGTTCCTCGTCCATGGCCGCCGTGGTACCCGGTGCCGGCGGATCGTGAACCCACGAGGGCCGCCCGGGCGGGCGCTGGGCGACGCGCTGTTCCCACCCAGGGCCCCGGCACGGTTGATCCCGCCCGCCGAGGGGTACGGCCCGGGCATGGCAGCAGATCGAGACAACACCAACGGCGAGTCCGACTACGGCGGCGACACGCCCCAGGAGCCCGGCAACCCTGCAGCGGGCGGCTCGGGCACCGAGCGCGGTGTGGCCGAGGCAGAGGGCAGCGGCGCCGTCCGTGAGCCGGCCGAGGGCGGCCGCGACCAGGGCGACCTCCCGCCGGGGGCCGACGTGTCGAGCGGCGCTCGCAACTCCTGAGGCACACCTCCACATGGACGCACAGCGCGAAGGCGGCGCTCGACGCAGCGACCAGCCCGCCGCCGGACCACCGCGCGACACCGCGCCGGTCGGCGGCGAGGACCGCCCGGTCCGCGACGCCGACGGCGTCGAGACCTCCGAGGGACGCCTCGCCGACTGGGACCCCATGCCCGACGAGCTGAACGACGGCGACGAGCCGGTGCCGGCTGGCGAGGACCCGATGCAGGGTCCCGCACCGAGCGGCTGACCGGCGGTGGACCCGACGCTCGAGCGTCGCACCCGGATCGAGCTGGGGTTCGGGCTGAGGCCGGAGCAGGCCCTCGCAGTCGATGCGGTGGTCGACGGCGGCGACGCGCTCGTCGTCATGCCGACCGGCGCAGGGAAGTCCGCGATCTACCAGGCAGCCGGGGGCGGACGCCCGGGGTGCACCCTGGTGGTGTCGCCGCTCCTGGCCCTCCAGGCGGACCAGGTGCAGTCGATCGGCGACGCCTTCGGCGGCGCGGCGGCCCTCAACAGCCTCCAAGGGGAGGGTGAGCGACGAGAGGTGATGGACGCGATCCGCGCCGGCACGGTCGAGTTCGTGCTGGTCGCGCCCGAGACGCTGGTCGACGACGAGGTGGTCGCCGCCCTCCGCGATGCGCCCACGTCGCTCATCGCCGTCGACGAGGCGCACTGCATCAGCATGTGGGGCCACGACTTCCGGCCTGACTACCTGGCGCTCGGCGGCGTGGCACGGCGCCTCGGGCGCCCTCCCGTGCTGGCGCTGACGGCGTCCGCTGCGCCACCGGTGCGGGCGGAGATCGTCGAGCAGCTCGGCCTTCGCGATCCCACGGTGATCGTCACCGGGTTCGAACGGGAGGAGGTGCACCTCGCCGTCGAGCCCGTGGCCGACCTCGCCGAGGCGCACGAACGGGCCGTCGCCCTCGCCGGCGAGCTGCCAGGGCGAGGCCTCCTGTACGTGGCCCGCAGGAAGGACTGCGAGCTCCTGGCCGAGGAGCTGGAGGCAGCTGGCGTCCCCGCCGTCGCCTACCACGCCGGCCTGCCCAAAAGCCGCCGCGACGAGGTGCTCACCCGGTTCGGAGAGGAACCCGACCTCACCGTGGTGGCCACCAACGCGTTCGGCATGGGGATCGACGTCCCCGACGTCCGCTTCGTGATCCACGTGGAGCCGCCCGAGTCGCTCGATGCCTACTACCAGGAGGTCGGGCGGGCAGGGCGCGACGGCGAGCCGGCCTGGGGGATCTGCCTCGCGGCCCGTGGTCGGGCGTCCCGCCGGAGGGCGACCGGTTCGAGGACCGATGAGCCCGGTGACGTCCTCCGGGTGGTGCACGCGGTGGCCGGCGGAGCGACCAGGGTGGCGGCGATCCACGAGAGCACCGGCATCCCCGAACGGCGGGTCCGGTCGATGGTCGCCGACCTCGTGACGGCCGGAGCGCTCACGCGGCGAGGTCGTCGCCTCGAGGTCCGCACCGGCGGCGACGAGGCGGTCGAAGCGGTCACGACCCTGCAGCTCCGCAGGACGCAGCTGGCGGAGAGCCGGTCGGCCATGCTCCGCCGCTACCTCGAGGTGCCGCGATGCCGCTGGCGGGCGTTGCTCGCGTACTTCGGCGAGGCACGTGACGACGATGCGGCCGACGGCGACACGGGCGCCGAGGGTGGCTGGTGCGGCCACTGCGACGTCTGCGACGAGGCAGCCCAGCCCGCAGTCCCCCACGGTCGCACCACCGCCGACGAGGCGGTCGGACGGGACGAGGACGCCGGTGGACCGTTCCGTGCGGGCCAGCCAGTGCGCCACACGACGTTCGGTCCGGGCACCGTCGTGGACCGCTCGGACGGGGAGCTGACGGTCCTGTTCGACGACGCCGGCTACCGGGTGCTCAGCGAGGAGCTCGCTGGGGACGGGCTCCTCGAAGCGGCAGAAGGCGAGCTGGTCCCGTGAACGACCCCAGGTGGCCCGAGTCGATCACGCTGGTCCGCCACGCGGAGAGCGCCGGCAACGTGGCCCGGGACCTCGCGGAGTCGACCGGCTCCCCGTGGATCGACATCGCCGAGCGTGACATGGACGTGCCCCTGTCGAGTCGAGGCGAGGAGCAGGCCACGGCGCTCGGCCGGTGGCTCGCTGATGCCGGGACAGAGGCCCCTCCGGCTGCGATCCTCACCTCGCCCTACGTCAGAGCCCACGAGACGGCCCGCCTGCTGCGCGACTCGGGCGGGCTGGAGGCGCCGATCGTCGTGGACGAACGCCTCCGCGAGCGGGAGTTCGGCGTGCTCGACCGCCTCACCCGCATCGGCATCGAGCAGCGGCTGCCGGAGCAGGCCGAGGCCCGACGACGGCTCGGCAAGTTCTACCACCGCCCTCCCGGAGGGGAGAGCTGGTGCGACGTCGCCCTCCGCGTGCGGAGCGCGCTCGATTCGTTCTCCCGCGAGCACGCCGGCGAACGGATCCTCGTCGTGGCCCACGAGGTCGTGATCCTCATGTTCCGGTACGTGATCGAACGGCTGAGCGAGGCGGAGGTGCTGGACCTGAACCGCGGCGTGGACCTGGCGAACTGCTCGCTCTCCGAGTTCGCACAGGAGCCGGACGGCTCGGGCATGCGCCTGGTGCGCTTCGGCGAGGTGGCACCCCTGCTGCGACAGGACGCCCCGGTCACGAGGGAGCCGGATCGTGCGGTCGCACCACGCTGACAGCCCCTCACACGCTGACGAAGCCCACGCCGGCGACTCCCTCCACGCGGCCGTCCCTGACGAACCGCGGGAGGTGGAGCTGGACGACGACGTCCTCGCGGCGCGCCCGCTCCCCCGACACGAGGACGCCTCCTCCAAGCGCGACCGCGGGACGGTGCTGGTGGTGGGTGGATCGTCGGAGACCCCGGGCTCGGTGATCCTGGCCGGCACCGCCGCGCTGCGCGCCGGAGCGGGCCGGCTCCAGATCTGCACCTCGCCGACGACCGCCGCAGCGATCGGCGTCGCAGTGCCGGAAGCCCGGGTGATCCCCTGGCCGGCCACCGTCGACGACCCGGCCGAAGAGGACCTCGCCGCCACGATCTCCCGGGCCGACGCCGTCCTCGTCGGCACCGGGATGCTGGACACGGACCGAGCGCACCACCTCCTGCGGCTGGTCGCTGCGTCGCTCGGCAGGGAGGCCAGCCTGCTCGTCGATTCCGCCTCGCTCCGGTGGTGCGGCGACGGCACGCTGCTGCGCCGGGTGGCAGACCGCACCGCACTGATGCCGAACGCTGACGAGGCCGCCACCATGCTGGGCCGCGAGCCCACCTGGGTGGAGGAGGCGCCAGGTGAAGCGCTCGGTCGGCTCGTGGGGACGCACCGGGCTGCCGTGGCGCTGCGGGGCCCGACCTCGTACATCTCGGACCCCGACGACCCGGCGACCCGATGGATCGAGCGAGGGGGCAGCACCGCGCTCGCCACCTCCGGGTCCGGCGACGTCCTCGCCGGGATGGTGGCCGGCCTCCTGGCACGAGGCGCCGACCCGTCGACCGCGCTGCTGTGGTCGGTCCACCTCCACGCCCGCGCAGCGGAGGGGGCGGACCTCGGTCTGCTCGCTCGCGACCTGCTGCTCCGGATCCCCGTCACGTTCGCGGACGTCGAGCGCGAGATGCGTGTCTGAGCTTCCCACCCGGGCGGGTAGGCGACCCTTCGAGCACCCAACTGCGGCGACGGAACGAGGGACGTGCTGATCGAGGACACCAAGGAGGGCGACACCCTGATCGCGAGCATCAGCGGTGACGTCGACCTGCACTGCTGGAGCACGCTCGAGGAGTGGTCCGAGCGCCTGCAGTCACACCGCGGACCGGTGGTCCTCGACGCCAGCGAGGTGACCTTCTGCGACTCGATCATGCTGCGCTTCCTGCTCCGCCTCCGCGAGAAGGTGCCGCACTTCTGCCTGCGTGATCCGAGCGATGACCTCCGAGTCGTCCTCGAGAGCGCAGGCCTCATGGAGGCCTTCCGCCTGGAAGCCTGAGAACCGCCACCGCGAGCAGGTCCGACCCGCCCCGGCCCTTGTGGTTTGATGATGCCCGTGTCGAGCCGCGGCATCACGGAAGCGCGCCCGATCGGGACCCGGGTCCTTGCGGTCGCCCTCACGCTGACGGTCATCCTGGCCGGGTTCGGCGGGTGGTCGCTGAACCACTCGTACCGGCAGAACCAGGCGACCGCCCGCGAGAGCCTGGAGCAGAGCGTCGAGCTGGCCGGCTCGCTCGGCACCACCCTGGCGCAGACGATCATGCAGACGCTGGCCGTGGCGAGCGGTGCCCCTCCGTTCGCGCAGGAGGACGTCGCCGCGATCGAGCGGTACATGACCGTCTCGCGCCCAGGGCTCACCTTCCTCGGCAACGTGTTCTGGGCCGATGCCAGCGGCGCCGTCCGCGCTCGCGTGGTCGCTCCCGGGGACTCCTCCGAGCTCGCCGACGCCGTGTCCATCGGCGACCGCCAGTACTTCGCCGAAGCGATGGAGGGGCGCTTCGCGGTGAGCTCCCTCCTCCAGGGTCGCAGGAGCGGATCCCGGCTCGTGATCTTCGCTTCTCCCACCAGGAACGAAGCGGGGGACGTGAACGGGGTGCTCGCAGCGAGCATCCTGCTCGACCGCATCACCCCCGAGATGGTCGAGGGCCTGTTCGGCACGGAGAAGCTCACGATCCTCGACGACGACGGGAACGTCATCCTCGGGGTGACCCCGCACCCGTCACGCACGGCTGGGATGGCTGACCTCCCCGACGACCAGGACCACGGGATCCTCACCGACCTCGCCGAGGTCGAGGGCGAGAGGGGCGTGGTCGCCTGGTCCCGGGTGCCGGTGGCGAACTGGACGATGCTGGTCGAGCGGTCCGAATCCGACGTGTACGGAGCCGCGCACCGCCAGTTCCTCAACGCCTCGATGGTGCTGGGCGTCATCGTGGCCACCGCCCTCCTCGGCAGCCTCTGGGCCAGCCGTCGCCTCAACCGAGACCACATGCGGGTCGTCGCCGGACAGGACCTCCTCTCCAAGGTGCTCGAGCAGCTCCCCGCCTCCGTGGTGGTGGTCGACGCCGACGCCCGTTCGCAGATGGTGAACCCGAGCGCCGGGGAGCTCCTGCGCTCCGTGGGCCGCACCGACGCCGTGGGCACGAACGACGCCGCTCAGCTGCTGGCACCCCTCCGGGCGGCGCTCGAGGAGGGGACGGAGTCGCAGCACGTCGACGTCACGCTCGGCACGGGCGCCGACGCGAAGGTGCTCGACGTCAGCGCCGCTCCCATCGTGTCGAAGGGTCGGATCACCGCGGCGAGCGTGGTGTTCGAGGACGTCACCGCCGCCCGGGAGGCCGAGCGGCGGTCCCGCGACATGGCCCAGGCCCTCGCGGCGCTCGCGTCGGCGGACTGGCCGGAGCAGGTGGGCGACGTCGTCGTCGACCAGGGAACTGCGTCCCTCGGGGCGTGCGACGCGGCGATCCTGCTCCTCGAGGAGGACGGCGAGCTGGCGCCCCTCGCCGCCCGCCAGGACTTCGAACTGTGGCGCACGCAGCAGCACCCGGCGCTCCCGATCTGCCGCGCGACCGTCCAGACGGAGCAGGTCCAGGCGACCGTGCTGGCGTCAGCGCAGTGGATCGCGCTGCCGCTGCACTCGGCGGGTCGGCTCTCGGGTGTGCTGGCGATCGCCTTCCCTGCCGGCAGCCCACTCGCTCCCGAGCGCACCTTCCGCCTCGGCGGGTTCGCCGCCCAGGTGGCTCTGGCGCTCGACCGCGCCCAGCGGCGGCGCATCGAGCACGACATCGCCCTCCGCCTCCAGCGCTCGCTCCTCGAACCGGTCGAAGCCGACGGCATGCCGTTGGACTTCGCGTGCCGCTACGTGCCCGCGGAGTCGCACCTCCAGGTCGGCGGCGACCTCTACGACGTGATCCGCGCCCCCGATGGCGTGGTGCTGCTCACCATCGGGGACATCGTGGGCCACGGCCTGCCAGCGGCCTCGGCGATGGGCCAGCTCCGCAGCGCCATCCGCACCCTCGCCGCCGCCACCTCGTCCCCCGCCCAGGTCCTCGACGGGCTCGACCGCGGGGTGGGGATGATGCCCGCCTGCTGGATGGCCACCGTCGCGCTGGTCGCGTACGAGCCGTCGACCGGTGTGCTCACCTACGCCTCGGCGGGCCATCCGCATCCGCTGGTGCGGCTCCAGGACGGCGAGGTGATCCGGCTCGACGCAGCCGCCGGGCCGCCGCTGGGCCTCGCGGATGAGCCTCGCACCGAGGCCAAGGTCGAGGTCGACGGCCCCGCGATGCTGGTCCTCTTCACGGACGGGTTGGTGGAGCGTCGCGGCGAGACGATCGAGGACGGGATGGCCCGAGCCGTGGCCAGCCTCGCGGCGGTCCGGGGGAGCACGGCAAGCGAGTCGGCCGACGAGGTGCTCCAGGCCCAGTCGGCCACCGGTGACCACCGCGACGACGTCGCGCTGATCTGCGCGGCGCTGCCAGAGCGGCCCTGACCGGGCTCACGGGCCGGTGTGCCCCGGGCTCTTCCCCGGCACGCCACCGGCGCCGGGAGGTTGAGCGGCCCCCATCAGGGGAACTCGGCCCCCATGATCCGACGGAACCGCATCGGCCTGGTGCTCGGGGGTGGCGGGACCGTCGGCATGGCCTACCACGCCGGTGCCCTTGCGGCGCTGCAGCACGACCTCGCCTGGGACGCACGTGACGCCGAGGTGGTCGTGGGCACCTCGGCCGGCTCCCTCGTCGGCTCGCTCCTCCGCATCGGCGTCCCGCCGACCGACCTCGCGGCGCTCACCGTCGGCTCACCCGCCGAGGAGGCGGACCTCCGCGTCCAGGAGGCCGTCACCAACCGTCCGACGTTCCCGCCGTTCGACCCGCGCCAGTTCCTGCGGTTCCCCCGGCTGCCGGGCCCTCGCGCCGTCCTGGGCATCGCCCGGCTCGGCTGGACCAGGGGTCCTGCGTCGCTCGGCAGCCTGGGCGTGCTCCTCCCCGAGGGCTCGCACGAGCTGGCTCCGCACCTCGGGTTCCTCGACGAGGTGTTCGGTGACCGCTGGCCGAAGGAGACGTTGCTCCTGTGCGCGGCCCGGCGGTCCGACTGCCACCGCGCCGTGTTCGGGCCCGGTGGGAGGCGAGCCGACCTCAGCGAGGCCATCGCCGCCTCGTGTGCCGTACCGGGCTACTTCTCAGGTGTCCGCATCGGAGCCCACACCTACGTGGACGGCGGCGTGATCTCGCCGACCAACGCCGACGTCCTCCGCCGACACGAGCTCGACCTCGCGATCGTGGTCTCGCCCATGACCGGCGGCGGTTGGTGGCCGACGCTGCCGAACGCGATCCGCCAGCTGTGCCGCCGAGCGCTCGAACAGGAGGTCCGCACGCTCCGCCGCCACCAGATCCCCACGGTGGTGATCGAGCCGGGACCGGAGGTGCTGGCGCACATGACGACCGACTTCATGGCCGACACCGCGCTCACCGAGATCGTCCGCACCGCCTTCCTGGACACCGGTTCGCAGATCCTCGCCGACCCGATCCTGTCGGCCCTCCGCCGCCCGCGGCCCCACGCCCTCGCCGCCTGAGCCGCCGCCGGCACGGCGAGCACGGGCCCGGTTCGCGGACCGTCACACCCGCTTGGTGCACATCTCGCCGAGCTGGCGCTGGTCGAGCGCACGATCGTGGGCGCCGTCGTGCGCGCCATGCCGTGGGGCGTGGGCGTCCAGTGGGTGCCACGGCACCGACTGCGGCGCGTACCAGCCACCGGGCGGGGTCGGGCCGCCCGGAGGCCCCCACGAGCCGCGGGGGTACGGCACGACGGCGTCGTGGTCCTCGAGCACCGGGTCGACCACCTCCCACGCCGCCTCCACCGCGTCCTGGCGGGCGAACAGCCGAGGGTCGCCCGAGAGCGCGTCGTCCAGGAGCCGCTCGTACGGTTCGTGTCCGGCCTCGTCCTCGGTGGGGTCCACCTGCAGCGAGACGGGCTGGCTGAGCAGCGCGTCACCGGGGCGCTTGGACTGCAGCGTGAGGGTGATCACGTCGTCGGGCGACAGACGGAACCGCAGGTGGTTGGGCTCCGGGATCTGGGCGGGGTCGGCGAAGAGGGGACGGGGTGGTTGGCGGAACACCACGATCGCCTCGGTGTCGGTGGTCGCGAGGCACTTCCCGGCCCGGACGTACCAGGGCACCCCTGCCCACCGCCACGAGTCGATCTCCGTGCGGAGCGACACGAAGGTCTCCGTGTCGGAGTCGGGGGCGACGCCCTGCTCCTCGCGGTAGCCCTCGTACTGGCCGCGCAGCAGCTGCCCTCGCTCCAGCGGACGGATGGCGGTGAGGACCTTCGAGATCTCGTCGCGGAGCGCGTCGGGGTCGTCCGACACCGGCGGCTCCATGGCGAGGAGGGCGATGACCTGCATCAGATGGTTCTCCACGACGTCCTTCAGCGCCCCCACCCCGTCGTAGAAGGCGCCACGGGTCTCCACGCCGAAGTCCTCGGCCATCGTGATCTGGACGTTGTCGACGTAGTAGCGGTTCCAGACCGGGTCGATGATCCCGTTGGAGAACCGGAACACCATCAGGTTCTGCACCGGCTCCTTGCCGAGGAAGTGGTCGATCCGGAAGACCGACGACTCCGGGTAGTCCCGCAGGAGGAGCTCGTTGAGCGCTCGGGCCGAGGCGAGGTCGCGGCCGAAGGGCTTCTCGAGCACCACGCGCCCCTCACGGTTGAGCCCCACCGAGGCGAGACCACCCACCACCTCGGCGAACAGCGACGGCGGGATCGCGAGGTAGCAGACCGGCCGCTTCGCCTCGCCCAGGGCTTCGACGACCCGCTCGTACACCGAGGGTTCCCGGTAGTCACCTGCCACGTAGCGGAAGGTCCCCGCCAGGCGCTCGAACACCCGCTGGTCGATCGCCACGCCGTTCTCCTCGAGCGACGTCCTGGCACGGTCCCGCAGTTCGTCGAGGCTCCACTGCGACGACGCCACCCCGACCACCACCGGCGGCAGCAGGTCTCGCGCCGCGAGGTTGTAGAGCGCGCCGAAGAGCTTCTTGCGGGCGAGGTCGCCGGTGATGCCGAACAGGACGAGCGAGTCGGACCGGCCGGCGGTCACGGGCCGTCCTCGGGCGAAGGCTCCTCCATGCCGACCTCCGGGATGACGTGCTCGTCGTGGCCGCCGAACTGCTGTCGCATCGACGAGAGCAGCCGGTTGGCGAGGTCCGCTTCCCCTCGGGAGCTGAACCGCTGGTAGAGCGACGCGGTGAGCACGTGCGCCGGCACGCCCAGGTCGACCGCGGCCTCGACGGTCCACCGGCCCTCACCCGAGTCCGCCACCTTCCCGCTGAAGCCCGACAGCTCGGGATCCGCCACGAGCGCCGCGGCGGTGAGGTCGAGGAGCCACGACGAGATGACGCTCCCCCGCCGCCACACCTCGACGATCGCCGGCAGGTCGAACTGGTAGCGGTAGTAGCGGGGCTCCCGCATGGGGGTGGACTCTGCGTCGGCCTCCCGGGCGATGCTGCCGGCATCAGCGTGGGCGAGCAGGTTCAGGCCCTCCGCGAACGCGGCCATCAGCCCGTACTCGATCCCGTTGTGGACCATCTTCACGAAGTGGCCGGCGCCGTTGGGCCCGCAGTGCAGCCAGCCCTGCTCGGCCGTCGACGGCGGCCCGCTGGTGCCGGGTGTGCGCGGGGCGCTCTCCACGCCAGGGGCGAGCGTGCGGAACAGTGGCACCAGGCGGCCGACCACCTCGGTCTCGCCACCCACCATGAGGCAGAACCCGCGGTCGAGGCCGAAGACACCGCCGCTCGTGCCCACGTCGACGTGGTGGATGCCGGAGGTGCCCAGCTCACCGGCCCGATCCACGTCGTCGCGGTAGTGGGTGTTGCCGCCGTCGATGACCACATCCCCCGCTGCGAGGTGGCCGGCGACGTCGTCGATGACCGCACCCGTGACGCCGGCGGGCACCATCACCCACACGGCCCGCGGCGGTTCGAGGTCGGCGACCAGGTCGGCGATCGAGGCGGCCGCGGTGGCACCCACCTCCGATGCGAGGCTGCGGCCCGCCTCCGGGTCGAGGTCGTAGACGGTGCACCGGTGACCGCCATGGTGGAGGCGCCTCACGAGGTTCGCCCCCATCCGCCCCAGTCCGATCATCCCGATGTGCATCCGCTCCGACTCCGCACGGGTCTCCCGGCGCCCCTCCATCAGGGCCGCAACCCGCCTGCTACCCGCGAGGCGGCCGAATGATCGCCGAGCGGCCCGGGTAGGTCGGCCGTGTGTCGATGTCTGAGACGATCAAGGTCGAGGTCAGCGAACGGCTGACCCCGACGGACCTGCGCGACCTGTTTCAGGGTGAAGGGCCCTTCATCTCGGCCTACCTACGGGTGCCGAACGCCGTGGAGGGCGCCCGGCACCAGTTCGAGAGCGGGATGGTGGCGATACGCCGCCAGCTGCACGCCGACGGCCACTCCGACACCACCGTGGACGCCGTGGTCGAGGCGCTCCTGCGATGCGGTCGTCCCGGCGCACCCACGTGCGTGGTGATCGCGGACGAGCACGGCGTGCGGCTCGAGGGCCAGCTGCTCCACTCGATCGCGAGCGACGTGGTGATCACCGCGGCCACCCCGCGGATCATCCCGATCATCGAGTCGTACCAGAGCTCGTTGCCCTACCTCGTGGTCACGATCAACCGTGAGGGCGCCGACCTCCTGTCGATCGACCACGGCGACCTCCAGCAGGTCGACGAGGTGGAGGGCGACACCGACTTCATGACCAAGGTGAAGGTCGGTGGGTGGTCACACGCGCACTACCAGCGGCACGCCGAGAACACCTGGGAGCAGAACGCGAAGTCCGTGGCCGAGGCCGTCGACCGCCTGGTCGACGAGCAGCGGGTGGAGTTCATCGCCGTGGCCGGTGAGGAGCGCGCCGTCGGCTTCCTCCTCGAACACCTCCGGGAGGCGCACCGGTCGATGGTCCGCGTGGTGGAGGGGTCGAGGGCGGCCGACGGGTCGAGCGACGACCTGGCCGAACGGCTCACCCGCCTGCACGACACCGTGGTGGCCGAGCGGATGGCTGATCTCCTCGCCCGCTACAAGGAGGCGGTCGCCACGCGGGAAGGGACCTCTGGTGCAGCGAAGACGCTGTCCGCCCTGGCGCGCGGGCAGGTGGACACGTTGCTCGTTGCGGACGACACCACCTCCGCGGAGCCGGCGAGGGCGTTCGTGGGCGACGACCCGATGAACGTCACGACCAACGTCGGCGACCTCCGAGCCCTCGGTCAGACACCCCGCAGCGGGCCGCAGCAGGACCTCGCGGTCGCCGCTGCCCTGGCGAGCGACGCCCGCATCGTGGTGGTGCCGGGGGCCGGGGCGGCGGCACCGGCCGACGGGCTGGGTGCGCTGCTCCGCTACCCCCTCCCCCCACGCGGCGAGTCGAAGGCCGGGTAGCGGAGCACGAAGCAGCGAGCCTGCGAGCGAAACTGAGGCGGAGCTG
>JBIQID010000220.1:0-2192 GCA_044508215.1 Actinomycetota bacterium | reverse complement strand
CGTGTGCACCAACATCTCGTGCCAGCTGCTCGGCGGCGAGGAGCTGCTCGAGCACGCGTCGGAGACGCTCGGCATCCCTCCCGGCGCGACGACCGAGGACGGGATGTTCACGCTCGAGGACGTCGAGTGCATCGCCGCGTGCACCGAGGCGCCCGTCTGCCAGGTGAACTACCGCTACTTCCACCAGATCACCCACGACGAGTTCGACCAGCTCGTCGGAGAGCTGCGCTCCGGGGCCCGTGACGACATCCCGCCGCACGGCACCCTCGGCAAGGTCCGCCAGGACCTGCCGCCGGAGCGGCTCGCCAACGTGACGGCGCCCGAGCTCCAGTCGAAGCCGGTGTGGATCCGCCGGCACGAGGAGCTGGCCGCCGCGGACGGCGCCGGTTCCGGCCAGGGCGGAGGTGCGGCATGAGCGGCGACGCCCGCATCGTCACCTCCCGGTGGGACGTCCTCGACGGGCACACCCTCGACGGCTACCGGGGCTCGGGCAGCTTCGAGGGCTACGCGGGGCTCCGGCGCGCGCTCGAGATGTCGCCGTCGGCGGTGTTGGAGGAGGTGCGCGCCGCGACCGTGCTCGGTCGAGGTGGCGCCGGCTTCCCCGCCGGCACGAAGTGGGGGTTCGCCCCCGCCGAGGTGTGGCCCCGGTACCTCGTCGTGAACGGCGACGAGTCCGAGCCCGGCACCTACAAGGACCGCATCCTCATGGAGCGCGACCCGCACCAGCTGATCGAGGGGTGCCTCATCGCTGCGTACGCGATCGGCTGCGCCCAGGTGTTCCTCTACGTGCGTGGCGAGATGGCCCACGCGCAGGAGCGGATCGCTGCGGCGCTCAACGAGGCCTACGCCGCGAACCTCGTCGGCAGGAACATCCTCGGCACCGACTTCAGCGTCGACATCGTCCTGCACTGGGGTGCGGGCGCCTACATCGTGGGCGAGGAGACGGCGCTCATCGAGTCGCTCGAGGGGAACCGGGGGATGCCCCGCTTGAAGCCGCCGTTCTTCCCGGCGGCGAAGGGCCTCTACATGGCCCCGACGATCGTCAACAACGTCGAGACGCTCTCCAACCTGCCCTGGCTGATGGTCAACGGCGCCGCTGCCTACCGCGAGATCGGCTCGGAGACCTCGCCCGGCACGCGACTGGTCGCGGTGTCAGGCCACGTGGAGCGGCCCGGCGTCTTCGAGGTCCCGCAGGGCACCACGACCTACGGCGAGCTGTTCCACGACGAGCGGTACGGGGGCGGCATCCGCAACGGCAACCGCCTCAAGGCGTTCATCCCCGGCGGCGCCTCCGCGCCGTGGTTCTTCGAGGAGCACCTCGACATGCCGCTCGAGGCGCGCCCGGTCGGGGCCGCCGGTTCGATGGTGGGCTCCGGCGCGATCGTCGTGATGGACGAGACCACCGACATCGTGCGCGCCTGCCTCCGGATCGTCCGCTTCTTCGCCCGCGAGTCGTGCGGCAAGTGCACCCCCTGTCGTGAGGGCACGACGTGGGAGGAGAAGATCCTCCAGCGCATCGTCGACGGCCACGGCCGCCCGTCCGACATCGAGCTCCTGTTGGACGTCGCCGACAACATCAGCCCCGGTCCCTACCCGGTGGCAGCGTTCCCGGAGGAGGGCCTCGAGGCCGTGCCGTACCCGCCGCGGCAGACCACGATCTGCCCGCTGGGCCCGTCCTCGGTGGCGCCGATCACCTCGGCGCTCCGCCGCTTCCGCGGTGACTTCGAGGCGCTGATCACCCGGCGCGACCCGATCCCGCTCGCCGTGGCGCCCGCCCCGGCTCCAGCTCCGTCCGAGGAGGTCCACGCGTGACCGAGCCACGCCGGATGGCGCCGGTGACCGATCCCGTGAACCTGGTCGTCGACGGCCAGGAGGTGCAGGCCCAGAAGGGCGAGCTGCTGATCGACGCGTGCGAGCGCAACGGCGCCTACATCCCGAGGTTCTGCTACCACCCGCGGATGGAGCCGGTCGGCATGTGCCGCATGTGCATCGTCGAGGTGGACACCGGCCGTGGCCCGGCCCTCCAGCCGAGCTGCATGATCGAGTGCACCGACGGCATGTCCGTGGACACCAAGTCGCCGACCGTGCAGAAGGTCCAGGACGGCGTCTTGGAGTACCTCCTCATCAACCACCCGCTCGACTGCCCGGTCTGCGACAAGGGCGGCGAGTGCCCGCTCCAGGACCAGACGCTC
>JBIQID010000219.1:0-2225 GCA_044508215.1 Actinomycetota bacterium | reverse complement strand
GATCCAGGCTCCTCATGCATCGCCTCCTGCCACGCGCCGCTACCCGTGACGATCAGCACCAGAACGGATGCCCGAAGCAGTGCCGCTTTCGTCCTGCGTGGTGCGACGGATCCGTCGCACCACGCAGGACAGAACCGGGTTGGGGTGCGGTTTCGTGGTCCTTTCGGACCTGACGCACGGGCGCGCCCTTGGGGAGACCGGCTCATTTGGGTCAAGCACCCGCAGTCCGGAGGCGATGGAGATGGCCATGTTCTCAGCCCTGCCTGCGGCGGTCACCCGTCCGCACGTTCCGAGAGAGGAGCCCCCTTGACCCACCTCGACCTCAGCGCGCCTGACCCAGGCGCCAGCCGGCCCCGGCGCTCGAGCTCCCCGCACGCGCTGGTGGCCCGTTCCGCCGCCGTGCTGGCGGCGTTCCTGCTCATCAGCTTCCTCCTCCTCACCGGCTCCCGAGCGGCGTTCAGCGCGACTACGGACAACCCGAACAGCACCGTCACCGCCGCCTCCGTCTCCTTGACCGACAACGACAGTGGTGTCGCCCTCTTCACCGGGGTGGGCGACCTCGTCCCGGGGGTGCCCGTCGAGCGCTGCATCGACGTGACCTACGACGGCAGCACCGATCCGGACGCAGTGCTGCTCTACATGCCAAGCCCGCCCGGTGGAGCGCTCGGCACGTTCCTGGACCTGGAGGTCGAGGTCGGCGACGCCACGGCGGATCCCTACGGCGACTGCACCAGCTTTGCTCCGTCGAGCTCCCTCTTCACCGGCACGGTCGATGCCTTCTGGACCGACCACCGCGACTACGGCACAGGCCTCGCCACGTGGGATCCGGCCACGACGGAGACCAAGACCTTCCGCTTCACCCTGAACCTGCAGGATGAGGAGCTGGCCCAGGGTCTCACCAGCATGTTCGGGTTCACATGGGAAACCAGGACGGCGTGAGGGCCTGGGGGCACGAGCTCGCCTTCTGGGTGGGACTCGGGTCCCTCTTCCTCCTGACCACCCTCGCCACGCTCCTCCTGTGGGCGGTGGTGCCCGGGTGGTTGCCGGGGTGGAGCTCCACCGTGGTGCTCTCGGGCTCGATGTCCCCGCGCATCGAAGCCGGTGACGTTGTGGTGTGGAGCGCGACGCCCTCGGAGGAGATCGGCGAGGGCTCGGTGGCCGTCTTCCTCGACGAGGACGGCCACCGCACCCTCCACCGCGTCGTGGGCCACACCGACGACCACGGCCTGCGCACGAAGGGCGACGCCAACCCCACACCCGACTCGGCGCCCGTCCCGCCCGAGCGCGTCCAGGGAGCAGGTCGCGTCCTGGTGCCCCTGGTCGGCCTCCCCCACCTCTGGTTGCGAGACGGCAGGTGGGCGCCCCTCGCCGCACTGGTGGTCGCGTCGGTCGGCGCCGCCTGGGCGAGCCGCCTCTGCTGGGCGCCTGAGTTCGACCCATGGGCCGCCCAGGCACCAGGCGCGAGCGCTCCCGGCCGCACCGCCACAGCGAGGCTCCCGCTGTGGCTGCCCGGCGCGACCTCCGACTCGAGCGCCACCACGCTGCTCCCTCCTGCAGCACGCAGCCTGCTCCTCGTCACCAGTGGAGGTGATCGCAGTGGACCGACACGCACCTGAGCGTCCGGCGCTGGACGTGGTCGAGAAGGCCACCCAGCGCCTCCGGGTCCTCGGGGCCCTGACCATTGCCGTGGTGGCAATCGGCCGGCGCCCGGATGGCGTGGCGCTCCCGGGCACCACAGCGCTCGCCCTGGCCGCGTCGGCCTGTCTCCTGGCCGTGGGCCTCCATGCCAGGGTGACCGCCTCCCGGCGCTCGACCGGGATCGTCGTCGCCCACGTAGGGGCCGATGCACTCCTCGCGGCGCTCGGCCTCTGGAGCACCGGCGCCTCGCCCGGTGACCCAGCCACGTTGGTCCTCGTGGTCCCGGCGCTCGTCGCTGCGGTGCGCTTCGGCGTCCTCGGCGCCGTCGCCTGTTGGGCCTGGTGCGCTGCCCTGCTCGCCGGGCGGATGGTCCTCGAGTGGCACCCCGGCGACGCCCTCGCCCTGGGAGCGCTGGGAGAGGCCTCGGTGGTGCTCCTCGTGGTGACCCTCCCAGCCGCCTACCTGGCGGAACACCTGGCCGGGCAGCTGGCGTCCGCCGTGGCGGCGAACGCGGTGGCCGCCCGGCGGGTCGAGCTGCTGGCCACCCTCGCTGCGGCAGGCCGGGAGATCAGCGATCTGGACCGTTC
>JBIQID010000064.1:9951-16709 GCA_044508215.1 Actinomycetota bacterium | reverse complement strand
GGCGAGATGCTCCCCAAGGCCCTCGCCCTCGCTGCGCCCGAGCGGACGCTCACCGTCGTCGCTGCCCCCGCGCGGGCGTTCGTCACCGTGTTCCGCCCGGTGATCTGGGCGCTCGCTGCGCTGGCGAGGGGAGGCACCCGCCTGCTGGGGGTCGAGCCCGCCGACGAGCTCCGCAGCGCCCACACCGCCGCCGAGATCGGCGTGATGCTCGCGGCCTCGCGGGACGAGGGCCTCCTCGAGGCGGAGGAGACCGAGCTGCTGACCGGCGCCCTCGCGTTCGTGGGGCGGCGGGTCGAGGACGTGATGGTCCCGATCGGGTCGGTGGTGTCGGTGGACGTCGACGATCCGCTCGTCGCGGTGGAGGAGCGGTTCCGCCACTCCGGGCACAGCCGCCTGGTCGTGCGGAACGCCGACGGGCGGATGTTCGGCTACGTCCACGTGAAGGACGTGCTCGCCCTCGGTGCCGGGAGCCGCTGGGGCCCGCTGCCGCGCTCCGTCCTGCGGCTCACCTTCTCGGTCGAGGCCGACGCCGAGCTGGGGCCGCTGCTCGTGCGGATGCGCGCGGCCCGACGTCACCTCGCGCTCGTGGTGGACGCCGAGCGTCAGACCATCGGGATGGTCACGCTCGAGGACGTGGTGGAGTCGATCGTCGGCGACATCACCGACGAGACCGACGTGCCGACGCCGGACTGACGCTCAGATGGCGTCGTCGAGGCCCGTGAAGCGAACCGCCACGCGGGTCTTGTACTTCACGTTGACCTGGAGCAGCACCGCCGCGAACGCCTCGATCGGCGCCGCGTTCGACAGCTCGCCGGCGTCGATCGGCCGGAGGTCGGGCAGCTTCTTCACGATGTCGAGGACGGTGGCGGTGGCGGACGGGTGGTCCGAGCACACCAGCACGTCGCTGAGCACCGGGTGGGCGATGTCGCCCAGCTCCTTCGCCGGCACGTGGTGCATCGCTGCCGCCACGAGCGACTTCGGCACCGCGGCCTGCACCGACGCTGCGACCGAGCCGCGAGGCGGGACGAGCGGCTGGAACTCGTGGCCGACCTTGGCGAGGGCGTTCGCCATCGAGATGACGACCTTGCCCTTCAGGCTGTCCGAGACCTCGGACACGGTCGAGGCAGCCGCGTCCCACGGCGTGGCGACCACGACGATGTCGGACTGCGCCGCGTCGGAGTTGTCGCCTGCGGTGATCTGCAGGTTCCGGTCCTCCCACTTGGCCACGAGCTTGTCGCGCACCTCGAGGGCCCGGTACTTGGACCGCGACCCGATCGTGACGTCGAAACCCGCCGCGGCGAGCCGCACGGCCAGGCCGCTCCCAGCTGGTCCCGTTGCTCCCAGTACTCCGATCTGCATCCGGGCAACTGTAGTGACGCGCCCCCCGTCGGGACCCAAACGCGGCTCGCCCAGCGGCGCGGCGCGCCCCCAGGTCCGGACCTCGGGCTGTGGCGTCCGGCCCGGAGGGCTGCTCGCCGGTCGGGGACCGGTAGCTTGAGCATCCGTGCGCCTCTACGACACCGCGTCACGCTCCGTCGTGCCCTTCGAAGTGGGTCCGATCGTGACCATGTACACGTGCGGGATCACGCCCTACGACTCGACCCACCTGGGTCACGCCGCCACGTACCTCTGCTACGACGTCCTCCAGCGTCGGCTGCGGGACATCGGCCACGAGACGCGGTGCGTCCGCAACGTGACCGACGTCGACGACTCGATCCTCGGCAAGGCGCGCGAGCTGGGCGTCCACTACCTGGACCTCGCCGCCGCCGAGATGGCGCGCTTCGACAAGGACATGGCGACGCTCGACATGCTCCCCGCGTGGAGCGAGCCGCGGGCGACTTCTGCGATCGCCGACATCCGCGGCTTCATCGGGATGGTCCTCGACCGGGGCTACGCCTACGAGGCGGGGGGCGGCGTCTACTTCGAGGTGTCGAAGTTCGAGCGGTTCGGCCAGGTGTCGAACTGCACCCGCGAGGAGATGCTCGAGCAGGCTGCCGAGCGTGGCGGCAACGTCGACGACCCGCACAAGCGCGACCCGCTCGACTTCGTGCTCTGGCAGCCGTCCCTGCCCGACGAGCCCGCCTGGGACTCGCTGTGGGGCCCCGGCCGTCCGGGCTGGCACATCGAGTGCTCGGCGCTCAGCCTCCGCGAGCTGGGCGAGACGATCGACCTCCACGGCGGAGGGGCCGACCTGATCTTCCCGCACCACGAGTGCGAGACGGCGCAGTCCGAGGCCGCCACCGGTGAGCCGTTCGTGCGGCATTGGATGCACCAGGCGATGGTCCGGATGGACGGCGAGAAGATGTCGAAGTCGCTCGGGAACCTCGTGTTCGTGTCCGACCTCGCCGAGGAGTGGGATCCCCGGGCGATCCGCCTCGCCGTGCTGCAGCACCACTACCGCGACTCCTGGGAGTGGGACCCCGAGCTCATGCCGACGAACCAGGAGCGCGTGGATCGGTGGTCGGCTGCCGGCATCGGCTCAGGCGCGCTCGACGAGGTCCGCCGTGCGCTCGACGAGGACCTCGACACGCCGGGTGCCGTCGCGGCGATCGACGCGGCCGTCGCGGCGGGGCGTCCGGTGAGCGAGGCAGCGGCGCTCCTCGGCGTGCGGATCGGGTCGTAGGACGGCGGTGTGAACTCCGTCGCAGCGGATTTGCGCTCCTCGGAGCCGCTCGATACGCGAGACTGAGCGGAGGCCGGACCGCGAAGGGGGTGGACATGACCGAGACGACTGCGCCCCACCCGCGACCGGGGAGCATCCAGACCGTCGCTCGATGGGTGCTCACGCCGATCTTCCGGTTCACCTGGCGCGTCCACACCGAGGGCCTCGAGAACGTCCCCGAGACCGGTGGGGCGCTCATCGCGCCCAACCACACGTCGGTGCTCGACAGCTTCTTCGTGCCGCTGGTCCTGCCGAGGCGCGTCACGTACGTGGGCAAGGCCGAGTACCTCGACGACTGGAAGACCAAGAAGCTCTTCCCCGCGCTCGGGATGATCCCGATCGACCGCTCCGGTGGCGACGCCTCGAAGGCAGCGCTCGACGCCGCCGCGGGCGTGCTCGAGGCGGGCGAGCTGTTCGGCATCTACCCGGAGGGCACCCGCTCCCGCACGGGGCTGCTGCACAAGGGCCACACCGGCGTCGCCCGCCTCGCCCTGCGCACCGGCTGCCCGATCGTCCCCGTCGGGATCATCGGCGCCACCGAGGTGCAGCCGCCCGACGCCAAGCTGCCGCGGCCGTTCATGGAGGTGACGATCCGCTTCGGCGAGCCGATCGACGTCAGCCGCTACCAGGACCGCTCGAGCGACCGCCTGGTGCTCCGGCAGATCACCGACGAGGTGATGTTCTCGATCCGCGAGCTGTCGGGCCAGGAGTACGTCGACACCTACGCGACGAAGCGGCACGAGACGCTCCCCACCGGGCCGGCGGTCATCGGGCCCAAGCCGGAGGCGGTGCCCACCGTCGCCGCGTCGGCGGCCGGCGGTGCGTCCACCGCCGGAGCGGCCCTGCCCGACATCGAGGGACGTGACGCAGCCGAGCAGGAGGGCGGGGGCCAGGAGCAGGAGGCGATCCGCTCCAGCCAATCGGTGCTGCAGGTGCGCCCGCTCGTCGACCTGGTCGACCTGTAGCCGCATCCCTTTCCGGGGAGGTCCGGGCCCGCCGGTAGCGTGGCTCCCATGGCCGAGCTGACCATCACGCTGCCCGACGGTTCCGAACGATCCCTTCCCGAGGGGTCGACCGGCACCGACCTGGCCGCCTCGATCGGCCCGGGTCTGGCTCGAGCGGCCATCGCCGTGGAGGTCGACGGCGAGCCGACCGACCTCGCCGCGCCGCTCCACGACGGGGCCAAGGTGCGGATCATCACCGACCGCGACCCCGACGCCCTCGAGCACCTCCGCCACTCGACGGCGCACGTGCTCGCCCAGGCGGTGCTCGACATGTGGCCGGGCGCCACGTTCGCCGGCGGCCCTGCGATCGAGGACGGCTTCTACTACGACTTCGAGCTGCCCGGAGGGGCCACGTTCACCGACGCGGACCTCGAGCGGATCGAGGCGCGCATGCGCGAGATCGTGGCGGCCGACCAGCCCTTCGAGCGCTTCGAGCTGCCACTCGGGGAGGCCCGCGAGCTGATGGCGGACCACCCGTACAAGCGGGCGTTCATGGACCGTGCCGCGGAGGGCGACGACAGCGAGGGCGAGGTCGGCGGCGGCGAGACGATCAGCTTCTACCGGAACACGGCGGGCGACCGTGACTTCGTCGACATGTGCCGCGGCCCGCACGTGCCGTCCACCGGCCGCCTCGGGCACTTCAAGCTGATGCGGGTCGCCGGCGCGTACTTCCGCGGCAGCGAGTCCAACCCGATGCTGCAGCGGATCTACGGCACGGCGTGGGCGACCAAGAAGGACCTCGCCGCGCACCTGCACCGCCTGGAGGAGGCCCAAAAGCGCGACCACCGCAAGCTCGGGGCCGAGCTGGACCTCTTCAGCTTCCCGGAGGAGATCGGCTCGGGCCTCGCGGTCTTCCACCCGAAGGGCGGGATCATCCGCCGGCTGATGGAGGACTACTCGCGCCGCCGCCACGAGGAGGCGGGCTACGAGTTCGTGTACTCGCCGCACATCTCGAAGGGCGAGCTGTTCCAGACCTCGGGCCACCTCGAGTGGTACGCCGAGGGCATGTACCCCCCGATGGAGCTGGACCACGAGGAAGGCCAGCCGGGCACGTCGTACTACCTCAAGCCGATGAACTGCCCGTTCCACATCCTGATCTACCGGTCGAGGATGCGGAGCTACCGCGACCTGCCGTTGCGCCTCTTCGAGTTCGGTTCGGTCTACCGGTACGAGAAGTCGGGTGTGCTGCACGGCCTCACCCGGGCGCGGGGGTTCGCCCAGGACGACGCGCACATCTTCACCACGAAGGAGCAGATGGAGGAGGAGATCTCCTCGCTCCTCGACTTCGTGCTGGACCTGCTGCGCGACTACGGCCTCGACGACTTCTACCTCGAGCTGTCCACGCGCCCCGAGGGCAAGGCCATCGGCACCGAGGAGGAGTGGGAGGAGGCCACCGAGGCGCTGCGCCGGGCCGCCACCGCGAAGGACCTCGAGCTGGTGATGGACCCGGGCGGGGGAGCGTTCTACGCCCCGAAGATCTCCGTCCAGGTGCGCGACGCCATCGGGCGCTCGTGGCAGATGTCGACGATCCAGGTCGACCTGATGCTGCCGCAGCGGTTCGGGCTGGAGTACGTCGGCAGCGACGGCGAGCGCCACCGCCCGGTGATGATCCATCGGGCCCTGTTCGGCTCGGTGGAGCGCTTCTTCGCCGTGCTCCTCGAGCACTACGCCGGTGCGTTCCCCACCTGGCTGGCGCCGGTGCAGGTCCGCTTGCTCCCGGTCGCCGACTCCCACGACGAGTACGCGCGGACGCTGGCGTCCCGCTTCGAGGCGGAGGGCGCTCGGGTCGACGTCGTGGCGGCCGACGACACGCTCGGCAGCCGCATCCGGCGGGCGAAGGGGGAGAAGATCCCCTACGTGCTCGTGGTGGGCGACGACGACGTGGCGGGCGGGACCGTGGGCGTGAACCCGCGGGGCGGGGAGGTCGAGCGTGGCGTCCCGGTCGACGCGTTCCTCGAGCGCCTCGCCGCCGACGTGGCCGGCCGCTGATCCCGCCGATGCACGGCGTCGACCACCTCTGGGCCACCTGGCGGGGCCGGTACGTGACCGGTGCCGCGGCCGAGCGCGAGCAGCTGGCCCTCGACGGCATCGAGGGGACGCTGTTCGAGCGGATCCTGGCCGCGGATGGGACCGACGAGGAGAAGCACCTGGTGTGGCGCGGTCCGCGCACCTTCGTGCTGCTCAACAAGTTCCCCTACACCTCCGGCCACGCGCTGGTGCTCCCGTACGAACCGATCGCCGACCTCGAGGACCTCGACGAGGCGACCCACACCGAGCTGTGGCAGACCGTCCGCACCTGCGTCGTGGCCCAGAAGCTGGCGATGCGCTGCCACGCCGTGAACGTGGGACTGAACCTCGGGTCGGCCGCGGGCGGCTCCCAGGCGGACCACCTCCACGTCCACTGCGTGCCGAGGTGGCAGGGCGACACGAACTTCATGTCCTCCACCGGCTCCACGCGGGTCCACTCGGTGTCGTTGGACGCTGCGTGGGCCTCGCTGCGGGCCGCTTGGGACGAGGCCGAGCGCCGATGCGAGGATGGGTGACGTGGCCGACGAGCGTGACCCCGACATCCCCGCCCAGGTGGAGGACACCGAGGTCGCCGAGCGCGAGGCGGGCGACGAGGCCGTCTCCGACGCCGAGGTGGTCGACGAGCTCCCCGAGGACCTCCAGCCGGCCCTCGCCGGGCCGATCACGTTCCCGGACAACAACCGGCGGCGCATCCCCGCGGTCCTGTACCTGCTGATCGGCGCTGCGTGCATCGCGCTCACGGTCGCCCGCGACCCGAGCCCGTTCGTGAACAGCGGCCTCGCCACGGCGGGCGTGCTGTTGGTGCTCTTCGCCGCGTACGGGTTCTACGCCGGTCGCTCGCTGCGCATCGACGAGGGGGAGGCGCTCGTCGCCGCGAACGCAGCGGTGGGGTTCCCCGTGGGCCACGCCTCGGCGCAGATGTCGTGGCGTGGGCTCGCCAGCCGTCCGGTGTGGCGGCTGCTCGTGTACTCGGCGGAGAACCCGCCGCTCCGCCGGGGGATGGTCATCGTCGACGGCGTGACCGGCGAGGTGCTCGAGCAGTTCTCCGAGGCGAACCCCGAGGA
>JBIQID010000064.1:0-9851 GCA_044508215.1 Actinomycetota bacterium | reverse complement strand
TCGACGGCGTGACCGGCGAGGTGCTCGAGCAGTTCTCCGAGGCGAACCCCGAGGACTGGGCCGCCCACGCTTGAACCGGCTGTCCCATTGAGCCGGGCCAGCTCCGGCTCAGCTTCGCTCGCTGGCGCTCGCTTCTTCGTCCTCCGCTACCCGGCTGCTCGGTCGCTGGGACGTGTGCGGATGTACGGCGAGCGGGAAACCCGGAAGATCTGCCGGGCTGCTCTACCATGAACCCCAGAGCACGATACGCTAACTGCAGCTAGCACTCTGCTCGCTCTTGCTAGGAGGCGCCCCCATGCTGGATGGGCAGTTCCGTTCGAACATCGAAGCGTGGGTCCGTCCTGTCGGGCAGAGCGTGAAGCGCACCGGCGTGTCCGCCGATGCGATCACGGTCGTGGGCCTCGTCATGGCGGTCGCGTTCGCGGTCGTCATGGGCCAGGGCTGGCTCAGCCTGGGCCTCCTCTTCATGATCCTCTGCGGGATCCCCGACCTGATCGACGGCGCGGTCGCCAAGGCGTCGGGCTCGGCGAACCCCCGTGGCGCCTTCTTGGACTCGGTCACCGACCGGGTCACCGACGCCCTGCTCTTCGGCGGCGTCGCCTGGTACTTCACGACGATCTCCGACGGTCCGCTGCCGCTGCTGCCGTTCGCGGTGTACGTCTCCGCCTCGGTCGTCAGCTACATCCGGGCCAAGGCCGACGCACTCGGCTTCGACGCCCACGTGGGCATCGTCGAGCGTGCCGAGCGGTTCATCCTCCTCGGCCTGGGCCTCCTCTTCCCCTCGCTCCTGATCGGTGTCATGTGGGTGCTCCTGGCCCTCAACGTGGTCACCGCGGGCCAGCGGTTCGTCGCCGTGTGGCGCCAGGCGTCGGTGCCGCTGCGCCGCACCACCGTGCGCAGCCGTCGCCGTGCCGCCCGTGTCGGCGAGACCTCCGCGGCCGAGCGCTGGCGGGCACGCCGCGCTGCCGGAAGGGAGCGCATCGGCGCTCGCCGCCGGCCACGGTGAGCGCACCGCCACAGATCGAACGCCTCCGCGCCCGGGCGGTGGTCGGCGCGTACAAGGCGGGCGGGCTCCTCGCTCGCCTCACCCCCCGTCCCGTCGGCAACGGCATCACGACCGCGGCCGGGATCGGCGCGTCCCTCGCCGCCGGCGACCGTCGTGCCGTCGTGGAGCGGAACCTCCAGCGCATCCACGGGCCGGGCCTCCGCGGTCCGCGGCTGGCCGCCAAGGTGGCGCAGACCTTCGAGTCGTACGGCCGCTACTACTACGACTCGCTGCGGCTCCCCTCGCTGTCCCCCGACGCGATCGCCAAGGGCTTCTCGGTGGACGGCCTCGAGCACCTCGAGGCGGCGATGGCCGAGGACGACGTCGGCCCCGTGCTGGCCCTGCCCCACCTCGGTGGTTGGGAGTGGGCCGCAGCGTGGATCACGCGGGTCAGAGGCTGGGAGCTGGCGGCGGTGGTCGAGGCACTCGACCCGCCCGAGCTGTTCGAGTGGTTCTTGGACTTCCGGCGGTCGCTCGGGATGAACATCATCCCGCTCGGGCCGACGGCCGCTGCCGAGGTGGCGGCCGCCGCTGCGGCGAAGCAGGTCGTCTGCCTGCTGTCCGACCGCGACATCACCGGGACCGGTGTGGAGGTCACCTTCTTCGGCGAGCGGACCACCCTGCCCGCCGGGCCCGCCGTGATGGGGTTGAGGGGCGGCTGCAGGGTGCTGCCCACGGCCGTGTACTTCAAGGGCGACGGGATCCACGGCGTGGTCCTCCCGCCGCTCGACACCACCCGGCGCGACTCGTTCCGCGAGGACGTGCGGCGCGTGACCCAGGAGCTGGCCGATCGCCTCGAGGAGCTGATCCGCCGCGCCCCCGAGCAGTGGCACCTCATGCAGCCGAACTGGCCGAGCGACCACGAGGCGCTGGGCCGTCCCCGGCCCGACGAGGACCCCGAGCACGAGGGGAGCAGGCGGCGGTGAGCCGCCGGTCCGGGCCGCTCAAGATCGGGATCGTCTGTCCCTACAGCCTCTCGGTCCCCGGTGGCGTGCAGGGCCAGGTGCTCGGCCTCGCCCGCGCCATGCGGCAGCTCGGACACGACGCCCGGGTGCTCGCCCCCTGCGACGGGCCGCCGCCCGAGGCGGGCGTGATCCCGCTCGGCCAGAGCGTCCTCAACCCGGCGAACGGCTCGATGGCGCCGCTGGCCCCCGACACGCCGGCGCAGCTCCGCACGATCCGGGCGCTCTGGGAGGAGGACTTCGACGTGGTCCACCTCCACGAGCCGCTGTGCCCCGGGCCGACGGTGACGGCGCTGCTCTTGCGCACGGCTCCCGCGGTCGGCACCTTCCACGCTGCCGGCCACCAGCCGGCCTACGACCACCTCGGCTGGCTCGCGCAGCGGGTCAGCCGGCGGCTCGACCGCCGGGTCGCGGTGTCGGCGGCGGCGCGTGCGCTCGCCGAGCCGGCGGTGCGCGGGGAGTGGTCGGTGCTCTTCAACGGCGTCGAGGTGGAGCGGTTCGCCACCGCCGAGCCGTGGGAACGTCCCGAGGGGCGGAGGGTCATCCTCTTCGTGGGCCGCCACGAGGAGCGGAAGGGCCTCGCCGTCCTCCTCGAGGCGATGCGCCACCTCCCCGACGACGACCTCGAGGTGTGGGTGGCGGGCGAGGGGCCGGAGACCGACGACCTCGCTCGACGTCACCGCGACGACAAGCGCCTCCAGTGGCTCGGCCGCATCCCCGACGCCGAGCGCGACTCGCGCATGGCGGCTGCCGACGTCTTCTGCTCTCCCGCGATCGGCGGCGAGTCGTTCGGCGTGATCCTCCTCGAGGCGATGGCCGCCGGCGCTCCGGTCGTCGCCTCCGCGATCGAGGGATACGTCGGCGTGGCCGGACCGCTGGACGGCGAGCCGGCGGCCGCCGAGCTGCCGCCGCCTGGTGACGCGCCGGCGCTCGCTGCGGCGCTCGACCGGGTGCTGGGCGACCCCGCCCATGCCGACGCGCTGCGGGAGCACGGGCGTCGTCGGGCGGCTCGCTTCTCCATGGAGCACCTCGCCCAGCTCTACATCGACATGTACATGGAGCTCGTCTGAGGGGAGCGACCGCCCTCCGTCGGCGCCTCCGGCCGCGTCGACCCGGCCGCAGAGGGTCGGCTCGTCCCACCCGGCACTACGATGGCCCGCACCGACCGTCGTGGTCGGCGTCCGCCCGGAGCACCGGAGAGTGACATGACCTGGATCATCATCCTCATCGTGATCGTCGCCCTCGTGCTCCTCGTGGTGGGGTGGGTGATCGGCCTCTACAACGGCCTCGTGCAGGCGCGCACGAAGAACGAGAACGCGTTCGCCCAGATCGACGTGCAGCTCCACCGGCGCCACGACCTCATCCCGAACCTGGTCGAGACGGTGAAGGGCTACGCCTCCCACGAGCGGGCCACGCTCGAAGCGGTCATCTCCGCTCGCAACATGGCCACGCAGGCGCAGGGCGCAGCCGACAAGGCGCAGGCCGAGGACATGCTGTCCGGCGCGCTGAAGAGCCTGTTCGCGCTCTCGGAGGCGTATCCCGACCTCAAGGCGAACACGAACTTCCAGCAGCTCCAGAACGAGCTGACGTCCACCGAGGACCGCATCGCCTACTCGCGGCAGTACTTCAACGACAACGTGCGGATCTACAACGAGAAGATCCAGAGGTTCCCGAACGTGATCCTGGCCAAGCGGTTCGGCTTCGGGCCCGCCCAGTACTTCGAGGCACCCGAGGCGCAGCGCCAGAACGTCCAGGTCTCCTTCGACAACCCGACATGACGTCCGTCGAGACCGCCCGCTTCGACCTCACCGACCGCAACCGGCGGGCGATCCCCAGGGTGATCTGGAGCGACGCGCCTCGTTGGGCGGTCCCCGTGGCGATCGTCGTCACGCTGCTCCTGGGGCTCACCGTGCTCGGCTCCGGCGCGGGCTGGGTGATCGCCGCCCTCATCGGCATCGCCGTCGGCGCAGGGGTGGCGGCGGGTCGCACGCTGGTGCTCCGCCGTGCCGCGCCGGCCGGGCTCACCCAGGTGCTCGGCGGCGACCTCGTGTCGCCCGCCGACCAGCCACGTCTCGTGAACCTGGTGGAGGGGCTGTGCGTCACCTCCGGGGTGGCCGAGCCCGAGCTGCGGTTGCTCGACGACCCTGCAGCGAACGTCGCCGTGTTCGGCGAACCGGGGGCCGGGGTGGTCGTCGTCACCCGGGGGCTCGTGGAGTCGCTCGGGCGGGTCGAGCTCGAGGGCGTCCTTGCCGAATGCCTCTGGCGGCTCCGCACCTCCGACGCCGAGCTGGGCGGGCTGCTGTCCACGTTCCGCTCGGGCGCAACGCTGCGCACGACCGGTGCCACGCCGCCGAGCGGGTGGGATCGGCGTCGCGAGGCGCTGTCCGCAGGGTTCGACGAGCACCGCCACCTGCTCGCCGACCAAGGCGCCGTCTCGATCACGAAGTACCCGCCAGGGCTGGCCTCGGCGCTCGCCAAGATGCACGAGGTCGGAACTGCAGTGACAACAGCCACCTGGGGCTCCGCGCACCTGTGGATATGTCCCCCGATCCCTGCTGAGAGCGGCGATGCGGGTGTGGACGCTCTCGGTTTCCCTCCGACGACCGTCCGCGTGGACGCGCTGGGGGAACTCTAGGCTGGTCCCGGCCTCGGTCGTACCCGACCGGCGGACCGGTAGAACCCCCGTCCGATGGAGGATCGCTGTGCGACCCATCAAGCCACTCGCCGCGGCGGTCGTCGTCGTGGCGCTCGTTGCGGCCTGCGGGTCCGACAAGAAGTCGGACCCACCGAAGAAGTCCACCACGACGAGCAGCTCCTCGACCTCGACGTCGGCGGCGCCCGAGCCAGCGGCGCCCGTGCTCGCCCCGTTGACCGGGGTCCCCACGCCGAACAACGAGCCGATCACGCGGCCTGCGCTCGCGGTCAAGATCGACAACTCCCGTGAGGCGATGCCGCAGTTCGGTGTGAACCGCGCGGACGTCGTCATCGAGATCGAGGTCGAGAGCATCAGCCGCCTGATGGCCGTCTACCACTCGGTCGACGCCGACAACGTGGGGCCCACCCGCTCTGCCCGGTACTCCGACCCCGACATCCTGGCCTTGTTCGGCAAGCCGCTCTTCGGCTGGTCCGGCGCGAACGAGGGCGTCACCGCCCGGGTGCTCTCCACCCCGTGGATCAAGAACGTCCACTGGAACGTTGCGAAGGACCAGTACCGGCGCATCCGGGGCCGGAAGGCGCCGCACAACCTCCTCACCAACACGCCCGCGCTCTTCGGCATGGCCGACGGTGACCAGGCGGCGCCCGCTCCGATCTTCGAGTACCTGGCGGACGGGGAGTCGAACCCCGGTGCCGTGCCGATGCCGGGCTTCGACGGCTCGATCGCGGACACGCCGTTCCGCTGGGTGTGGGACGGGCCGGCGAACCGCTGGGTGCGCTGGCAGTACAACCGCGTCGACGGCACCGACGAGGGGCAGGTCTGGGCCGACAACGTGGTGGTGCTGCAGACGCAGTACGGCGCCGGGCCGGTGGCGAACTCCACCGGCATGGGCCAGGCGTGGGTGTTCACCCGGGGGACCATGTCCTCCGGCCTGTGGGCCCGCCCCGACCGGACCAGCCCCTACAAGATCACGACGATGGACGGGCAGCCGCTGAAGCTCGCCCCCGGTCGCACGTGGGTGGAGCTGCCGCGCGGGGGTCCTGCGCCGATGGCCGCAGATGTCGCTGCGGGCCTGCTCGCCGGCCCTCGGTAGGATGGCGCCATGACCGAGACGCCCGACCTCCCCGGCGGCACCGCAGTTCCCGAGACCGGCACGATGCGGGTCAAGCGTGGCCTCGCCGAGATGCTGAAGGGCGGCGTCATCATGGACGTCGTCACGCCCGAGCAGGCGAAGATCGCCGAGGATGCCGGAGCGTGCGCGGTGATGGCCCTCGAGCGCGTCCCCGCCGACATCCGCGCCGACGGCGGCGTCGCCCGCATGAGCGACCCCGAGATGATCGAGGGCATCAAGGCAGCGGTCACCATCCCCGTGATGGCGAAGGCCCGCATCGGCCACTTCGTCGAGGCCCAGATCCTCGAGGCGCTCGGCGTGGACTACGTCGACGAGTCCGAGGTGCTCACCCCGGCCGACGAGGAGCACCACATCGACAAGTGGGCGTTCACCGTGCCGTTCGTGTGCGGCGCCACCAACCTGGGGGAGGCGCTCCGGCGCATCTCCGAGGGTGCCTGCATGATCCGCTCGAAGGGCGAGGCCGGCACCGGCAACGTGGTGGAGGCGGTGCGCCACCTGCGCTCGATCCTGGGCGACATCCGCAAGATCGGCCAGGCCGACGGCGCCGAGCTCTACGGCTGGGCGAAGCAGCTGCAGGCGCCGGTGCCGCTGGTGCAGGAGATCGCCGAGACCGGCACGCTGCCCGTGCCGCTGTTCTGCGCCGGTGGCCTCGCCACCCCCGCGGATGCCGCGATGGCGATGCAGCTCGGTGCTGAGGCCGTGTTCGTCGGGTCGGGCATCTTCAAGAGCGACAACCCGGCGCCGCGCGCCCGAGCGATCGTCGAGGCCACGGCGAACTACCGCGACGCCGACCTGCTCGCGAAGGTCAGCCGCAACCTCGGTGCCCCCATGACCGGCATCGGCATGGACGAGCCGCACGTGCGGCTGGCCGACCGGGGGTGGTGACCCCACGGAACCGGTGAGCCATCGGGTCGGCGCCACCCCGCGGTCCTGCTGCGGGACGTACCGACGCTGGAGGCCGTGGTGAAGGTCGGGGTGCTCGCGCTGCAGGGCGCGTTCGCGCTGCACGTCGCCGCGCTCGAGCGCCTCGGAGCGACGGCGGTCGAGGTGAGGACACCGGACGAGCTCGCGCAGGTCGGCGCGCTGGTGCTGCCCGGCGGCGAGTCGACGACCATGTCGATCCTGCTGGAGCGATCCGGCATGTTCGAGCCGCTCGCAGCGCGCCTCGAGGGCGGGATGCCCGCGCTCGGCACCTGCGCCGGGGCCATCCTGCTCGCCTCCGAGGTGCTCGACGGGCGGGACGACCAGCGGAGCTTCGGCGTGCTGGCGGTGCGGATCCGTCGCAACGGCTACGGGCGGCAGGTGCAGTCGTTCGAGACGGACCTCGACCTGGGCGACGGCGGACCTCCGCTGCACGCACCGTTCATCCGCGCCCCCCGGATCGAGGGGGTCGACCGGTCCGTGGAGGTGCTCGCCCGGGCCGGGGGTGACCCGGTGCTCTGCCGCAGCGGGGCCGTCGTGGCGTGTACGTTCCATCCGGAGCTGGGATCCGACGACCGGATCCACCGGATGTTCCTCGCCCTCACCTGAGCCACGAGCATCGACGAGAAGGGACCACCACGATGTCCGGCCATTCCAAGTGGGCCACGATCAAGCACAAGAAGGGCGCAGCCGACAAGGCGCGCGGCAAGCTCTTCGCCAAGCTGATCAAGCAGGTCGAGGTCGCGGCGCGCCAGGGCGGTGGCGACCCGGACAGCAACCCGACCCTCCGGACGATGTTCCAGAAGGCCCGGGACAACTCCGTGCCGCTCGACACGATCCGCAAGGCCGTGGCCCGGGGGACCGGCGAGGAGGACGGCGTCGCCTACGAGGCGGTCACCTACGAGGGCTACGCGCCCGGGGGCGTGGCGGTCTACGTCGAGACCCTCACCGACAACCGGAACCGCACGGGCCCGGAGATCCGGTCGCTCTTCAACAAGGCGGGCGGGTCGATGGCCGAGCCCGGCGCGGTCGCCTGGCAGTTCTCGCGCAAGGGGCTCCTCACGGTGCCGGCAGAGGTCCCCGAGGACGACCTGATGCTGCTCGCCCTCGACGCGGGCGCCGAGGACATCGTCCTGCAGGGCGACGTCTGGCAGGTGACCTGCGAACCGCACGACACCATGGCGGTGCGTGACGCCATCGTGGAGGGGGGCGTGGAGGTCCGGTCCGCCGACCTCACGATGATCCCGTCCACGGTCATCCAGATCGAGGACGCGGGTGTCGCCGCGTCGATCATGAAGGTCATCGAGGCCCTGGACGACCACGACGACGTCCAGGAGGTCTACGCCAACTTCGACATCTCCGACGAGATCCTCGAGCAGCTGTCGTCATGAGAGACGGACCCGTGGCCGACCGATCCGAGGACGTTCCCGACGACGGCGAGGCCGAGCGGTCACCGCTGCGGATCGGCGATCCCGCCCCTGACTTCGACCTCGTCGGCATCGACGGCCGGACGGGGGAGGAGGGGCGTTGGCGCCGCACGGACCTCCTCGGCGCGCCGCTGGTGGTCGCGTTCTACCCGGCCGACGACACGCCGGTCTGCACCGCCCAGCTGCGGGAGTACACCGAAGGCGTCGGCTCGCTCGACCGGATCGGCGCGCAGATCGTGGCGATCAGCCCCCAGGGCATCGAGAGCCACCGGCGCTTCGCCGCTGCGAACGACGGCTTCGCGTTCCCCTTGCTGAGCGACACCGACAAGGCGGTGGGACGAGCGTGGGGGATCCTGGGGTACCGGGACCTCTACCGCCGCTCGACGTTCGTGGTCGACGCGAACGGCCTCATCCGGTACGCGCACCGCTACGTGGGCCCCGCCATGGGGTTCAAGCCGCTCGACGAGCTGGTCGGCGCAGTCCTCGACACCCTCTGAGCCGGAGCTGGCCCGGCTGAGAGGACTAGACCCCGTCGGCGACGCCGAGCAGGCGGGCTCGGGTCACGGAGCGGACGCCCCGGATGAGGCTGGCGATCGCCACGACCCACGCCACCGCGCCGACGAGCCAGACCGACACGCCGGCCCCGAACAGGGCACCCGTCGACTGGGTGTAGGAGACCATGATCAGCGGCAGGCTCACGAGGCCGGCCGCCTGCTGGGCGGCAGCGGTCGACTTCACCCGCGCCGACAGGCGGAGCACCAGCGACAGGGTGAAGGCCAGGAACGGTGGGATCACCCACAGCACGAGGGCCAGCCACTGCGTCGTGGGGAAGAACCACCGTCCCACCTCGCCGGCGGCGATGAGGTTGACGAGGAGCGAGTAGAGGCCGAAGCCGACGATGGCGGTGAGGTAGCCCGGGACCAGGCTGGCGACGAGCTTCCCCACGTAGATCTCGCGGGCGGTCGCCGGGGAGTGGGCGAGGAACTCGCCGGTGCCCCGCTCCCGCTCGCCGACGAGGGTCGCCGCCCCGACGGCGGTGGAGATGGTCAGCGGGACCACCACGGCGATCGGGGCGAACAGGAAGACCGACAGCGCGTACGCGATCCGGCCCTCCTGCGTCACGCCCTCGATCTGCTGCTGCGCCGAGGACGGGAGCATCTCGAGCGTCGTGGAGATCTTCTCGATCATGTCGCCCTGGGAGACCTTCGTGATCGAGAGCAGGAGGATCGACGGGACGACCAGGAAGAAGATGCCGCCGAGGGCGGCCATGGGGATCCAGTAGTCCTTCGCCTGGGCGAGCTGGCGCAGTTCGGTGCTCGCCACGGTCCACGCCCGGGCCCATTGCATCCGCGCTGCCGCCCGGCCGGCGCCCGTCGTCCGGCGCGACCCGGCGGGACGAACGTCCCCTGGTGACGTGATGGCGCTCATCGGCTGCTCCCCACCTTCTCGTCGGAGGCCGGAACGGTGCCGCGCACCGGAGCCAGCCCGTCGCCGCGTGCCGCTCGGCGGACCGCGAAGTACAGGTCCTCGAGCGTCGGCTGGTGCGGCTGGACCCGCGTGACCCGCACCCCGTCGGCCACGAGCGACGCCACCACGTCGGGGATGCGGCCGATGCCGTCGAGGTGGACCCGCGCCGGTCCGCCGGGCTCGCGCTCGTAGCCCACGACGCCCCGCCACGTGGCGATCCGGTCGAGCTGGTCGGGCGCCT
>JBIQID010000063.1:15197-16828 GCA_044508215.1 Actinomycetota bacterium | reverse complement strand
ACGTAGTTGTTGAGCGGCCCGCCGGCGAACGACATGCCGCCGGTGACGGTGAGCGGCCGGTCGAACGGCTGGTCGAGCGGCTGGTCGATCGGGAGGCCGAGCGCCTCGGCGTGCGCCTGAACCGCCGCCGGGAAGCAGCTGTAGAGGTCCAGCTCGTCGAGGTCGTCGACCCCGACCCCCGCCAGCTCGAGCACCCGTCGGGCGGCCAGGTCCCCGCCCGGAGCGGTCGACAGGTCGGCCCGCTGCACCACGGGCACCGCGTGGTTGCACACAGTGGCGCTCAGCGGGAACAGCCATCGGCTGCTGTCGATCCCGAACGCCACCGCCGCCTCAACCGAGCACAGCACCAGCGCCGCCGCCTGGTCGACGTTCCACTGCGAGCACATCGCCTTCGTGTACGGCGTGGCGATCATGCGGTTGGCCGCCGAGGCGGTGGCGATGCCCGACGCGGTCCGGGGCGACCAGTCCCAGGCCCACGGGTTGCTGCCCGCGACCTCGGCGAACCCTTCGTAGAGCGCGCCGAGGACGGTCGCGTGCTGCTCCGGTGACCGGCCGAGGCGGACCATCCGTGCATGCTCGATCAGCGCGTAGGCAGTGGTCGGCGTGACGGCGTTGCGCACGATCTCGATGTCCGCGATGCCGAGCGTGTCCGGGCTCAGCTTCCGGTACGGGGCGACGTCCTCCTCCTGCGTCACCTCGCCGACCTCGACGCCGGCCGCCCTCGCCGTGACGGCACGGTGGCGGGCCTCACCGCCGACCACGAGCGCGACCTCCAGATCACCCGCCGCGATGTGCGCGCACGTCTCGGCGATCAGCTCCTGCTGGGTCACCCCCACCGCTGCGAGCACGGTGGTGGCGCCGGTCGCCCGCAGCCGTTCGGCGACGAGGCGGCCGGGGTCCCGATAGCCCCAGGTGCCCTCGGGGACCGCCACCCGCTCCGCCGCCGCGAGGAGCGCCGGGCTGCCCGCGTCGTCGGCGGCGACCTCGGCCGCGTGGACCATCAGCTCGGTGGCCTCCGGCGCCGTGGCCGGGTCGGCGTCGCGCCGCGACACCGCGCCCACGCCCACGAGCACCGGTGTGCGGGGATCGATCGTCATCGGCAGGGGACGGTACCCCCACCGGGACCGGGCCGGGTCAGCCCTCCGACGGCTCGAACTGCAGGGCCAGGGAGTTCATGCAGAACCGCTGCCCGGTGGGCGCCGGCCCGTCGGGGAACAGGTGGCCGAGGTGGGAGTGGCACCGGGCGCAGCGCACCTCGATGCGCACCATGCCGTAGCTGCGGTCCTCCACCAGTTCGACCCGGTCGGGCGAGATCACGTCGAAGAAGCTGGGCCAGCCCGAGCCGGACTCGTACTTGGTCTCGGAGGAGAACAGGTCGGCGCCGCACGCTCCGCACGCGAAGACGCCCTCGCCGTGCTCGTCCAGCAGCGCGCCGGACCCGGCCGGCTCGGTGCCGGCCTCGCGCAGCACGGCGTACTGCTCCGGCGTGAGCCGTGCACGCCACTCGTCCTCGGTGGATGGGAGCTCGCTGGTGGGAAGGTCGTCGGTCATGGGGACAGTCTTGCGCGAGACCGCTCGGAACCCACCCGGTGCATCGACCTGCTGCGACGCCCGAGCGGCCGGTCTACCGT
>JBIQID010000063.1:1694-15097 GCA_044508215.1 Actinomycetota bacterium | reverse complement strand
TCCATTCGCCTCGTCGAGGTCACGAAGCGCTTCCCGGGGAGCGACGCTGACGCCGTCACCCGGCTGAGCCTCGACATCCCTGCCGGCTCGATCGTCACCCTCGTCGGGCCGTCGGGCTGCGGCAAGACCACGACGCTCCGGATGATCAACCGCCTCGTCGAGCCCACCTCAGGCCGGGTCGAGGTGGGCGGCGCCGACGTGACGGACCTCCCCGTGACCGAGCTGCGCCGAGGGATCGGCTACGTCATCCAGCAGGTGGGCCTGTTCCCGCACCGCACGGTGGCGCAGAACATCGGGGTCGTGCCCCGGACCCTCCGCTGGGACAAGCGACGGACCGCCCAACGGGTCGACGAGCTGGTCGAGCTCGTCGGGCTCGACCGCGGGCTCCTCGACCGCTACCCCGACGAGCTGTCCGGCGGCCAGCAGCAGCGCGTCGGCGTCGCCCGCGCCCTCGCCGCCGACCCACCGGTGCTGCTGATGGACGAGCCGTTCGGCGCCGTCGATCCCATCGTGCGGGCCCACCTCCAGCGGGAGCTGCTCCAACTGCAGCAGCGGCTCCGCAAGACGATCGTGCTCGTCACGCACGACATCGACGAGGCGATCCGCCTCGGTGACCGGATGGCGGTGCTGCGTGAGGGAGGCGTGCTCGAGCAGTACGCCGAGCCCGACGAGATCCTGCGGCGCCCCGCCAGCGCGTTCGTCGAGCGGTTCGTCGGCGACGACCGCGGCATCAAGCGGCTCGAGCTGCGCACCGTCGCCGACCTGCCCGTCGAGCAGGGACCGGTGGTCGACGTGACGTCCTCCGCGGACCACGCCCGGAAGGTGCTGGCCACCTCCCGCTCGCGCTGGCTGGGGCTGCTCCGCGACGGCGTGTTCGCGGGCTGGGTGCCGGCCGACGCCCTGGCCGGTGAGGTCGACCTGGCCGGCCTCACGCCGGAGCCGCCCGCAGCGCAGCTGACCCCGTCCAGCACGCTGCGCCACGCCCTCGAGCTGATCCTCGCGTCGAACACCTCGGTCGCCGTCGTGGAGGACGCCGGACGCTTCGCGGGCATCGTCTCGCTGGAGGAGATCCGAGGCGGGCTCGCCGACGACGGTCCGACGGGGTGACGCCCTGGTGATCGCACAGGCCACGAACCCGATCATCCGCTGGGAGTACCTGGTCGACGAGTGGGACCAGGTGGCGGAGGCCGTGGTGCAGCACCTCCAGCTGACGGTCGCCGCCGTGGCGGGAGGCGTGGTCGTGGCCAGCGCCCTGTGCGCCGTCGCCCTCCGCTTCAGGTGGACCGCGGGTCCGATCACGGCCCTGGGCAGCCTCCTCTACACGATCCCGAGCGTCGCCTTCTTCGGCGTGCTGGCCCCGTACACCGGCCTCTCGATGGCCACCGCCGTCATCCCGCTGGTCGCCTACACGCTGCTGGTGCTGGTGACGAACATGCTCGCCGGCTTCCATTCGGTCCCCGCCCACGTGCGGGACGCGGCCGACGGGATGGGCATGGGGCCGCTGCGGCGCGTCCTCACCGTGGACCTGCCGATCGCGCTCCCCTCGATCCTCACGGGCGTCCGCATCGCCACCGTCTCCACGGTGGGGCTGGTGACCGTCGCCGCGGTGGTCGGGCAGGGTGGGCTGGGCCGGCTGATCCTCGACGGGCTGCGCCGGACGTTCTGGACCCCGATGACCGTCGGCGCCAGCCTCTCGATCCTCCTGGCCCTGGCACTCGACGTGGTGATCCTGGTGGTGGGCCGGCTCGTCACCCCCTGGTCGCGGAGGAGGGCGGCGTGAGCGGCTCCCTCGGCGCCGGGATCCTCGCCCAGCGGGCGGTGCGGCGCGACATCGGCGTGTGGGAGTGGTTGTTCGACGCCGCCAGCTGGCAGGGGCAGGCGGGGATCCTCGCGTCGCTCGCCGACACCTTGGCGCTGAGCGCCGTCGTGGTGGTCGCCGCGACGGCGATCGGTGTGCCGGCCGCGGCCGCGCTCGCCCACCGACGCCGCGGGGAGCTCCTCGCCACGTGGGCCCTCACCCTCAGCCGGGCCCTGCCCACCTTCGCGGTCGCCGGCCTCCTGGTACCGGTGTCGCTCCGGCGTGGCTGGGGGTTCGAGCCGTGGCCCATGTTCATCGCGCTGCTCCTCCTGGCCCTCCCCACGATCTTCCTGAACACCTACACGGGCATCGCGGGCGCCGATGCCGGGACGGTCGCCGCCGCCCGGGGCCTCGGCCTCACGGAGGGGGCCGTCCTGTTGAGGGTGGAGCTGGCCCTCGGCTCACCGCTGGTCCTGGCGGGCGTGCGGGTGGCTGCGATCCACGTGGTGTCGACCGAACCACTGCGTGCGTTCCTCGGTGGTGACGGGCTGGGGCGCTACGTGCGGGACGGCCTGGGGCAGAACAACCCGGGCCTCGTCGTGGCCGGTGCACTGCTGGTTGCGTCATTGGCCGTGCTGACAGGTCTAGCCTTCGCTGCGTTCGAGCGGGTGCTGCCGCCGGGGGTGCGACGGTTCCATCGATCAAGCCGACGACCACGGAGGGACCGCTGATGCTGCGATCGACCGTTTCCAAGCTCCTCGCCCTCGTCGCCGTGGGCGCCCTGCTCCTGGTGGGGTGCGGCGGCGACGACGACGGCGACGACCAGGGGGGCGGTGCCGGCGACGAGACGTCCGGCCCGACCATCCGAGTGCGTGGCCAGGAGTTCAGCGAGTCCGTCACCCTCGCCGAGGTGTACGCCCAGTACCTCGAGGCCCAGGGCTACGACGTCGAGGTCCTGACGCCCGCCGGGTTCCGCACCGAGGCGCTCGACGCCGTGGAGAACGGCGACGTCGACCTCATCATCGACTACATCGGCGGCGACCAGGCCGCCCTGGCGCCCGACGAGGAGCCCTCCACCGATCCCGACGCGGTGATGGAGATCATCACCCCGCTGCTGGCCGACCTGGGCGGCACGATCCTCCCGTACTCGCCGGCAGTGGACGGCGACGCGCTCGTCGTCCGCGGCGACTTCGACGGCACGAAGATCTCCGACCTCGTGGGCAAGGGCGCGAAGTTCGGCGCCGCATCGGAGTGCTACGAGCGGCCGCAGTGCTACATCGGCCTCACCGACGCGGACCGCTACGGGATCGAGTTCTCCGAGACGAAGACGATCGAGAACGGGCCGCTCCTCGGCGAGGCGCTCCGGGCCGAGGAGGTCGACGCGGTCATCTGGAACACCACGGCGCCCGACATCTCGGAGTACGGCTTCAAGGTCCTCGAGGACGACATGGGGCTGTTCCCCGCGCAGAACATCGCGCCGATCATCCGCACCGAGGTGCTCGACGCCCACGGCGAGGAGCTGCGGAACGACCTGGACCGGCTGACGCAGACCATCACGACCGAGGACCTGCTCGCCTGGAACAGCGCCACCGACATCGACAAGCGCGAGTCCGACGACGTGGCTCGTGAGTGGCTCGAGTCGAAGAACCTGATCTGACGGGTCGAACGGAGGACCGATGAGCAGAGGCCGATTCCACCTGACCCGGCGGGCGGCAGCGGTGCTGCTCGGGCTCTCGCTGGTCGCAGCGGGGTGCACCGACGACGGCGACGGCGACGGCTCGACCGACGGTCCCGACGAGACCCGGCAGCAGCAGGGCACCGTCCTGGGCGACGGCGACACCTACGAGGCCACCATCCGCCGCACCGAGGGCGGCGTGCCGCACATCACCGCTGCCGACGTGGCGAGCGCGGCGTTCGGGCAGGGCTGGGCGAGCGGCGAGGACCGTGCGTGCGACCTCGCCGACCAGGTGGTGAAGATCGAGGGCCAGCGGGCGAAGTGGTTCGGGCGCGGCGAGGACGACGCGAACGTGAAGTCGGACCTCGCCTGGCGCGCCATCGGCATCCGTGACCTCGCCGGGGACGACTGGGAGACGGTCGACGACGAGGTCCGTCGGATGATGACCGCCTACACCGACGGTTGGAACGCCCACCTCGAGCACGTGGGGGTCGACGACCTGCCCGGCTGGTGCCGGGGAGAGGAGTGGGTGGAGCCGCTCGAGCCCGTGCAGGTGTACGCCTACGCCAGGTCGATCGCGCTGCAGGCATCGAGCGGTGCGCTCGTCCGCATGATCGGCAGCGCCCAGCCGCCGGGTGCCGAACCGCCCACCAGCGGTGATGCCGCCACGCCCACGACCACGACCGCCGAGCCGGGGACCTCGGAAGCCCCGTCGACGACCGCGGGCGGTACCGGCGACTCCGGCGGCGCCGACGAAGGTGCCGCTCCTCCCAAGTGGAACACGGAGCCGCCGATCGCGTCCAACGGCTGGGCCATCGGCAGCGACCGCTCCGAGGACGGCGGCGGCATGCTCGTGGCCAACCCGCACTTCCCCTGGGAGGGCGAGCTGCGCTTCTGGGAGGTGCACCTCACCGTGCCGGGCGAGGTCGACATGTACGGCGTGCAGCTGTCCGGCCTTCCCGGGATCGGCATCGGCTTCAACGACCAGTTCGGTTGGACCCACACGGTCTCCGCCGGCAACCGCTTCACCGCCTACCGCCTCGAGCTGGTGCCGGACCAGCCCACCGCCTACCGCTACGGCGACGAGGTGCGGCAGATGACCTCCACCGACGTCACGATCGAGGTGCTGGGCGACGACGGTGGAATGCAGCGTGAGACCCACACGCTGTGGCGCAGCCACTACGGGCCGATCATCGACTTCCCCGGGTTCGGCTGGAGCGAGAGCGCGGCGATCACCTTCCGTGACGCGAACATCGACAACGACGAGTTCATCGACCAGTACGTGGGCATGCTGCGAGCCGAGTCCCTCGACGACCTGATCGAGGCGCACCGCGAGCACACGGGCGTCCCGCTCTTCAACACGATCGCGGTCTCGGCCGACGGTCGTGCCTGGTACGCCGACACGTCCGCCACGCCGAACCTGTCCGACGAGGCGATCGCCGAGTACCAGCGGGCGCTCCAGAGCGACCCGATCGTGAAGATCGCCCGTGACAACGGGGCGATCCTGCTCGACGGCTCGGACCCCCGGTTCGAGTGGCAGGAGGCGCCGGACGCCCGCGACCCGGGCCTCGTCCCGTTCTCGGAGATGCCGGTGGTCGAGCGCTCCGACTACGTGTTCAACGCGAACGACTCGTTCTGGATGGCGAACGCCAGCCACTACATCGAAGGCGACCACTCGCCCCTCCACGGCGAGCAGCGCACCGCACGCTCGCCGCGGACCCGTGAGAACGCGATCGTGCTCTCCGACACGTCGGCCGAGGGCCCGGCGGGTGACGACGGGAAGTTCTCGCTCGACGAGCTGGCCGACGCCTCGCTCCAGAACGTCGGCTACACGGCCCGCGCCCTGCGCGAGGAGGTGGTGGCACGCTGCACCGCCACGACCAGCGTGGAGGTCCCGGCCGCCACGAGCGGTCCCACCGAGCTACCGGCCGGCCAGGTCGACCTCACCGAAGCCTGCGCCGTGCTCGACGCGTGGGACGGCGTGTACGACCTCGACCGCAAGGGCCCGGCCCTCTGGCGCGAGCTCATGACGACGTACGACCCGAAGGCCCTGCTCGCGAAGCCCGACGCGGAGGGCGACCAGCTGTGGGCGAACCGCTTCGACCCCGCGGACCCGGTGAACACCCCCTCCGGCCTCGCGCCGGCGCCCGAGTCGGGGCCGGACCCGGTCCTCGTCCACCTCGCGCGGGCGGTCCAGATCCTTCAGGCGGCGGAGATCCCGCTCGACGCCCCACTGGGTGACGTGCAGTTCGCGGTTCGGAACGGCACGAAGGTGCCGATCCACGGCGGCGGCGGGGTCGACGGCGTGACCAACGTGGTGGGGATGGGGCGCAACTGGTCGATCCTCGATCCCACGTTCGACTCGTTGGAGGTGGAGCTGCTGGGGGCCCGCTCCTCGCTCGCCCGGATGACCGGCGCCGTCGACGCCACGGGCTATCTGGTCAGCAACGGCACGTCCTTCCTCCTGGCGCTCGCCTACACCGACGCAGGACCGAGGGCGAAGGCGTTCCTCACGTACTCCGACACGGAGGACCGCGAGGACCCCGAGTACACCCGGGCCACCGAGCGGTTCTCGAAGAAGCAGTGGCGTGACGTGCTGTTCGACGCCGACGACGTGGAGGAGGCGGCGGAGAGGACCGTCACCGTGAAGGGCTGAGCGAACGGGTCGCCACGGCGGCTGCGACCATCCGATCGAAGACCTCCGGGTCCTCGGTGCGGATCTCCGGCACGCCGTCGGAGCCCGGCTCGCCCAGCTCGATCCCGGGGTTCACCACGTCCCAGCCGTCGGCCGAGAAGAAGTGGGGGCTGGCCTCGACCATCCCCTGGTGCGCCCGGTGGTCGGCCCAGGTGGCGCCGCGCCAGGTACCGCTGTCCAGGTCCTGCATCAGCCGAGCCTCGTCCACCGCGGGGCAACCTGCCGCCGCCTCCTCGATGACGTCGCGCATCGTGATGCACCGGCTGTCGCGGAAGAACGCCATGCGGAGCGCCCAGTCGAGCTCCTCGGCCGCGGCCGGGCTCTGGCGCTTCGCCGCCTGCACGGCCTCGTTCGCCGGCAGCGTCGACACCGGCCAGCTGCCGTCGTCGCCCGACCACGGGAGCCAGCCCACCTCCGGCGCGCGCTGGGCCAGGACCTCGACCTCGGCGCGGAGGAGCGCCAGAGGGGTGGGCTCGTGGTTGACGTCCTCGAGGAGGAAGGGGTGGAGGTCGAGGGGGACGCGGTCGACAGCGTCGAGCCGCTCGCGTGCCGCCCTGAACCGGTGGAGCGCGAGCGTCGCCCAGGGGCAGCCCACGTCGCTGAAGACGGCGACCGTCCCGGGCGCCACCCAAGGAGCTCGTCCGCTGCGGCCGGATCGGCGCGCCGCCATCTCCGAACCGAGCGACGCGCCGCCCATCACCACCGTGGCGCCCACCTCGTCGAGCAGGTCCCCGTCGCGTGGTGCGATCGTCTCCACGTCACTCCTCCTCGCTCCGCCCACCGGGGCGGACGTCGGCCAGCCCGCGACCTACCCGACCCCCGGGGCGCCATGCTCCGAGCAGGGGCCCACGGCCGCTCCGCGAGCAGGTCAGGTCGCGTCGAGCAGCTCGCGGTGGAGCGCCAGGTTGTCGGGCTCGAAGCACACGAAGGTCACGGCGTCGAAGGCGTCCGGCGCGCGTTCGAGGACCTCGCGCACCGTCCTCACCGCAACCGCCGCGGCGCGGTCCTTCGGGTAGCCGTACACGCCCGTGCTGATGTTGGGGAACGCCACCGTGCGGGCCCCGTGCGCGGCGGCCAGCCGCAGGGACTCGCGGTAGCACGAGGCCAGGACCTCGTCCTGTCCCGCGGGGTCGCGGCCCGACCAGATCGGTCCGACGGTGTGGATCACCATCCGGGCGGGGAGCCGACCGGCCCCCGTCACCACCGCGTGCCCCGGAGGGCACCCGCCCTCCCGTGCCGCCACCTCACGGCACTCGGCGAGGAGCTCGGGCCCGGCGGCGCGGTGGATCGCACCGTCCACTCCCCCGCCACCGAGGAGGCTCGAGTTCGCCGCGTTGACGATCGCGTCGACCTCGAACGTCGTGATGTCGCCGCCCGCTGCCGCGAGGACGGTCATGGCCGGTGCAGCTCGGCGATCACCGTGCCGGGTCGGCCTCGCACCCCAGCGCGAACTCCCGTCCCGCCGGGGTGAGCCCGAGGATGCGGAGCGTCTCCTCCTCGCCGTCGAGCCGATCGGTGAGCGGTTCGTCCGCGGCTTGGGGTGGCCGTTCGTGGACCACCTCGAGCACGCCACGCTCCTCGAGCGCCCTCAGCTCGCTCTGGGTGACGCCGGAGCCCCGGCGCTCGACCAGCGCGCGCTCGGCGTCCTCGGCGGATCCGTCGATGAGCGCCCGCAGCAGGACGCACTCCTCCTCGTCGGTCACGGTCGTCTCCTCCTGGGGAACCGACCGCCCTCTACCCCGGGCGCGAGGCGGTCACCACCCAGGTGGCGGCCGCCATCTGCACCTCGCCGTCGGAGATCTTGCCGGTGATGGCCTCGCGCACCGCCTCGATGACCCGGCCGATCGTCGCCTCGTCGTCGACCTCCTGGAGCGACCGCTGGACCGGCCCGAGGCTGACCGCGAGCTGGACCATCTTCTCGAGGTCCGACTCGGGCACCCGCACCACGTCGTGGCGGCCCTCCACCGCGATGTCGACGAAGCCCGCCGCCTCCAGGATCGATGCGGCGAGGCCCTCGTCGGCCATCGAGAACGGGCCGGGCTCACCCGGTGCCGGCATGGGCGGGACCACGCCGGTGACCGACACCGCTGCTGCTCCGGGGACGAACATCCACTCGTTGTCGGTGAGCGCCTGCCAGCACACGAACGCGAGCCGACCGCCCGGGCGGAGCGATCGCAGCACGTTCGCGAACGCCGCCGGCGGGTCGGAGAAGAACATCACGCCGAAGCGGGAGAAGGCCGCGTCGAAGGTGGCGTCGCCGAGGTCGTCGCCCTGCGCGTCGGCCACGCGGAGCTCCACGTTGGACAGCCCGCCGGCCGCAGCCCGGGCGCGGGCCGCTTCGATCATCGCGGACGAGATGTCGACCCCGACGACGCTGCCGTCGGGGCCGACGCGCTCGGCGATGAGCATCGTGGTGGGGCCTGAGCCGCATCCGATGTCGAGGACCCGCTCCCCCGGCTGGGGCGCGAGGGCATCCAGCGTCACCTCTCCGAACGGGCCGATGACCCGCTCGGTCTGCTCCTCGGCCTCCAACCACGACGAGGCCCGGTCCTCCCAGAACTCCGCCTGCTCTGCGTTCGACGCGTTCGACGCGTTCGACGCGTTCGATGCGTTCGACGAGGAGGCGTCCCCCCTCACGGCATCCGACATGACCGCTCCCTCCGGGACGCGCGGTTCGTCCACTCGGGCCGGAGGTCTACCACGATCGAGCGGCCGCGTCAGCGGGCTTCCGCAGGGCGCCGGGACGGCCCGGAGAGGTCCCCTCAGGTCTCGCTCATCCAGGGCTCCCGGATGTCGAGGTAGCGGTCCACGGTCACCGCCTGGTCCATCTGGGCGAACTGCTCCTGCAGCTCCGCGGGCATCTCGGACGCCTCACCTCGGCGGGCCTCCTCCTCTGAGGTGAACCACACGACCTCGTCGTAGCGATCCCCGAAGTGGGCGGTGAGGTGACCCAGGACGTCGGGGCGACCGTCGACCATGGCGGTCTCCAGCTCCTGGTCGAGCCGGTCGGCCAGCTGCCGGTCCATGATCTTCCCTTCCATCACCTGCACGAAGGTGGCGTTGGCGATCCCGCCCAGGTCGGCGATGCGCACGTCCTCGGTGTCGTGGAACGTGACGGGGCCGTCGAAGCACTTCTCCGTCTCCTTCCACCACGCGTCCTGCTCGGGGCGCTCGCTGTTGCGCTGTGCGGCCTCCTTGCTCTCGAACCGGGCGACCATGATCACGTCGCCGTCGTCGGTGCACCCACCAGTGGACCCCAGGTAGCCGATGGCGTTCGGCTGCAGGTCCCGCTTCCAGATCTCCAGCTGCTCCTGGAGCTTCTCGGGCTCGCTCGTGCGGCCTGTCATCACCTGTACGAACATCACGTCTCCTTCCTCGGGGACAGCCCAGGCCGCGCCACCCCTGCTCAATCTCCGCCCCAGACGGGCATCGGTCAAGGTCTCAGGGTCCGCCGTCCGCAGCGCGCAGGCTCTGCGGGGATGCGGGTAGGTGGACCTCGTCGATCCAGAACCGCCCCGTCGCACCAGGGGGTGCACAGATGCGCCGCTACCTCGTCGTCGCCCACCGGACGTTGGACAGCCCGGAGCTGGCCGAGACCATCCGTGATCGGATGTCGGAGGGCCCCTCCCGCTTCCACCTCCTCGTCCCCGAGTTCCACGGCCACGGCCTCATCTGGGACGAGGGGAGCGTGCGGGTGGAGGCCGAACGCAACCTCGAGACCGCGCGGATGCGCATGACCACCGACGGCGTCGCGGTGACCGGGGAGGTCGGTCAGGCCAGCCCGGTGCTCGCCACGAACGACCTGCTCCGGAGAGAGGGCCACGACGCGTTCACGGAGATCATCGTCTCGACCCTGCCGGCGGGCGTCTCACGGTGGCTGGGGATGGACGCCCCGAGCCGCATCCGCCGGCTCACGAAGATCCCCGTCACGCACGTGGTCGCCGCTCGCGAACGAGTCTGAGGACCTCCTCTCGGACCGGTCCCCGGCTCCGTGCGGTGCCGTCCCCGCCCTGCTCCCGGAACGCCGCGTCCTCCCGGAACGCCGCGTTGACCCGCACCGCCATGACCGCCCGCTGGGTCGGGTTCGGGCGGGGCGCGTCGCCGAACAGCTCGTGGTGGTGCTCGTCGAGGAAGCCAGCCGCGGCGTGGACGGCGTCGTGCTCCACCCGGTCGCGCTCCTCGGGGTGGTCGAAGCGCCAGCGGCGGGCCGGCTCGGCCACCGGCGACCCGTCCCCGGGGTCCACCCCCGCAGCCGGGAAGACGCGGCAGTCGTAGGTCCGGCACGCCCTCGGGCGGTGCTCGTAGATCGAGCACCGGTCGTCGACCAGCATCGGGCAGTGGCCGCGCTCGTCGTACCCGAGGAGGCGGGTGCCGTCCGTGGTGCCGGGCGCCGGGAACAGCAGCTCGGCCGGGATGTGCGAAAGGGCGTCGTGCTCGTCGGGGCCGACGTGCACGAACTGCGACGCCCGGCAGCACGCCGTGCACGTCCCGCACGGCACGTCGGAGGTCGCCCGGCCCTGCACCGCCAGCTCGGCCGTGGCCAGCCACGACGAGAAGGCGCCTGCGTCCACGATCCGCACGCTACCGACGCGCCCTCCGCCCCGCTGGACGCAGCCATGTGCCCTTGACTACATCGTGCGCATGAACGAACGCACACCACCCGATGCGGCCGTCCCGATCGGTCACCTGCCATGAGGTCCCTCCAGGACCGGGTCGCCGTCGTGACCGGCGCGGGCGGTGGGATCGGCCGGGCGACCAGCCTCGCCCTGGCCGAGAAGGGCTGCCACCTCGCGGTCGTCGACGTCGACGACGGCGCAGCGAAGCGGACCGCCGGCGAGGTCGAGGCCCTGGGACGGAAGGTGAGCGTGCACCGGGTGGACGTCCGTGACGCCGATGCCGTCGCCGCCTTGGCCGACGACGTCGTGGCAGCCCACGGCGGCTGCCACGTGCTCGTGAACAACGCGGGTGTGACCTCGGCCGGTTCGTTCGAGGAGGAACCGCTCGACGACCTCCACTGGATCGTCGACATCAACGTGTGGGGCGTGGTGAACGGGTGCCGCTCGTTCCTGCCCGTGCTGCGGCAGGCCGACGAGGCCCACATCGTGAACCTCTCGAGCATGGTCGGCCTGGTGGGCCTCCCCCACAACGTCAGCTACTCGCTCACCAAGGGTGCGGTGCGGGCGTTCACCGAGGGCCTCCGCGCCGAGCTGATCACCAGCCACATCGGGGTGACCGCGGTGTTCCCGGGCTCGATCCACACCGGCATCACCTCCGCCGCACGGGGCACCGAGGCCGCCCGCTTGGCGGAGATGGGCAGCTCCAAGCTGGCGCCGAAGGTGATGCGCCCGCCGTCCGCTGTGGCGAAGGCGATCGTCCGGGGCATCGAGAAGGACCGCCCTCGGGTGGTCGTCGGGCCCGACGCACACGTGGTGAGCGCCCTCTCTCGGCTGCTCCCCGGACGCTCCGGGCTGGTGGGTCGGCTCACGAACCGCCTGGCGAACAGCTGACGCCGACCTAGAGGTAGCCCCCCACCAGGTGGTCCGACCGCCGCTGCCACGCCGACAGGCCCGGGACGAGCACGTCCAGCAGCTCGACGAGGGTGGTGGCGACCCGCACGGCTGGCAGGTCGGCCCGCTGCCACTCGATGCCGCGGCCTTCGATCGGCGACGAGAGGACGATCGTCTCCACGCCCAGCTTCACCAGGCCGGCCAGGTCGGCCGGGGTGAGATCGAGGTCCACGAGCCGGCCAGTCGGGTCGGCTCGCAGCGGCGCCACCACCCGGTGGTCAGCCGCCAGCCCGGTGACCACGCTCGCCACGGCGGCCAGCATGGCCACGGGGAGGCCCGCTGGCTTGTGCTGACCCACGGGATGGGGGTCGAGGTGGAGCGTGCAGCAGGGCACGACGGCACCGAGCGACTGGTGGAGCATCGGGACCCAGTGGAGGACGAACGTGTCGGCGTCGGGGGCGAGGGCGTCCAGGTTGCCGGCCCACCGGGTCGTGCCGTTCGGGGTGGCCGTGCAGCGCAGCTCGATCCATCCCTTCGGGCCGAGGGCGACCGCCCGGGTGACGCCCGCCGTGGACGGCGCCGGCAGGGACCGTGACGCGACCGGCGTGGGCGGTGACGGAGGGAAGAGCTTGAACGGCTCGATCGCCTCCGGCCCGTCGCCTGCTGCAAGCATGCTCTGGCACCGCCGCAGCGCTGAATCGAGCTCGCGGATCCCCGCGTGAGGGCAGGCGTCGACCACGAAGCGGAGCACGTCGTCGCCGATCGGCTCATCGAGACCGAGCTCGTCCCGGGTCCTCGTCGCCCAGCGCCGCGCGAACGCCAGCTTCTCCTCGGCCGTCCACGGGTGGACCTCGATGACCCGGCACCTGGATACGAGCGGCTCGGGGATCGCCGCCAGGTCGTTGGCGGTCGCGACGACGATCGTGGAGGTGAGATCGACCTGCCAGCCGGGCTCGGTCCCCACGAACTGGTCGGAGAAGCACGCCCGGTGGTCGTCGAGCATCGCGAGCAGGGCGCCCAGCGGGTAGTCGTCGGACGCGTGGCCGGCGAGCTTCTCGATCTCGTCGAGGCCGAGCACGTACTGCGGGGTCCCGAGGACGGCCACGCCGCCGATCACGGCGCCTCGGTCGGCGTTGCGGAAGCCCACGTCCGACCCGCTGATCGCGTGGCGGCCGGCGGCGGAACCGAGCGGGACGCTGTGGTGCTGCAACCCCAGCACGGCAGCGACCTCCGAAGCGAGGAACGTCTTGCCCAACCCGGGCGGCCCCACCAGCAGCACGGGGTCGTTCAGGCCCTCCTCGACCAGCATCTCCACGATCAGGCAGGCGGTGCGGTACGACGGGTTGTCGTCGCCCATCCGCTCGGCGAGGCGCTTCTTCAACACCGGCCCGTCGAGCTGCGTGAGGTCGAGCACGGGTGCGCACTGAGCGACCTTGATCTGCAGCCGGGTCTCGGCCTGGTGTCGTCGGACGTGGTCGCTCGCGTCGAGGCCGTGCTCGATCTCCCGGCGCTCCCACGCTGAGATGACGCCGTGTCGGGCCAGCTCGGCGGCCAGGGCGGACCCCCCGGCAGCGAGGGCTGCCGTGCACGATCGGCAGGTCGTCGCCGGACGTTCGCCCTCGGACGGGTGGAAGCGGCAGAGGTCGCTCCGGGTGCTGGCCGGTCGAGCTGCGGGCGACGACCGCCGTCGAGAGCCGTCGAACGGGCTGTCGTCGAGGGAGTAGCTGT
>JBIQID010000063.1:0-1594 GCA_044508215.1 Actinomycetota bacterium | reverse complement strand
GGCGACGACCGCCGTCGAGAGCCGTCGAACGGGCTGTCGTCGAGGGAGTAGCTGTCGGGGTCCTCGAAGGGCTCCTCGTCGAAGGGCTCCTCGTCGAAGGGCGCCTGGTCGAAGGGCGCCTGGTCCTCCGACTCCGCGTCCGTCTCCCAGGGGCCGCGCTGCGCGCGCCGGCGCGCCAGGTCCCGGAGCTCCTCCTCGACCTCGTCGTCGACGCCACCATCGCGGGGGTCGTCGGCCCGGTCCGCGGCGGACGGGGGCCAGCCGGGCGGGGCCGTCGCCGGGTCGAAGAGCACGATCGGCGACGGGTCGAACCACCACACCGGGCCGAGGCCGTCGTACACGGACTCCCCGAGCGAGTGCAGCGGGACGCTCGGCAACACATCGGCGGGCCACCGTTCGGTCCGACAGCGTGCCGCGAAGTCCGCGACCGCCCAGACGAGCCATGACAACGCCTGCTCGGATGCATCAGTCAGATCGATGTCCGCCACCGCGAACACGGGGCGGTGATCAGGTCGTCCGTACCACGCCTTCGGCGGCACCTCCTTCCAGAACTGGCGCACCATCACGGGGAACGCCCGCGAGTTCACCCACGCAGCCTCGTGCTGCGTCGTGACGCCGGCGAGCGCGCTCGCACGCAGCCAGGCAACCCCTCGGCAGTCCTCGATGACGTGGAGCACGCAGTAGGCGAGACCGTGGTCGCCGAGGTGCTGAGGGTTCGCGGTCACCGAGCCGCAGTCGGGGCCCGCCTCGATGCCCACGAGGTAGCCGTCGTCGAGCAACAGGAGCTCGTCCTGGTCGAGGCCCAGGCGCCTGAACGTGCGCTCGATCCGCTCGAATCCTTCCTGCCGTCGCCGCGCCAGCGCTTCGGAGGTCGGCCACCTCGCCGTCCAGCCGGCCAGGTCGAGGGCGTGGGAGATCGCGTGGCGCCGGTGGCGTCGGGTCGATCCCGGCGGGAGGTCGAGGCGGATCGCCCACCCCGTGACGTCCCCGGTGTCGGTCACCAGGCGGGCCGGCCCCACGATCCCGACGTTCGGGTCCTGGTGGCCTTCGTCCTCCGTCCCGGAGCGGTCTGCAGGTCGGCCGAACGATCCCTCAGCGGTCGAGGACGGCCCCGGATCGACACGCCGCAGCAGGAGCGAACGGAACGAGTGCTCGTTGTCGAAGACGGTCGCGACGAGACGACTCCCGACCGGCTCGTCGACCATCACCTGCGCCCCCGCGCAGACCTCGGCCAGATGGTCGATCACCTGGCGCCGAAGCGCGCCGAACTTGTGGGACATCGAGCCCACCGTGCACCTCCCCCAACGCTGCCCGCCCGCCGACAACTCTGCCCAACTCGACGCTCAACGGACCGCTGCATCGAACCTAACCACGGGTGCCCGGATGCGCAACGGCCAAACGCGGGTGCTGCGAGGCGCCGATGCCGAGACCGCCTTTTCCTCTCCGGAGGGATTGTCACAGGGTCGAACTAGTGTTCGTTCCATGTTCGGTGCAGGGTTGCTGCTCAAAGAGGTCGAGGCAGACCTCGCAGCCGTGCTCGACCTCTTGGACCCCGACGCCATCCCCTTGCCGGAGGTCCAGCAGGTGTACGACG
>JBIQID010000062.1:3599-16935 GCA_044508215.1 Actinomycetota bacterium | reverse complement strand
CTCGGCCTGCCCGCGGAGCACCCGGCCGATCGACACACCGAAGGTGTCGGCCTGCAAGATCGCGAGCACGAAGGATCGGACCTCGGCGACGTTGCAGCGCTCGTCCATCGCACGCATGGCATCGGCACGGCTCGAACCGGCGCGGACCTCGCCCAGCATCCGGGCGAACTCGTCGGTGAGCGGGCCGGGGACCGCGTCGATCACACGGTCGATGGCCTGCTCGAACCCGAGGCCGGCCTCCACCGAGATCGTGAGGAGGTCCAACACGTCGGGGATCATCCGCTGCAGGGACTTCTGGCGGGCCTCCACCTTGCGGTTGAGGCTGGCATCGGGGCCGGCGAGGAGGGCGAACATCAGGAGACCGCCGACGGCGACGTTGCTCTTGCCCTCGAGCGGCATCAGCCCGAACACGAAGAACGCGAAGAACGCGGCCACGGCAGCGACGGCCGTGATGACCCGCACCGCCAGGAAGCGGTCCACGGCCTCTGCCGCGGCGTCACCGGTGTAGACGAACTTCAGCCGGACCTTCTCCACGTAGCCCGTGGGGGTGAGGCGCCGGCCGAGCTCGGTGAGGCGCTCGATGACCGGGGTGATCGCCCGCTCGTGCAGCGGCGCCAGCAGCTCCTGGTCCCGCTGGTTCTCCAGCTCGTAGCCGTCCAGCTGGCGGAGGGTCTCCCGGACCACCTGGCGCTCGTCGAGCCGGGCGAACAGGACGAAGACGACCCCACCCACGACGCCCACCACCAGGAGGAGCGGCAGCATCAGTTCAACACTCATCGCACATCCCTCAGATCTCGATCGAGACGATCTTCTTCATCCAGGCGAAGCCGATGAGCATCGCCGTCACCGCGACCCCGACCAGGATCATCCCGGTCGTCTTCTCGAAGAGCTGCGCGATGTACTCGGGGTTCATCACGAACATCACCGTGGCGAGGCCGGGCGGCAGGATGCCGAGCACGATCGCCGACATCCGGCCCTCCGCCGTGAGCGACGACACGTCGCGGCGCAGGCGCTCGCGCTGGGTCATCGTGTCGGCGACGGTGAGCAGCAGCTCGGCGAGGTTGCCACCGACCTCCCGCTGGATGCGGATCGCCATGACCGCCCAGGCGAAGTCGTCGCTCCCGACCCGCTCGGCGGCGGCGTCGAGCGCCTCCTCGAGCGGCCGTCCGAGGCGGGCCTCGGCCATGATCCGCCGGAGCTCGCGGCCCATCGGCCCGTCGATCTCCTTCGACACCGCCTCGAAGCCCTGGCCGATGGAGTAGCCGGCACGGAGCGTGCCAGCGAGCAGAGTGAGCATGTCGGGCAGCTGCGTGGCGAACTTCTTCGCACGGCGCTTGGCACGGAAGTCCACGAGGAACCGGGGCACCACGATGGCGGCGAGGACGACTGCGATCACCATCAGCGGGCTGCCGAAGAGCACCGCAGCGCCGGCGGTCGCCAGCACGACGATCGCGCAGTAGAAGAACAGCGCCTCGGCGGGACGGAGGGGCAGGTCGGCCTGCTCGAGCATGCCCTCGACCCGGGTCAGGAGCCCCTGTCGCTGGGCGAGGTCGCCCGTGATCTTCACGGCCCGCTTCATCACGGCGCCCTTGGCGAGCGACCCCTCGTCCTCGTCGTCGAGGTCGACCGGGGACGGCCGTGCGTAGCCCTCGTAGTGGCGGAGCGCCACGTCGAGGCGTTCGGACCGCCGGGCGATCAGCGAGCCGACCGAGTACACGGCCATGCCGGCGGCGGCGCACCCGAGGAGCACCACCAGGTACTTGACCGCGTCGGACGAGAGCAGCCCGTCGATGCCGCCGCTCCCAGCGGGTGCGAGGAGGGCGTCGCCGAGGTTCACGGAGCGGGGCTCGTACCCGAAGGTGGCGCCCGTCCCGTCCCAGGTGAGCTGCGCGGTCGACACGGTGTCGCCCTTCTGCTCACCGACGTCCGCGGTGATCCGCCAGGTGGAGGCGATCCGCTCGCCGACCGCCGAGAGCGACTCGGCGACCGAGTCGATGACGACCATCCGGGCGTCGCCGCCCACACGCCGGATGAGGGTGGAGAGCGACTCGACATCGGCGTCGCCGCCCTCGAAGACCAGCACGTGGAGGTTGGCCTGCGCACGGCGCACGGCGCTCACGACCTCGGTGAAGCCGGCGGCCGACGCGTCGTCGGCGGTGCCGACCACGACCACGATGTGTCGCAGCGAGCCGTCGGGCGTCCCGAACGCGTCCGCTGCGGTGCGGATGCCGTCCCACAGCGCGGTCGCGCCGTTGGGGGCCAGCGTCCCGATGCTCTGCTCGAGCTGTGACGGGGTGCCGACGAGGCCGGCGCGCTTGATCGCGCCGCCGCCTACGGTCACGGCACCGGCCCGGTCGACGCCGTTCTGCCCGGGGGCGAGCGCGTCGAGGAACCCGTCCTTCGACGCCTGGACGGCGCCGTTCGGGAGGCGGGCGCTCGTGTCGAGCACGAACATCACCTCGTGGTGCCCGCCGGCGTCGGCGAGCGGAGTGGCCGACTGCACCTCGACGTCACGGCCGTCGACCCGGAGGGCGATCCCCTTCGACGAGGACGCACCCGGTGCTGCGACGTCGATGGTGAGCAGCTCGCCCGTGGCGTCGACCCGGCTGACCGAGATCGACTCCGGGCCCGCAGCGACGGGCGACGCGCCGACCACGCCCGCGAGGAGCACGGCGACGGTCGCGACCACCGCGAGGAGGACGCGTTGTGCCCTGGACCGCATGGTCAGCCCCGCCCCACGGCCCGGCGGCCGCCGTCGGGGGCGAACACCTCGGGGCCGAGGCGGATGCCCTGGTCGGCGAGCTTCTCGGCGAACTTCGGGCGCACGCCGGTGGCCTTCAGCTGGCCCCGGAAGCGGCCCTGCTCGTCGACGCCTGCGCCGAAGTCGAACAGGAAGACGTCCTGCAAGGTGATGACGTCGCCCTCCATGCCCTGCACCTCGGTCACGTGGGTGACACGGCGGGTGCCGTCCCGGAGGCGGGTCAGCTGCACGATCACGTCGACCGCCGAGGCGACCTGCTCCCGGATCGCCCGGACCGGCAGGTCGAAGCCGGCCATGAGCACCAGGGTCTCGAGGCGGGCGAGGGCGTCACGGGGGCTGTTCGCGTGCAGCGTCGTGAGCGAGCCGTCGTGGCCCGTGTTCATCGCCTGGAGCATGTCCAGCGCCTCACCCGAACGGCACTCGCCGATGACGATGCGGTCGGGGCGCATGCGGAGGGAGTTCTTCACGAGGTCACGGATCGTGACCTCACCACGGCCCTCGATGTTCGGCGGACGGGCCTCGAGCGAGAGCACGTGCTCCTGGTGCAGCTGGAGCTCCTTCGCGTCCTCGATCGTGACGATCCGCTCCTCCGGAGGGATGAACGACGAGAGCACGTTGAGGAGCGTCGTCTTGCCGGTGCCGGTACCGCCGGAGACGATCACGTTGAGCTTGCCGACGATGCACGCCTGGAGGAACCGGGCTGAGTGGGCGTTGATGGACCCGAAGCGGATCAGGTCGTCGACCTGCAGCGGGTCCTTCGAGAACTTCCGGATGGTGAGGAACGGCCCGTCGATCGCCAGGGGCGACACCACGGCGTTCACACGGGAGCCGTCCGGCAGGCGGGCGTCCACCATCGGGGTCGACTCGTCGATGCGCCGACCGACCTCGGACACGATCTTGTCGATGATCCGACGGAGGTGGTCCGAGTCGACGAAGGTCGCCGGGTCGCGCTCGAGGCGGCCGCTGCGCTCGACGTAGACCAGCGACGGTCCGTTCACCATGACCTCGGTGACGTCCTGGTCCTTCAGCAGCTTGTCGATGGGGCCGTAGCCCAGGATGTCGTCGGAGACGTCCTGGATCAGCTGCGCCTTGTCGGCTGCCGACAGGGGGGCGCGCTCGGCCTGGAGGGTGGCGAGCAGCTGCTCGTGCACCCGGCGGCGGAGGTCGTCCTCCGACAGCCGGCGGTCGTAGAGGATCGGGCCCAGCTCCTCGATGAGGTGGGCGTGCACCCGCTGGCGGAGCTCGTCGAGCACCGGGTCGCGACGGGAGCCTCCCACCGGCGCGGTGGCGGTGCCGTTCGCGTCGGTCGGCTGGTTGACCTCGTGGAGGCGCTGGTAGAGGGACACCGGGTGGCTCCTTCAGTCGGGTGGGGGGTCGTTGCGGGCGGCTGGCCGCAGGGTCAGCGGCGGCGCTTCTGGTTGGCGTCGACGGGCAGGAACAGCTCGGCGAGCTGCTGCAGCGAGCGGCTCACCGACGACTTGGGTGAGTGCAGGACGGCGGGGACCCCCTTGTTCACCGACTGGGGCACCAGCACGTCGGAGGGGATCAGCGCGTCGGCCTTCACCTGGAGGGTGCGCTCGACCTCACCGATGTCGAGCTTCACCTTGCTGTTCGACCGGTTGAGGATCAGCATCAGCTTCTCCATCGGCGTGTTGAGCAGCCGGAGCGTCTGCAGCCCGATCTTCACGTTCTTGATGTTCGGGATGTCCATGCCGGCCACCAGGGCGACGTGGTCCGACACCTCGACGAGGCCGAGCACCACGTCGTTGAAGTAGGCGGGCGTGTCGACGATGACGTAGCCGCAGAAGCTGCGCAGGATCTCGACGATCGCCACCATCTCGGCGGCACCCACCTGGTCGGCGAAGGCCGGCTCGAGGGGCGCCGGGAGCACCCGCAGGCCCGAGGGCTCGTGGGTGACGAGCAGGCTGTCGAGCAGCGCCGCGTCCATCCGGTCGAGCGACTGCACGGCGTCCACGATCGTGTGGTGCGGGTTCAGCTTGAGCATCACCGCCACGTCGCCGAACTGCAGGTCGGCGTCGACGAGGCAGACCGGCTCGTTCGACCGCTGGGCGAGGGTGATCGCCAGGTTGGTCGAGATGACCGACTTGCCGGCGCCGCCCTTCGTCGAGAAGACGGTGATGACCTTGCCGTCCATCCCACCGGGGAGGTCGACAGGGCCCTCGGGCTCGACCGTCGAGGTCGAACGGCGGGGTGCGCCGTCGATCGACATGGCGACCCGCTGCACCGCAGCGGCGAGCTGGGCGGCGTCACCGCCGAGCGTCAGCACGTCGCGGATCCCCGCCCGGAGGGCCTGCTGGAGCAGCGACGTGGTCAGCTCCTCGACCACGAGCACCGCCCCGAGGCTGGGGTGGGCTCCGATCAGGCGCTCGGCCACCCCGAGGTCGGCGTTGCCGGCGCAGGACGGTCCGAGGACCACCACCGCCGGGACCGACCCGGAGAGGCGCCCGGCGAGCTCCTCGATGGAGTCGAACGGGGTGACGCCCTCGCCGAGCTGGCGGATCAGGCTGTCGCGGTGCGCCGGATCAGGCTCCACCACGGCGACGGACACGCGGATGGTGGGCGCGACCGGCTCGGTGCTCCATTCGTCGCCACCCATCATGGCGTCGAGCGAGCTCGACATCATCGCCCCACCCCGGCTGAGGCAGCGGCACCGGCGGGAAGCCCGTCGTAGGGCGTGCGCCCGTCGCTGCCGGGGGTGGTCTCCTGCATCGGGACCAGCGGCGACAGGTAGCCGACCGGCGGGACCGGGCGAGGCTGGTAGTCGGGCCGGACCAGGCTGAGGTAGAGCTCCTTCGTGGAGAAGGCCACGAGCGTGGGCGCCACCTCCGGCGGCACCTCGAAGGTCACCATGTCGGAGGAGACCGCAGCGGTGTCCTCGCCGCCCTCACCGGCCGCGACCGGGGTGCCGAGGTTCTGGCCGATGGCGAGCACCTTGACCTTCTGGGCGACGTACTGGCTCATGGGCGCCTCGGCCATCCGGGGCTGCTCCTGCACCGCAGAGTCGAGCGGCTTCAGCGCGGCGAGGATGTTCACGTAGTCACCGGGGCTCACGAGGCCGGCGACGCCCTTGACGCTGTCGAAGCTGAGCGTCACCGCCGTCATGCCCTCGGCCAGCGAGTTCGAGCTGGAGCTCGAGTTGCCGACGCTGCCGGCGAACTTGGCGGTGGTGACGATCTCGTCCTCGGACAGCTCGATCGTCGCCACCTGGCCCTTCACGTCGTCGAGCCGGGTCACGGCGTTGGCCGGGACGTCGATGCTGCGACGCTCGCCGATGACGAGGCGGCCGTCGGTGATCGCACCGTCGGCCTTCTCGCCCTGGGCCACGCCGCCCTGGACGACGACGACGGGCACCAGCTGGTTGTCCCTGTTCGCCTTGTCCTCGATCCCGCTGACGTAGCGCAGGATCAAGAGCGCGGCGATGGCTCCCACCGCGATCGCTCCCACCAGGATGAGGGTTCTCCGAGAGCTCACACCGACCTCGTTCCGTTTCGTTCGAGCACAGGCGGCCCGGATCCGGGTGGACCCATCGCCGCTGGGTACTTCGTCGGCCGAATGGGTCGTCGGGCTGAGGAATCGGGGAGGATTTCGGCCCAGAGCCCCCTCAGGGACCGGGGCGGGACGCGTGACGGCCCCGCCGGAGCGGGGCCGTCACGATCACTTCTGACCTGTCTTGGAGCCGCTCGGGGCGGCCACAGGGGCTCACTCGGTGGGAGCGGCCTCCTCTGCGGGGACCTGTTCCTCCGCCACGCCCTCGGCGGGCACGTCGCCCTGCTGGGCGTAGTACTCCTCCCAGGCCTCCTGGCCCTCGGAGGGGGACTCGGGGTCGTAGCTGCCGATGTAGTTGCCCTCGGCGTCGTACGCGTGCTCGCCGAAGTGCTCCTGGTACTCGGCGGCGACGATGCCGCCCTCGGCAGCCTGCTTGATCGACAGGCTGATCCGCCGGCGCTGCAGGTCGAGGTCGATGATCTTCACCCACAGCTCCTCGCCGGGGGTGACGACCTGCTCGGGGAGGTCGACGTGGTGGGCCGACATCTCGGAGATGTGGACCAGGCCCTCGATGCCGTCGCCGACCTGGATGAACGAGCCGAACGGCACCAGCTTGGTGACCCGGCCGTACACCAGCTCGCCCACCTGGTGGGCGCCGGCGAACTCCTGCCACGGATCCTGCTGCGTGGCCTTCAGCGACAGGGAGATGCGCTCGCGGTCCATGTCGACCTCGAGGACCTCGACCTCGATCTCGTCGCCCACGGCCACGACGTCGCCCGGGTGGTTGACGTGCTTCCAGGACAGCTCGGAGACGTGCACGAGGCCGTCCATGCCGCCCAGGTCGACGAACGCACCGAAGTTGACGACCGACGAGACCACGCCACGACGGCGCTCGCCCGGACGGAGGTTGACCAAGAAGTCCTCGCGCTGCTCCTTCTGGGTCTCCTCGAGCCACGCACGGCGGCTGAGCACCACGTTGTTGCGGTTCTTGTCGAGCTCGATGATCTTCGCCTCGATGACCTTGCCGACGTACGGCTGGAGGTCGCGCACCCGGCGGAGCTCGACGAGCGATGCGGGGAGGAAGCCACGAAGGCCGATGTCGACGATGAGACCGCCCTTGACGACCTCGATGACCGGCCCGGAGACGACGCCGTCGGACTCCTTGATCTCCTCGATCCGGCCCCAGGCACGCTCGTACTGCGCACGCTTCTTGGAGAGGATCAGGCGACCGTCCTTGTCCTCCTTCTGGAGGACCAGTGCCTCGACCTCGTCGCCGAGGGAGACGATCTCGTTCGGGTCGACGTCGTTGCGGATCGACAGCTCGCGGGAGGGGATGACGCCCTCCGACTTGTAGCCGATGTCGAGCAGCACCTCGTCGTGGTCGATCTTCACGACCTTGCCGGTGACCAGCTGACCGTCGTCGACCCCCACGGTCGTGGCGACGTAGGCCGCCTCGAGCGCGTCGCCGTCGAGATCGTTCTCGGTGATCTGCCGGGGGACCCAGTCCTCCTCGGTGTCGGCGGCGGGGTTGATGGTTGCTTGGTCGGACACGAACTTGCCTTGGGGGTGTGAGGTGAGGGACGGGGACACGAACGCCGCGCAGGGGCCGCGCTCAGGCGGGCCAGGCTACTTCAGGCCGGGCGATGGGCCAACACCAGGTGCTGGGGGGCGTCGAGCGACGGAACTGAGAGGCCCGCGTCGGTGAGCGCTGCGACCCGGTCGACGACCCAGCCGGCGGCCTCCACCTGGAGGCGCAGCTCCCTGGGCGTCGAGCAGGTGGTCCACAGCCGGGCCGGGATCGTGCGGCCGTGGGGATCGGCCACCTCGGTGTCCTCCACGTTCAGCCCGGTGGCGGCGTCGAACCGGTCGGTCCCCTCGAGCCACCGCACCTGGAAGTAGGCGTTGAAGGCGGTGACCGCGCAGCGCCCACCGGGGCGGACCGCCGCGGCCATCCCCTCCAGCACCGCGAGGTCGCCCGCGAGGTTCTGCGGGTCGAGCACCGGGTCGGCCGGCGGCCCCAGCGAGCCGAACGCCCCCTGGCAGAGCGAGATCGCCGCGTCGAAGCGGCCGTGGAGGTCGGTCCGGTCCGCGAGGCGCCGAGCGTCGAGCACCTCGAACGTGCAGTCGGCCCGGTCGTCGCGGGCGCCGGAGGCGGACTCCGCTGCGAGGGCGACGAACTGCTCGCTCAGGTCGACGCCGTGCACCGAGATGCCCCGACGTGCCAGCTCGAGCGCGTGGCGACCGGGCCCACAGCCCACGTCGAGGACCCGGTCGCCGCGGCGCAGCCCCAGGTGCTCCACGAGCAGGTCGACCTCCCGCTCGGTCCCCTTGGTGAAGGAGTAGCGGAGGTAGGCGGGCCCCATGTGGTCCGCCAGCTCCTCCCAACCCTCCGCCACCTCCCTGTTCGGGGACGGCCGGGTCACGACTTGGCGTCGGCCCAGCTCGGCCCGGAGGCCAGGTTGACCTCGAGCGGCACGCGGAGGTCGAACGCACCGGCCATCTGGTGCCGGACCAGCTCCGCGGCGGCGTCGTGCTCCTCGGGCGGCACCTCGAGCAGCACCTCGTCGTGCACCTGGAGGATGAGGACCGAACGGAGGTCCTGGGTCTCGATCGCCCGGTCGATGGCGACCAGCGCCACCTTGAAGATGTCGGCCGCCAAGCCCTGGATGCCCGCGTTCATCGCCTGGCGCTCGCCGGCCTGGCGGATCCGGAAGTTCGACGACGACAGCTCGGGGATCTGGCGGCGACGGCCGAAGAGCGTCTCGGTGTAGCCCCGCTCCTTCGCCTCGGCCACCGTCCGCTCCATGTAGGAGCGGACAGCGGGGAACGCCTCGAAGTAGGCGTCGAGGATGCCCTGGGCCTCGGAGGTGTCGATGTTGAGGCGCTGGCCGAGCCCGTAGGCCTCCATCCCGTAGGCGAGGCCGTAGGAGACCATCTTCGCCTTGGAGCGCTGGTCGATCGTGACCTCGGCCGGGTCGACGCCGAACACCCGGGCGGCGGTCTGGTTGTGGATGTCCGCCCCGGAGGTGAACGCCTCGATCAGCCCCGGGTCCTCCGCGAGGTGGGCGATGCAGCGCAGCTCGATCTGGTTGTAGTCGGCGACCAGCAGCTCGTTGCCGTCGGAGGGGACGAACGCCCGGCGGAACTGGCGACCGCCCTCCGATCGCACCGGGATGTTGTGGAGGTTCGGCGCGTCCGAGCTGAGCCGGCCCGTCCGGGCGACGGTCTGGTTGAACGTGGCGTGGATGCGCCCGTCGGGGGCGACCTCGGCGAGGAGCCCTTCGCCGTAGGTGGAGCGCAGCTTCTCCACCTCCCTGTAGGCGAGGAGGTTCTCCACGATGGGGTGCTGGCCGACCAGCTTCTCGAGCGACGCCGCGTCGGTGCTGAACCCGGTCTTCGTCTTCTTCTGGGGGGTGAGGCCCAACCGGTCGAACAGCACCTCGCGGAGCTGCTTCGTGGAGTTCACGTTGAACTGCTCGCCGGCGTCCTCCCAGACGGCCTCCTCGAGCCGGCGGCACTCGGAGGTGAGGTGCTCGTTCAGGCGGCGCAGCTCGTCGGCGTCGACGCCCACCCCGACGTGCTCCATCTTCGCCAGCACCTCGACGAGGGGCATCTCGACGTCTCGGAACAGGCCGACCAGGCCCTGGGCCTCCATCGCGGCGTCCACCGCCGGGGCGAGGACGGCGACCCCCAGCGCCTCCCGGGCGGTGCGGCGGGCGGCGTCGTCCTCCGCGCTGCCGCTGAAGTCGAGCTGCCCCGGTTCGGCCTCCCCCTCGGTGGCCGCCAGCTCGGCGTCGCAGTAGCGGCCGAGCAGGTCGTCGAGCTCGTAGCGGTTCTCGGCCGGGTCCAGGAGGTAGGCGGCGATCTTCGTGTCGAAGACCTTCGCCGGCAGCGGGATCCCGAGGTGGAGCAGGCCCCGGAGGATCGGCTTCGCGTCGTGCGCGACGACCTCGACGTCGCCGTCCCACAGCTCGGCCCAGCGGCCCTGGTGGCTCTCGGCGGGCAGCCACGACACCTCGGCGGCACCCACCTCGTTCGTGACGGCGAGGCCGGCGAGGCGGCTGCGGCCGGGCGTCCCGTCCCACCGGGCGGCCAGGCCCACGCGGGTGTCCGTCGAGTCGAGGCGGGGCGGATCGGCCAGCTCGGCCTCGATCACCACGTGGTCCGTCTCCACCGCGCCGATGCGGTCGCCGAAGGCCTCGCTCAGCCGGCCCGTGAGGGAGCCGAACTCGAGGAACTTGAAGAGGTCGGCGATCGCGTCCGGGTCGACGGGTCCCTGCTGGAGCTCGGCGACGTCCACGTCGAGGGGCACGTCGCGCCGGAGCGCCATCATCTCGAGGTTCAGGCGGGCCTGCTCCTCGTTGGCGGCCAGGTTCTCCCGCAGCTTCGGGGTCTGCTCGTCGAGGTGGGCGAAGATCCCGTCGAGGTCGCCGTAGGCGTTGACCAGCTTGGCGGCCGTCTTCTCCCCCACCCCCGGAACGCCCGGGAGGTTGTCCGACGGGTCGCCCCGCAGCGCGGCGTACTGGAGGTAGGAGGAGGGCTTCACGCCCGTGCGCTCCTCGATCCCCGCTTCGTCGTAGAGCGCGTAGTCGCTGACCCCGCGCCGGTTGTAGAGGACGCTGATCCAGGGGTCCTCCACCAGCTGGTAGCTGTCGCGGTCGCCGGTGACGATGATCGTGCGGATCGCCGAGTCGCGAGCCGTGCAGGCGAGGGTGGCGATGAGGTCGTCGGCCTCGAAGCCGGCCAGCTCGAGCACCGGCAGCGCGAGCGTCTCCACCACCTGGCGCACGAGGCCCATCTGCTGGCGGAGGATGTCGGGCGCCGCGTCGCGGGTGGCCTTGTAGGACTCGAGGCGTTCGTGGCGGAAGGTCGGCTCGGGGCGGTCGAACACCACGGCGATGCCATCGGGCTGGTGGTCCCGCACCAGGTTGATCAGCATCGACGTGAACCCGAACACGGCGTTCGTGACCTGCCCCGACGCCGTCGCCATGTCGGTGGGCAGCGCGAAGAAGGCGCGGTAGGTCAGCGAGTTGCCGTCGATCAGCATCAAGGTGCGCGGCTCGGTCACGATGCGTTCTCGTCCTCGTCGGGTCGGGGCACCAGCTCGCCGGCCAGCACCTGGTCGGCGATCGCCCTCATGGTCGTCCGCCCGTCCATGGCGGAGCGGCGCATCCACGCGAACGCTGCCTGCTCCCCCATTCCGTGGTCGTCGATGAGCCTGCCCTTGGCGCGTTCGACGATCTTGCGGTCCTCGAGCTGGGCCGTGAGGTCCTCCACCCGGTCGGCCAGGGCGACCGCGTCCTGGAAGCGGGCGGCCGCGACCTCGATGGCGGGCACCAGGTCGGAGCGCTCGAAGGGCTTGACGACGTAGGCCATCACTCCCGCCTCCTTCGCCTCGGTCACCAGCTCGCGCTGGGAGAAGGCGGTGAGGAGCACCACCGCACACGCCCGCTCCTCGATGAGGATCCGGGCGCACGAGATGCCGTCGAGGCCGGGCATCTTCACGTCGAGCACCGCCACGTCGGGACGGAGGCGGGCCACCGCGTCGAGGGCGGCTTCGCCGTTCGCGCACTCGGCGACCACGTCGTAGCCCTCCTCGCGCAGCAGTTCCGCGAGGTCCATCCGGATGATCGCCTCGTCCTCCGCGATGACCACGCGGGTGGGACCCGGCTGCTCGTCCCCGGGAACGTTCGGGGTGTCGGGAGCGGCCACGTCAGCGCCGTTTGCGGTCGGCGAGGCGGTCGAGCAGCTCGTCCTGCTCCGCCTCCATCCGCTGGATCCGGGCCACCAGCTCGTCGCGGTGGCGTCCCATGGCCTCACTGTGCCGTTCAGCGGTGCGCCGCTCGCTCTCGGCGAGCGGCGTCTCGGAGACGAGCGCTCTGATGCGTGCGTCGTCCGCGTCGTCGGCGAAGTGCGCCAGCTGCTCGTCGGCGACCGCGATCTCCGCGCGGAGCTGTGCGAGGCGCTTGGAGAGCATGCGCAGCCTCCGCTCGATCAGCAGTGCCATCGAGCCGCAGTCTAGGTCCGACTCCCGGAGGCCCCTTCCGCGTCCGTGGGTCCCTCAAGTGAGGGTGGCGCGCGATTTAGCCTCTGCAGCGGACGGGAGGGCGAGATGGCGAGCTCGGCGGTGCAGGCGATGGCGAGGGCGCGGCGCGGTCGGCGCCTGCGGATATTCGGGATGGCCGCGGTGCTGCTGGTTGCGACCACCGCCGTGACCGGGTGCCAGCCCCAGAGGACGATCACCTACCGGATCGCCACCCGGGGCCCGGTGACCGCCGACGTGGGCGAGTTCGCTCGGCACGCCGCGGCGACGCTGACCGACACCCGCGGGTGGTCGCTCGGCGGCGCGATCCGGTTCGCCCAGGTGGAAGGCGCCGCCGACTTCACGCTGTGGCTCGCCACGGCGGGCTCCCTCCCGTCGTTCGGTCCGCCGTGCCACCCCCAGTGGTCGTGCCGGTCGGGTCGGAACGTGATCATCAACGAGGCGCGATGGCAGGGAGCGACGCCGACGTGGCCGTGGGGGCTGGACCAGTACCGCCACTACGTCGTGAACCACGAGGTCGGCCACTTCCTCGGGTTGGGCCATGCAAGCTGCACGGGAGCGGGCCACCGGGCTCCGGTGATGGTCCAGCAGTCGAAGGGCGGCGCGCCGATGGGCTCGTGCCGCTTCAACACGTGGCCGACCGAGGCGGAGCGCCAGACCGTCGCCCGTCGTTGGGGCGTCGCTGCGTACCCGACGTGGGTGCCGGACGTCGACAACCCGACGGGCAGCCTCGATGGCGCCACGGTCACGCAGCGAGGCGTGGTGCTCGAGGGCTGGGCCGTCGACGCCGATGAGCCGTCGTCGAAGGTCCTCGTCGCCGTCGACGGCAGCCGCGCGGGCGTGTTCCCCGCCGATGTGGAGCGCCCCGACGTGTTCCGCCTCTTCCCCGCGGTCGGGCCGAACCGGGGCTTCCGGGTGACCGTGCCGGTCCCACCCGGTCGCCACGACGTGTGCGTCGCGGCGGTCGGCGCCGGCCCGGGCGCCTGGGTGGGCATGCTCGGCTGCCGCACCGTGGTGGTCTGAGC
>JBIQID010000062.1:0-3499 GCA_044508215.1 Actinomycetota bacterium | reverse complement strand
CCGGCCCGGGCGCCTGGGTGGGCATGCTCGGCTGCCGCACCGTGGTGGTCTGAGCCGGCGTCCCTTCGCGTCACGGCGGCGCGCTTTCTCCACCTGCGCGGTCGCGAACATCGCGACTGTCAGGAAACTTGGCTCCTCCGCCCGATCTTCGTGACTGTCCGGATCCTGCGGTGGCGAACATCGCGACTGTCGCGAACTTCGGCTCCCCCGCACGATCTTCGTGACAGTCAGGATCCCGCGGTGGCGAACATCGCGACTGTCAGGAAGTTCGGCTCCTCCGCACGATCTTCGCGACTGTCCGGATCCTCCGGTGGCGAACATCGCGACTGTCCGGATCCTCCGGTGGCGAGGATCGCGACTGTCGCCGAAATCGGCTGCCACACCCCAACGGCGTGACAGTCGCGGACGCGCTCAGCGGAGGGCGGCGCGGCCGAGGGGCCGCAGCGCAGCAGACTGGGCCGATGCTGCGCCCGCTCCCCTCGTCGCGTTCGTCCCAGGCGGGCCGGCGCGCCCGCCGTCCACGGTCGGCCCTCGCGGGCGCCGCCGTGCTGATGGTGGGCCTCGCACTCACCGGGTGCGGCGACGACGACGAGCCGGAGGCCGCCGCGTGCGGGCCGATCACCGTCGACCCGCTCGACACGAACCAGGGGCACCTCCTGCCGGGCGCTCCCACCCCGTCGTTCCGGAGCGACCCGCCCACCAGCGGCCCGCACGTGGCCGGGCTGATCGTGCAGGGCGAGATGGACCGGCCGGTGACACCGCTCGAGCAGGTCTCCACGCTGGAGACCGGCGCCGTGATCATCCAGTACGAGTCGCCTGACGATCGTCGTGATCTGGCACCGCTGGCACGGCCCGAGGTGGTGGTCGCTCCGGCGGAGGACCTCCCGGCCCCGATCGTGGCGACGGGGTGGGTGCGGTCCATGCGGTGCGATTCGGTGGACGTCGATGCGCTCCGGCGGTTCATCGACGCGGTGGGTGGGGAGTACGAGGGTCACCCCGCCGAGACCACAGGAGGTGGATGAGGTGACAGCCACCGCACGCGTCCAGCAAGGCCTCGAGGCCGCACGGGCGCAGACGCCGTCCTCCGCCTAGTGGCGACCGACCGGTACGGGGTCGACGACGGCTGGTGGGCGGCGGACGGCCGCTGGCACGACGCCGACCCGGACACCCTCGCGCTGCTCCGGGAGCGCTTCGAGGAGAGTGCGTCCGTGCCGGCGGCCCCGATGTGGTTCATCAGGACGGGCGAGGCCCATCCGCTGCAGGACCGCTGCGACGTGGAGCTCGACGGCGGCGACCGGATCGACGGCGTGGCGGAGCTCCCCGATGACCTGCCGCCCGGGGTGCACCGGCTGCTCCCCCACGACGGCGGTCCGCCCACGAGGCTCGTCGCAGCGCCCCAGCGCCTCGGCACGTGGCCCGCTCGACCTCGGTGGGGCGTGGCGGTGCAGGCCTACGCGGCGCTCAGCGAGCGGAGCCGTTGGATCGGCGACCTGCGGGACCTGGTGGCGGTGGGCCGATGGGTGGGATCCCACGGCGGCACCGTCTTGGGCTCGAGTCCCCTCTGCGAGCCGTTGCCCACGACGCCACGCCAACCCAGCCCGTACTCGCCGTCGAGCCGCTCGCACCTCGATCCCCTGGTCGTGCCGTTCGACGAGGACGAGCTGGGCCAGCTGCCCGGCCGGCAACGCCCGGACGGGCGGGTGATCGACCGGGACGCCGCGTGGGCGGAGTCTCTCGAGGCGTTCCGTCACCGGTGGGACGAGCTCGGTGACGCCGACCGCAACGAGCGCGTCGACGAGGTTCGGCGAACCGCAGGGCTCGCGGGGCTCGACCGGGCGACCTGGCACGCGATGTTCGACGCGCTCGTGGCGGAGCACGGCAGCGGCTGGCCGGCGTGGCCCGAGGAGCACCGCCACCCCGCGACGAGGGCGGTGCGGGACTGGGCGGTCGAGCATGCGTCCGAGGTGGCGTTCTGGGCGTGGGTCGACGAGCAGGCGGAGGAGGCGTTCACCCGTGCGCACGCCGAGCTTCGGGCTGCCGGGGTCGCGCTCATGGGCGACCTGCCCGTCGGCGTGGGGGCGGACGGCTTCGAGGCCTGGTACGACCAGGACGTGATGGCGAAGGGGTGGCGCGTCGGCGCTCCTCCCGATCCGTTGGGCCCGCACGGGCAGGACTGGGGCCTGCCGCCGCTCGACCCGGTGCTGCTGCGTGCCGAGGCGTACGAGCCGTGGCTGGTCACCCTGCGGGCGAACCTGGGTCGCTACGACGGGCTGCGGATCGACCACGTGATGGGCCTGTTCCGACTGTTCTGGATCCCACCCGGTGGGGATGCCAGCCACGGGACCTACGTTCGGAGCCGTCCGGGCGAGATGCTGGAGCTGCTGGTGGCGATCGCCGCGGCGAACGGGGCGTTCGTCGTCGGCGAGGACCTCGGAACGGTGGAGGCGGGGGTCAGGGAGACGCTCCGTGACCGGGGGATCGCCGGGACGAAGGTGGCGTGGTTCGAGGACGAACCAGCCGAGGACTGGTCAGCGCAGACGCTCGGCACGTTGACCACCCACGACCTGCCCACCACCACGGGAGCGCTCCGCGGGACGGACCCGTCGAGTGACGAGGGGATGGTGCGGCGGATGCTCGCCTTCGCGGGGCGGCAGGTGGGCGACAGCGAAGGTTCCGTCGCCCAGGTGGAGGTCGACCAGGTGGACGTCGACCAGGTGGACGTCGACAGCGTCCTCGTTGCTGCGCACCAGCGCCTGGCACGGGCCGGGTCGGCGATCGTCCTGGCAGCGCTCGAGGACGTGGTCGGGTCCCCTGATCGGGTCAACCTCCCCGGGACCGTCGACGAGTACCCGAACTGGCGCGTGCCGCTCCCGGTCCAGGCCGATCGGCTCGACGGGTGCCCCTCCGCCACCCGAATCGCCGCGGCCATGGACCGGGAGGAGCCCCCACGCCGACCATGATCACGAGACCTCTCGCCGAGGTGGGTCTGGCGGCGAGGCGTCAAGGCGTGGCGGAATCGTCTCGACGCCTCGCCGCCAGCACCCCCTCGGCGAACTTTGGACGGTAACGGCACTGCCCCTGACAGGACAGAGGGTAGAAGTGCCCAGCCGAACGATCCGCTGATGTGTCCGTCTACTCCGGCCCCGGGGCTCATCCGGCGGGTGCGCTACTCCCGCTCGTCGACGGTGAAGAGTGTGCCGGGTTCGTGGGCGGTGGCAGCCACGTCCATCGATCGACGCTCGCGACCCCTGGTCCCGTGGTTGCCGTTGATGTGATCGCGGTCGACGTGGTGGCCGTTCGCGTGGCCACTGTCTCCGCGGGGGGCACTCTGGTCCCGGGTGGGCCGACGCTGACGGTCGGCTGCTTGTCGCTGCTCGGCGGTTCGACGGCGGCCCGCAGTGGCTCGAGGGCTGTCGCCGGTCGGCCGGGTGCCAGAGGTTCCGGGTGGTCCGGGTGGTCCGGTGTTGTTGGGGTGGCGTGGGTCGTCGGGTGGGACCAT
>JBIQID010000218.1:0-2321 GCA_044508215.1 Actinomycetota bacterium | reverse complement strand
GCCGACGGTGCGCAGCCGAGCGAACCAACGGGCGTTGTCCAGGGCGAGCGCGGCCGGGTCGACGAAGCCCTCGACGACCTCCTGGTCGCGCAGGGTGAAGTGCTGGAAGTCCCCGTGCTCGATGGCGAGCAGGCCGATGACCGAGCCGCGGGCGGCCAGCACGGCGTAGAGGCCCGATCCGGCGCGCTTGGACAGACCGGCACCGGACTCGACCGACAGGTCGGGGATGTGCACCAGCTCGTTCTGGGCGAGCGCCCGGCGGAGGCCGGAGGGCAGCTCGGCGGCACCGAGGCGGGATGGGGCGGCGAGGCCCTGGTGGCGCACGACGTCCCAATGGCCGTCGGTCTCGTCGAAGAGCAGCACGGCGATGCTGTCGTAGCTGACCAGGCTCTTCATGCGGTTGAGCGTCGAGTCGAGCACCTCGCCCATGTCGAGCGAGGCGGGCAGGGTCTGGGTGACCCGGTGCAGCGAGAAGAGGAGGGTGTTGGCGTCGTTCAGGCGCCCGAGGCGGTCCATGGCGAGCTCCCGCTCACGATCGGCTTCTCCGGAGATGCGGCGGGCGTAGCCCGCCACGAGGGCGACCAGCAGGACGATCCCCGCCCAGGTCGCCGAGTGCAGCAGCGCAGCGCGGGCGTCCGCGGCCTCGCTCAGGTAGGGGACGCTGACGGCCAGGACCGTCGCGGCGGCGATGCGCAGCGAGAACCCGAACCCTCGTGCCAGGCCGGCGAGGGTGACGGCGGTCAGCAGGCTGAACAGCAGCGGCGAGTCCCAGCCGCCGGTGGCGACCACGGCCAGCGCGTGGATCCCGACCTCGCCGATCACCCGGACGAGCGAGGCGACGTCGTCCGCGTACGCGATCGGGCGGTTCACCCGGAAGATGGCGTAGGCGACGACGAGTGCCGTCCACAGGCGCAGCGAGGTGCTCTGGCCCTGGGTGGTGGCGACGAGCAGCAGCGAGATCGCCGTGGTGGCGAGGCGCATGGCGCTGATCAGGCCGTTGAAGCTGGCGACGCGGTTGGCCCGCCCACCGCGCAGCTGCTGCACGACGATGTCGAAGTCGCCCGTGGGGTGCTGCGCCGGGTCGACGACGGCGTTGCGCAGGTCGTTGCGGACGCGCGCCTTCAGGCGTTCGCCGAGGTCGCGGGCACCCTTCGGGGTGCTGCTGTCGGACCGCGTGTCGGTCTCGCTCGATGTGTCCATGGGCGCTCTGAGGTCTGCAGGTGGTCGCGGGCAGGGAGCATGTGCTCCGGTTGCTCATCGGCACGGTGTGTGCCGAACTTGCAGAAATCGCCGGAAATCTCCGCGGGACGTTCAACTTCCGGGCGCCGCCGTGGTGCCGTCGTAGGATCGCCGGCCATGTGCCAGAAGGGTCTCGGACGATGCTGCTGATCGGCCTCACGGGGGGCATCGGGTCCGGGAAGTCGACCGTCTCGGCCGCCCTCGCGGCCCGTGGCGCGGTCGTGATCGACGCCGACGCGATCGTGCGTGAGCTCCAGGAGCCGGGCACCCGGGTGTTCGACGAGATGGTGGAGCGCTTCGGCGCGGGGATCGTGGCCGAGGACGGGTCGCTCGACCGCGCCGCGGTGGCCGACCTGGTCTTCACCGATCCGGAGGCGCTGGCGGATCTCGGCAAGATCGTGCATCCCCGGGTGGGCGAGGAGATCGCCCGCCGGCTCGTCGAGCTGGCCGAGACCGATCAGGTCGTCATCCTGGACGTCCCGCTGCTCGTGGAGTCGGGCCGCGACGACATGGCCGGGACGATCGTCGTGGACCTGGACCCGGACGTGGCGGTGCGGCGCCTGGTCGAGCACCGGGGGTTCGCCGAGGAGGACGCCCGCAACCGCATCGCACGGCAGGTCTCCAGGGAGGACCGCCTCGCGAAGGCCGACTTCGTCGTGGACAACCACGGTGACCTGGAGGAGCTGGGCCCCCAGATCGACGCCGCGTGGGCGTGGATCGAGTCGCAACGCCCCGATCGCGACGGCTGAGCGTCACAGGCGCTCGTTACGATCGCCGACGTGAGCCTCTCCGTCTCCATGACCGGGTCCGAGCCCGTCGCCGTCCGACCCTTCAAGGTGGTGTCGGACTTCCAGCCGGCCGGCGATCAGCCCGCCGCCATCGCCGCGCTCTCCGAGGGCGTGAACACGGGCGAGCGCTTCCAGACGCTCCTCGGCATCACCGGCTCGGGCAAGTCCGCCACGATCGCCTGGACGATCGAGCAGGTGCAGCGCCCCACGCTGGTGCTGGCACCCAACAAGAGCCTCGCCGCACAGCTCGCCAACGAGTTCCGGGAGTTCTTCCCCGAGAACCGGGTCGAGTAC
>JBIQID010000061.1:5714-17339 GCA_044508215.1 Actinomycetota bacterium | reverse complement strand
GGGGTGGTCGAGTCGATCCCCGGGTCCTTCGGCAGGCCCAGGACGCGCTCGGCGACGATGTTGCGCATCACCTCGTCGGTGCCGCCGGCCACGCGCATGCCGGGCACGCCGAGCAATAGCTTCGACCACGCGTAGGTGCCCCACTCGCCGGTGTCGGCCTGGATGCGTGGGCCCAGGATGCGGGCCATCAGCTCGCTGACGCGACGCATGTTGTTCGTGAGCGCCAGCTTGGCGGTGGACAGCTCCGGACCTGGGAGGCCGCCGGCCTTGATCTTGTCGAGGGCCCGCTGGTTGTTCCACCTCGCCACCTGGTGGTGGGCGTAGACGGCCGCCAGCTCGTCGCGGATCAGCGGGTCGTCGCGCAGCCCGAAGTGGTCGAGCATCGCCACCAGGCGCTCGGTCGACATGAGGCCCAGCCCGGTGCCGCCGGCGCCGATCGAGGCCCGCTCGTTCATCAGCGTGGTGAGCGCCACGGTCCACCCGCCGTTGACGTCGCCGAGGCGGTGCGAGTCGGGGATCCGCACCTCTTCGAAGAAGACCTCGTTGAAGGTCGCGCCGCCGGTCATCTGGCGGAGGGGGCGCACCTCCACGCCGGGCGCCTTCATGTCGACCACGAAGCCGGTGAGGCCACGGTGCTTCGGCTGCTCGGGATCGGTGCGGCAGATCACCTCGCCGAGGTCTGCGTGGCGGGCGGCCGAGGTCCACACCTTCTGGCCGGTGACCACCCATTCGTCGCCGTCGCGCTCCGCCTTCATCTGGAGGCCGGCCAGGTCCGACCCGGCTCCGGGCTCGCTGAACAGCTGGCAGGCCACGAGGTCGCCCCGGTAGAGGCCGGGGAGGTACGCCTCCTGCACCTCGGGGATGCCGTGGGCGAGGATCGTGGGGGCGACCATGCCGAGGCTGATCGTGAAGATGCTCATCGACGGCGTGCGGTAGTCGGCCTCGAGGGCGCCGTAGGCACGCTCGTAGGGGGCGGGGAGCTCCCGTCCGCCGAAGCGCTTCGGGCCGCCGATCCATCCGAAGCCGTTGTCGTAGCGCTTCGCCCGCCAGGCCTTCGCAGCGGCGATCTCGGCGAGCTCCGCCGCTTCGTCCTGCTCCTCGAACACCGCGACGTCATCGGAGCCCTCGCCCCACTTGAAGGCGGCGCGTGGCGGCTTGCGCTCGGCGTTCGCCTCGAGGAACTGCCTCGCCTCCTCGGTGAACTCCTCGATCGTGATGTCGGCCATCTGGTCCCCCTGTGGCTGGTGCGGCGTGCGTCTCTTGACCGGTCGGTCAAGTTATCGCGGCCGGGCGGCGTCGGGGCCACCGGGGGAGTGGGACCGGTGCCACACGACTGCCGGGCCCCGGGGCGCACGCCGTAGGGTCCGGTCCATGACCGCCCTCGACGCCCCACGGATCGGTGGCCGAGGCGCCCGCGCCCTCCGGTCGGTGCGCCTCGCCGCGTACGCCAACGCCGGCTGGATGGCGTTCGTGTGGGTCCAGCGGGTGCGCAACGCCATCGCCAACGACGAACCCGATCCCACCGGCGCCTTCCTGATGAGCGGAGCGTCGCTGGCCGGGGCTGCGGCGCTCGCGGCGGCCGTCACCGCCGCGCCGGACACGCCCGCCACGCGCGCCCTGGCCCGGTTCGTGCCCTCGGCGCACGGGGCGCTCTGGGTCGTGCGGGGCACGCAGATCGCCCTGTCGGACCGTTCGGTGCCGTTCATCGCGGTGCACGAGGTGCTGGCGGTGGTCTCGATCGGCCTCGCCGTGTGGGCCTGGCGCGCCACAACGCGCAGTTAGGGAAGCAGCGCCGGGTAGCGGAGGACGAAGAAGGCCGAGGGACGAGGCTGAAGCTGAGCCGGAGCTGGCCCGGCGCAGTTAGGGAAGCAGCAGCCCCACCACTACGATCCACCGCCATGGGCCAGCCCGTCACCGTCCTCGAGAAGCCGTCACGTCGTGGCGGTGTCGTCCGCTACGAGCTCAACCGGATCCTCACCGGCACCGGCCACGAGACCTACGACGCCGACTCGGTGATCGACGGGGTCTTCCCCGCTGACGAGCTGGCGCGCCGGCTGTTCGCCCGGGGCGGCATCGAGCACGTCCACGTGAACAGCAACGTGGTGACCGTGCTGCCCGAGCGGGGCCGCGACCTCGACGGCGTGAAGGAGATCATCGAGGACCTCTACACCTACTACGTGCCGGGTGTGGAGCCTCCGAAGATCGACGTGGGAGAGCCCGCAGAGGGGTAGTCCCGGCCGCCTCCACGGAGGTGTTCGACCCCGGTTGCGGGGATCGAACGGATGTTCGATACTGGCGGACATGTCGGCTCTCGAAGCCACCGCTGGGGACCCGACGGCTGGTGCCGTCGAAGCGGACCGCCTCCTGCCCGGTGCCGCCGGGGCCAGCGATCGCGCCGCCACCGTCGCCCGCCTGCGCGACCTGGCGGGCGCGGTGCGACCCACCACGCTGGCCGCAGAGCGCCGCCTGCCGGTGGTCGACGCGCTGGCACCGCTCCTCCCGCTGGGCGCCCTCCAGCGGGGCACGCTGGTGGCGGTCGAGGGTGTGGGGGCCACCTCCCTGGCGCTGGGCCTCACCGCTGCCGCATCTGCCGAGGGGTCGTGGGTGGGGTTCGTCGGCACCGCCACCATGGGCTGGGCGGCAGCAGCGCAGGCGGGCGTCGACCCCGCTCGCACCCTGGTCGTCACCCAGGTGCCGGTGGGCTCGTGGGCCACGGTCACGGCTGCCCTGGTCGACGCGGTCGACATCGTGGTGGTGTCGCCCGACCATGCCGTGCGCGCCGCCGACGCCCGCCGCCTCTCCGCTCGGGCCCGCGAGCGGGGCGCCGTCCTCGTGGTGCTCGCCGCCCGGTTCGCCTGGCCGTCCGAGCCCGACGTGCGCCTCCACAGCACGCCACGTCGCTGGACCGGGATCGGGCACGGTCACGGCCGCCTCCTGGCCCGCTCGGTGCTCGTGTCGGCCGAGGGGCGTCGGGCAGCGGGTCGGCGGCGCAGCCTCGAGCTGTGGCTCCCCTCCACGGGCGGCGTCGTGGAGTTGGGCGAGCGGCGCACCCGACAGGAGCAGGGCGAGGCTGCGGATGCCAGCGTGCTGCCCTTCCGCTCCCGCCCCGATGCGCCGCACCCGAAGGCCGCCCGGACGGGGTGAACCGCCGTGGAGCCCGTCCGCACCCTGGTGGTGACGTGCCGTGACTGGCCGGTGGTGGCCCTCGGCCATCCCGCCCACCGACCCGTCGCCGTCGTCCGCGCCAACCGCGTGGTCGCTACGTCCGCCGCCGCCCGCGCCGCCGGGCTGGCCAACGGTCTCCGCCGGAGGGAGGCACAGCGTCGTTGCCCCGACGTGTTGGTCGTCGAGCGCGACGTCGACGTGGAGGCACGCGCCTTCGAGCGGGTCATCGCCTCGCTCGAGGACACCGCTGCCCGCCTCGAGGTGACCCACCCCGGCACGTGCCTGCTCCCCACCCGCGGGCCGTCGCGCTACTTCGGGGGCGACGACGCGCTCGCGGCCCGCGTCCACGACGTGGTCACCCGCCAGCTCGGGCCGAGCAGCTGTGGCGTGGGTGTGGGGGTGGCCGACGGCCCGTTCCCCGCCTCGCTGGCGGCGCGGTGCGGCCTCGACCTGCCTGGGACCCCGCCGGTGGTGGTGCCGCCGGGCGAGAGCCCCGGCTTCGTGGCGCCGATGCCCGTCTCGGTGCTCGCCTCGCCCGGCCCGTGCAGCACCGAGCTGACCGACGTGTTCGTCCGCCTGGGCCTCTGCCACCTCGCTGACCTGGCTGCCCTGGGCGCCACGTCGGTGGTGGACCGCTTCGGTCCCGAGGGGGCGATCGCCCACCGACTGGCGAGGGGCCTCGACGAGCGGCTGCCGTCGCTCCAGGAGCCGTCCCCCGACCTCTGCGCCTCCATGGAGCTGGATCCGCCGGCGGAGCGGGTCGACCAGGCCGCGTTCGCCGGGAAGTCGCTCGCGGACGGCTTCTGCGAGGGCCTCGCGGCGAGAGGGCTGGCGGCGTCCCGGGTGGCGGTCGCGCTGCACACCACGGGCGGCGCGGTGGTGGAGCGGGTCTGGCGCGACGGGGGAGCGCTCACTGCACCGGCCATCGCCCAGCGGATCCGCTGGCAGCTCGACGGCTGGCTCTCCCGCCCCGGCGCAGTGGGGCGGGGCGGGGTGTGCCGCATCGAGATCCGCCCCGAGGACGTGGGCGCGGCGCTGGGACGCCAGGAGGGCCTGTGGGGTGGCGCCGACGCCCGCGACGACCGCGCCCGGCGCGCCGCCGCCCGCCTCGCCGCCATGGTGGGTCCCGCCGCGGTGTGCATGCCCGAGGTGGCCGGCGGTCGCGGGCCGGCGGAGCAGGTGCGGCTGGTCCCCATCGAGCTGGTCGACGCCACCTCGCCCCGCGTCGGGTCGGGGACGGAGACCCGCGACGAGGGGAGGCGCCCGTGGCCGGGATCGATCCCCGGCCCGCAGCCCACCGTGGTGCACCCCCGCCCGCTGCCGGCCCAGGTGGTGGACCGCTCCGATGTCCCCGTGGCCGTGACCGGCAGGGGAGCGGTGTCCGCGCCGCCCGCCCGGGTGTCGATCGACGGAGGAGGCTGGCGGCGGGTCGAACGGTGGGCGGGCCCATGGCTGGTCGACGAGCGCTGGTGGGACCCGATCGCCCACCGACGCCGTGCTCGCTTCCAGGTGGTCGACGAGGCCGGCGAGGCGCACCTCCTGGCGCTCGAGGCCGGCTGCTGGTGGGCCGAGGGCCGCTACGACTGACTGAGAAGGGGGGTTGCGCTCTGCGTCGCCGTGCGTAGACTAACAACTCAGCGTGAGAGTTATAGGAACTCTCGGCGAGCGTTTGGAGTGGCCATGGCGCCCACGACCACCACCACCGCCTTCATGACCGATCACTACGAGCTCACGGCGCTGGAGGCCGCGCTCGGCTCCGGTGTCGCCGGTTGCACCGCCACCTTCGAGCTGTTCGCCCGTCGGCTGCCGAAGGGCCGGCGGTACGGCGTCGTCGCCGGCACCGCGCGGGCGCTGGCGGCGGTCGAGGCGTTCCGCTTCGACGAGGCCGAGCTGGAGCACCTCCGCACCGCCGGGGTGGTGTCGGAGGCGACCCTCGACCACCTCGCCGACTTCGCGTTCAGCGGCGACGTCGACGGCTACGCCGAGGGCGAGCTGTACTTCCCCCACTCGCCGGTGCTCACGGTCACGGGCCCCTTCGCCGAGGCGATGGTGCTCGAGACGGTGCTGCTCTCGATCTTCAACCACGACTCGGCGGTCGCTGCCGCCGCTGCGCGGATGAGGGTGGCAGCCGGTGGACGGTTCCTCATCGAGGCGGGCGGACGGCGGACGCACGAGGAGGCGGCGGTCGCTGCAGCCCGGGCGGCCTACATCGGCGGGTTCGACGTCACGTCGAACCTGGAGGCGGGCCGCCGCCACGGCGTGCCGACCGCCGGCACCGCGATGCACGCCTTCACCCTCGCCCACCGCACCGAGCGCGAGGCGTTCGACGCGCAGGTGGCGGCGTTCGGCGTCGGCACCACGTTCCTGGTGGACACCTACGACGTCGCCACGGGGATCGCGAACGCCGTCGCCGCCTGCGCTGCCGTGGGCGGCGTCCCCGCCGCCGTGCGGATCGACTCGGGCGACCTCGCCGCCGAGGCCGTGGCCGCCCGGGCCCAGCTCGACGCGGCAGGTGCGCCCGACACGCGCATCGTGGTGTCGGGCGACCTCGACGAGCACCGGATCGCAGCGCTGGCCGGCGCACCGATCGACCGCTACCTCGCCGGCACCCAGGTGGTGGTCGGCTCGGGCGCCCCGACGGCGGAGATGGTCTACAAGCTCGTGGCGATCGCCGACCCGGCGGACCCCACCGGTCCGCAGCACCCGGTGGCCAAGACCAGCGCCGGCAAGGTCTCGATCGGCGGCCGCAAGTACGCCGAGCGGATCCTCGACCCAGCGGGTCGAGCCACCGCCGAGACGGTGCTGCCGGGCGATGTCCCACCCGCCGACCTCGGTGGCGGGACGGCACGACCGCTCCAGGTGCCGCTGATGCGGGCCGGGGCGGTCGTCGCCGAGGCCTCGGTCGAGGCGGCCCGCGAGCGCTGCGCCGCCTCGCTCGCCGAGCTGCACCCCGACGCCCTCGACCTCAGCGACGGACCGCCGGCGCTCGACGCCACCCCGCTGCCAGCCACCACCCCCGAACCGCACCCCCAGCCGGTGCTCGCCGACCAGGAGGTCCCCACATGAGCACTGCCACCCACCCGAACATCACCGTCCCCGACGCAGCTCCTCGACGCGCCCGGAGCGCCCTCGTCGTGGTCGATGCCCAGAACGACTTCGTCGACCCCGCCGGCGCCCTCTCGGTGAGCGGCGCCCCGGCGCGCATCCCGGCGGTGAACGACCTGGTCGAGGCGGCGACCGCGGCCGGCTGGCTCGTCGTCCTCTCGGCCGACTGGCACCCCGAGCGCACCCCGCACTTCGAGGCCGACGGCGGTCCATGGCCGCCCCACTGCGTCGCCGGCACCTGGGGTGCCGAGCTGCACGACGACCTGCGGGTGCCGCCGACCGCCTGCCTCGTCCGCAAGGGGACCGGCGACGAGGACGGGTACTCGGCGTTCTCGATGGTCGCCGCCGACGGCGAGACGGTGGGGACCGGCCTCGCCGAGCTGCTGGCGGAGGCCGGCGTCACCGACGTCGTGGTCGCCGGGTTCGCCACCGACTACTGCGTCGCGGCCACCGCCGTGGACGCCGCCGAGGCAGGGTTCCGCGTGCAGTTCGTGTCGGACGCCGCTGCGGCGGTGAACGTCCGGCCGGGTGACGACCTGGCTGCGATCGACCGGATGGTGGACGCGGGGGTCGCCGTGGTCGACGCAGCGACGGTGGTCGAGCATGCGGCGGCGGGGGCCCCGTGACCTCGCAGACCGCACCGCTCAGCGCCAGGGAGGCCGACGCGGCCTCCCTGGCCGAGGACGCCGCGACCGAGGAGGAGTTCCTCGCCGCGTACGACCCGTCCCGCTACCACCGCCCGTCCGTCACGGTCGACGTGGCAGCGCTCACCATCCACCAGGGCCGCCTGTCGGTCCTCCTGATCCAGCGGGCCGGGCACCCGTTCCGTGGCGACTGGGCGCTGCCGGGCGGCTTCCGGAACCCCGACGAGTCGCTCGACTCCGTCGCCACCCGCGAGCTGGCGGAGGAGACCGGCGTCGACCTCGACGACGCGCACATCGAGCAGCTCGCGACGTTCGGCGACCCCGGCAGGGACCCTCGGGGCGACGTGATCTCGGTGGCGTACCTGGCGTTCGTGCCCGACCTGCCGACGCCGTCCGCCGGCTCGGACGCATCGGCAGCACGCTTCTGGGCGATCGAGGACCTCGGCGGCGACGACGGGCCCGACCTCGCCTTCGACCACGCCCGCATCATCGACACCGCAGTGGAACGCGCCCGGGCCAAGCTCGAGTACACGAACCTCGCCACCTACTTCGTCACCGAGCCGTTCACGGTCGCCGACCTGCGCCGGGTCTACGAGGCGACGTGGGGCGTGGAGCTGCACGCCGCGAACTTCCGTCGCAAGGTGACGTCGACCCCCGGCTTCATCACGCCCACCGGCGAGACCGTGAACCTGGGCCGGGGCAAGCCGGCGGTCCTGTTCGAACGGGGGCCCCGGTCGACCCTCACCGTGCCGATCCTGCGACCGGAGGCCGGGGGAGACCTCTGAGCGGAGGTGCACGTACCCTCGCGCCCATGGGCGGGAGGCGAGAAGTGCGGGTGACGGCGGCCGACGGCGGTGGGATGAGCAGGCGACAGCTGCTCACGGCGCTGGCGGCACTCGGGGCGGTGCCGCTGGCGGCGGCGTGCGCACCCGAGCCGGGGACGCGGCGGTACCCGCCGCCCGGTGCGCCGGAGGGAGGCTCGTTCCCCGACGGCGTGAAGGCCGGTGACCCGCTGCCCGACGGCACGGTGATCTGGACGCGCGTGGCACCGCCGGCCGACGGTTCACCGGTCAGCATCCGCTGGATGGTGGGCGACGACGGGGCGCCGGAAGTGATCCGCGCGGGCGGCACCGCGGTGGCCACCGCGGCGACCGGCCACAGCGTGGCGCTCCGGGTCACCGGGCTCTCGCCGGACCGCTGGTACTCCTACCGCTTCGAGACCGACGACGCCGAGAGCCGGCTGGGTCGTCTCCGCACCGCACCCGCGCCCGGCTCGTCGCCCGACCACCTCCGGTTCGCGTTCGCGTCGTGCCAGCAGATCAACGACAGCTGGTTCGTGGCCCATCGGCGGATCGCCGAGGAGGGCGTCGACCTGCTGATGCACCTCGGCGACTACGTGTACGTCTCCGACACCGGCACCCAGACGCTCGGGCAGTACCGCGACAGCTACCGCCGCTGGCACGCCCAGCCGCTCCTGCGCGACCTCCACGCCGCCGTTCCCCTGGTGGCGATGTGGGACGACGGCGAGTTCGCGAACGGCGTGGACAGCACGTTCCCCGAGCCTCGGATGTCGAACGCGAAGCAGGCGTGGTTCGAGCACATGCCGGTGCTCGACCCGGGCGACCGCCAGCCGCAGCGCTCGTTCGGGTGGGGCGACCTGGCCGACCTGTTCATGATCGACGTCCGCGCCCACCGGCACCCACCGGAGATGGACGAGGCGTGGGACCCGACGCGCTCCACCCTGGGCGTGGACCAGTACCGCTGGTTCACCGGGGGGCTGGCCGGCTCGACCGCCACGTGGAAGGTGGTGGGCAACCCCTACAACATCAACCCGTGGCGCCTGCTCGACCTCGAGTGGCTGCGCTCGCTCGACCCGTCCCTCCCGCCCGACGCGGCGATCTACGCACCGAACGAGGCGTGGGACAACTACAAGGCCGAGCGGCGGGACCTGCTCCGGTTCCTCGCCGAGCGCGACGTCGAGAACACGGTCTTCTGCTCGGCGCACACGCACATCGCGATGGCGTCGGACCTGTGCCCGGACCGCTCGTCGCCCCCCGTGGCCACCGACGTGGTCGCCGGGTCGCTCACGGCCGACCCCGACGTGCGCGAGGCGTACTTCTCCGACCTCCCGGTCCAGGTCGCCGAGGAGCTGATCCGCGCGGGCGAGCAGTGGGTGGTGAGCCAGAACCCCGACATGCGCTACCTGAACCTGATGGACCAGGGGTGGGTCACTGTCGACGTCACGCCCGAGGAGTGCACGTTCCGCATCCGCCGCGTCGACACGTCGCTCGAGGACTCGCCGGTGTGGACGATCGCAGGTTTCCGGGTGGTGGCCGGTCGCCCCGGCCTCGAGCGGATCGCCGGCAGCCCCCGTGGTGCCTTCCACTGAGGCCGCCAGCGTTCGGGGCGCTCCGCCCGGCAGAATGGAGCCATGCGCGTGCTGGTCGTGGAGGATGAGGTCGCCCTGGCGGAGGGCATCGCGCGCGGGCTGACCTCCGAGGGCTTCAAGGTGGAGGTCGCCCACGACGGGGTGGAGGGCTACGAGAAGGCCCGCACCGGCTCGTTCGACCTGATCGTGCTCGACATCATGCTGCCGGCCATGAACGGCTACAAGGTGTGCCGGACCCTCCGCGAGGAGGAGATCTGGACGCCGATCCTGATGCTCACGGCGAAGGACGGGGAGTACGACGAGGCCGAGGCGCTCGACACCGGCGCCGACGACTTCCTGTCGAAGCCGTTCTCCTTCGTGGTGCTCGTGGCCCGCCTCCGTGCGCTCGCTCGTCGCCGCTCCGACCACAACCTCGCGCCCCTCGAGCTCGACGACCTCGTGCTCGACGTGGTGGCCCGCACCTGCCGTCGCGGCGACACGCCCATCCAGCTGTCGCCGCGAGAGTTCGCGCTCCTCGAGGCGCTGCTCCGAAACCGCGGGGAGGTGGTGTCGAAGCAGGAGCTGCTCGACCGCGTCTGGGGCCCCGACTTCGACGGCGACCCCAACGTGGTGGAGGTCTACGTCGGGTACCTCCGTCGCAAGATCGACCGCCCGTTCGGGCGGAGCGACCTCGAGACGGTGCGTGGGGAGGGCTACCGGATCGGGAGCCCGGTCGCCACGTCGGCATGAGCCCCCAGCCGCCCCCGCGGAGGTCGTCCCGGTGACCTTCCGCCGGATCATCGGATCGGTCCGCGTGCGGATCACCGTGGCGGTCACGCTGATCTTCGGCGTGATGGTGACGGCGGTGGCGTTCGGCCTGCTCCGCCAGATCGAAGCGGCACTCGTGAACGACGTGCAGGTGCGCAACGACACGGTCACCCAGGCGCTCAGCCAGATGATCGGCGACCGCAAGCTGGCCCCGTCGGTGCTCGCGGAGAACCTGGTGATCGAGGAGTTCGAGCGGGCCATCGCGCAGCGCTCCGACGGTGATGTGCTCCGCGAGGGCATCACCAACAGCTACATCTACGCCACCGGGCCGGCCGTCGCGAACCTGAGCGGTCGCGACGCAGGGCTGTTGGACCGCATCCGCCGGATGCTGTCGAACGATCCCGAGCCGCTCTTCGGGCGACCGGTCCCCTCCGAGATGCCCGCGGACCGCTACGCGGTGTCCCGCGCCACGGTCGAGACGCCGCAGGGCCAGCTGGTGCTGAACGTGGCCTCGCCCCTCGACGGGATCAACCGGACGGTCAGCCGGGTGCGCGGCTCGCTCTACATGGCCGTCCCGGCGCTGATCGGCATGGTCGGCGTGATGACGTGGGTGATGACCGGCGCGGCGCTGCGGCCCGTGGACGCGATCACCCGCCGGGCGAAGGTCATCAGCGGCAGCACCCTCCACGAGCGGGTGCCCGAGCCGGCCAGCCAGGACGAGATCGGGGAGCTGGCCCGCACCATGAACCTGATGCTCGCCCGCCTCGAGCACAGCTCCGAGCAGCAGCGACGGTTCATGTCCGACGCCAGCCATGAGCTGCGCAGCCCCGTGGCCTCGATCAAGACCCAGCTCGAGACGGCGCTGATGGACCCCGAGGAGACCGACTGGCCGAAGCTCGCCGAGACGGTCCTGGCCGAGGACGAGCGGCTGGAGGCCCTCGTGACCGACCTGCTGGCGCTCAGCCGCCTCGAGGAGGGGAGCGAGCGCCCGATGGTGGAGGTCGACCTCGACGAGGTGGTCTTCGACCAGCTGCCGCGCAGCACCCGGGTGCCGATCGACCGCTCCGGTGTGGGCGCCGGTCGTGTGGTGGGCGTGTACGGCGACATGGCGAGCGTCGTCCGGAACCTGATCGACAACGCGCAGCGGCACGCGATGACCCAGGTGGCGGTGTCGATCACGACCGTGGGGCCGCTCGTGCGCCTCTCGGTGGAGGACGACGGCCCCGGCGTGCCGCCCGAGGAGCGCCAGAAGGTCTTCGAGCGCTTCTCCCGGCTGCAGGAGGGGCGTTCCCGCGACGCCGGCGGCACCGGTCTGGGGCTGGCGCTGACGCGCCGGATCGTGGAGGCGCACGGCGGCAAGATCTTCATCGAGACCTCTCCGCTGGGAGGGGCGTCGTTCGTGGTAGAGCTTCCGGCAGCGGAGGAGCACCACGACGAGGAGGACGTCGAGGGCTGAACGCCCGGCTCCGTTGTGGGTCGAACGTGTGTTCGGTACTGTCGGACCCATGGGGTTCAACAACCCGGACGTCCCCTGGACGGAGCTGGAGCGGACGCTGTCTGATCGCCCACGACCCG
>JBIQID010000061.1:0-5614 GCA_044508215.1 Actinomycetota bacterium | reverse complement strand
GACGGGTCCGACTCGCCTGCGTGGGGCCGCCGTCGCCAGCCGTACCAGCCGCCGGACTCGCTGGCGTCCGGCACCTCGGCCCGGCCCGGGGCGACCGGCCCGAAGGTGCCCTACGCCGAGCTGCACTGCCACTCGAACTTCAGCTTCCTCGACGGCGCGTCGCACCCCGAGGAGCTCGTGGAGGAGGCCGCTCGCCTCGACCTCGACGCGGTGGCGCTCTGCGACCACGACGGCCTCTACGGGGTGGTCCGGTTCGCCGAGGCGGCCCGGGCGGTGGGCATGCCCACGGTGTTCGGTGCCGAGCTGACCCTGAGCGACGGCCTGGCCGCCGGGCAGACCTCCGAACGCCCCGGCCCACCCGACCCCCACGGTCGCCACCTCGTGGTCCTCGCCCGGGGGCCCGACGGCTACGCCCGGTTGGCCCGGGCGATCAGCACGGCGCAGATGGCCGGACGGAAGGCGGCGCCACGGATCGACTTCGAGACGCTCGCCGACGTCCTGGGCCGAGACCACCACCTCGTCCTCACCGGCTGTCGGAAGGGCACGGTGCCGCACGCCCTGGTGGCCGACGGCCCCTCGGCCGCGAGGCGCGAGCTGCACCGGCTGATCGACGCCTTCGGCCGCGAGAACGTGGCGGTCGAGCTGTGGGACCACCACGACCCGACCGACGCGGTCCGCAACGACGCACTGGCCGACCTCGCGGTCCGTGCCGGGGTGGAGGTCATCGCCACCAACAACGTCCACTACGCCACACCCACCCGCCGCCAGCTCGCCTCGGCGATCGCTGCAGTGCGGGCCCGTCGCTCGCTCGACGACCTCGACGGGTGGCTCCCGGGAGGCGGCACCGCCCACCTGCGCTCGGGGGCGGAGCAGGCACAGCGGTTCTCCCGCTACCCAGGGGTGGTCGAGGCCGCGGCCCGGTTGGGAGCGGAGTGCGCGTTCGACCTGTCGCTCGTGGCGCCCCGCCTGCCGCCGTACCCGTGCCCGCCCGCCCCCGACGGCACGCCGCGGGACGAGATGGCGTACCTCCGGCACCTCGTGGCCGAGGGGGCGGCTCGCCGCTACGGGGCGCCCGGCACCCGCCAGCTGGCCGAGTACCTCCGCCGCACCAGCCGGGACCCCTACGAGGTGCTCGAACACGAGCTGGCCCTCGTCGAGCAGCTCGGCTTCCCCGGCTACTTCCTGATCGTCTGGGACATCGTGTCGTTCTGCAACCGGGCGGACATCTACTGCCAGGGCCGCGGATCGGCCGCGAACTCGGCGGTCTGCTACGCCCTGGGCATCACGAACGCCGACGCGGTGGGGCTCGACCTGCTGTTCGAGCGGTTCCTGTCGCCCGAGCGCGACGGGCCGCCCGACATCGACCTCGACATCGAGTCCGACCGCCGCGAGGAGGCCATCCAGTACGTCTACCGGCGCTACGGCCGCACGAACGCGGCCCAGGTGGCGAACGTGATCACCTACCGGGCGAAGTCGGCGGTGCGCGACATGGCGCGTGCGCTCGGGTACGCGCCGGGGCAGCAGGACGCGTGGTCGAAGGAGCTCGACCGCTGGGGAGGGGTGCCCGAACCGGGGAGCCAGGACGAGCTGTCGCTGACCGCCCCCGACGCCGTGCTGGACCTCGCCCGGCAGGTGGAGCACTTCCCGCGCCACCTCGGCATCCACTCGGGCGGCATGGTCATCTGCGACCGGCCCGTGGTCGAGGTGTGCCCCACCGAGTGGGCGGCCATGGAGGACCGCTCGGTGCTGCAGTGGGACAAGGACGACTGCGCGGCCGCCGGGCTGGTGAAGTTCGACCTGCTCGGCCTCGGGATGCTGTCGGTCCTGCACTACGCCGTGGACCTCATCGCCGAGCACCACGGCGTGGAGGTGGACCTCGCCCAGATCCCCCAGGAGGACGAGGTCTACGAGATGATGTGCCGCGCCGACACGATCGGCGTCTTCCAGATCGAGTCGCGGGCCCAGATGGCCACCCTGCCCCGGCTGCGGCCACGGAAGTTCTACGACCTGGTGGTGGAGGTGGCGCTCATCCGGCCCGGTCCGATCCAGGGCGGGTCGGTCCACCCCTACATCCGCCGGCGGAACGGCCAGGAGCCCGTCACCTACCTGCACCCGCTGCTCGAGAAGTCGCTCGGCAAGACGCTGGGCGTGCCGCTGTTCCAGGAGCAGCTGATGCAGATCGCGATCGACGTGGCCGGCTTCAGCCCCGCCGAGGCGGACGAGCTGCGGCAGGCGATGGGGTCGAAGCGGTCACGCGAGCGCATGGAGCGCCTCCGCCAGCGCCTCTACGACGGGATGGCAGAGCGGGGCGTGACCGGCGAGGTGGCCGACCAGATCTACGTGAAGCTCGCCTCGTTCGCGAACTACGGCTTCCCCGAGAGCCACTCGGTGAGCTTCGCCTACCTCGTCTACTCCTCCGCGTGGATCAAGCACCACTACCCGGCTGCGTTCTGTGCGGCGCTCCTGAACGCCCAGCCGATGGGCTTCTACTCGCCGCACACCCTCGTGCAGGACGCCCGTCGCCACGGGGTGGAGGTGCGCACGCCGGACGTGAACGAGAGCGACTGGTGCGCCACGTTGGAGCCGTGCGAGACGTCCAGCGGCGGCGTGGCGGTGCGCCTCGGGATCTCGTACGTCCGGAAGGTGGGGGAGGAGCTCGCCAAGCGGATCGCCGCGGGTCGCCCCTACCGCGACGTGGAGGACGTCGCCCGCCGCACCGGTGCGACCCGTCCGGTGCTCGAGGCGATGGCCACCGCCGGTGCGTTCGGGTGCTTCGGGATCGACCGTCGCCAGGCGCTGTGGACGGCCGGGGCCGCCGCCGAAGCGCGCCCGGGCCGGCTGCCGGGCACGGTGATCGGCCTGGACGCGCCGACCTTGCCGGGGATGTCGCCCCGCGAGCTGGCGGTGGCCGACCTGTGGGCCACCGGCGTGGCACCCGACGGCCACCCCACCACGTTCCTCCGCGAGCACCTCGACGCCAGCGGCGTGCTCACCGCTGAGGGGCTGAGCACGGCCGAGCCCGGCTCGAAGGTGCGGGTGGCAGGGGTGGTGACCCACCGGCAGCGGCCCGCCACCGCCGGGGGGACGATGTTCATCAACCTCGAGGACGAGACGGGTCTGATCAACGTCGTCTGCTCCCTGGGCTGCTGGACGCACCACCGCTCGGTGGTCCGGAGCGCACCCGCCCTCCTGATCCGGGGTCGCCTCGAACGCGCCGAGGGCGTCACGAACGTGGTTGCTGAGAAGATCGAGGAGCTGGTTGTGCCGGCATCGGTCGGTTCGCGAGACTTCCGTTGACCTGCGTCACACCGTCGCCCAGGGGAGAGGGTTCAGCACGGCGCCGCTGGTGCCGATCACATCAGAGATGGTCACGCGCTCTTGCACGTCCCTTCGTCCCGCGGCTGCACGCCCCCTGCACGTCAGCAGCCGCCGGGCCATCCCGATCCTCGCGATCGTCGTCGCCGTCATCGGCGGGCTGTTCGTGGCGCCTGCGGGCGCTCACCAGACCCCGACGACCGGCGCCGACTCGTCGACGACCGCCGTCAGCGCGCCACCGGCGCCGCCCCAGCGCAGCCGGGCCGAGATCCGCGCCGACCTCGACGTCCTCAGCGCGTCCAGCGACGAGATCGAGCGGGCCCTCGACCAGATCGACACCCAGCTCGCTGCCGAGCGGGCCGCTGCGGACGAGGCCAACATCGCACTGCTGGGCGCGCAGACCGAGCTGGAGCGGGCGAAGGCCGCCGTGGCCGACGCCGAGGCCGAGGCCGACCGCACCGCGGACGAGGTCACCCGGATGGCGGTCGACGCCTACGTGAACCCGCCCAGCGAGCAGATGATCGCCATCCTCGTCTCGGGCAGCGCCACCGAGGCACGGCAACGCCAGTCGTACCTCGCGTCGAAGACCGCCGATCGGGCCCGCGTGCTCGACGAGCGGCAGGCGGCGCTCGATGCGCTCGCCGCGAAGGAGGACGCAGCGCTCGCCGCCCGCGACGAGATGCAGTCCGCCGCCGAGGCCCGGGACGCCGCCGTGGCGCAGCTCGAGGCGAGCCGTGCCGTGCAGGCCGACCTGGCCGAACAGGTCCAGAGCAAGATCGAGCAGAACGAGAGCGAGCTGGCGTCGCTCGACGCCGCCGACCGTGCCCGCGCGGCAGCGGCTGCACTCGAACGGCAGCGCCTCGCCGCCGTGGCGGCCCGTGCGGCCGCTCCGCCGCCCACCGCCGCTCCCGCCACCGTGCCGCCCGCCGCTCCGCCCGCAGTGGCGACTCCGGCCACCAACCCGCCGACCACCCGGCCGCCCACCACCTCGCCGCCCGTCACCGTGCCTCCCCTGGTGGGGCCCGGGGACCTCGCCGTCGTCGCCGGCTTCACGGTGAACAAGAGCATCGCCACGGCGTTCGGCAACATGATCGAGGCCTCGAAGGCGGCAGGGATCGTCCTCGGCGGTGGCGCCTACCGGAGCCCCCAGGCGCAGATCAACACCCGCCGGAACAACTGCGGCCCCACCGACTACGACATCTACGTGAAGCCGTCGTCGGCGTGCTCGCCGCCCACGGCTCGCCCCGGCACCTCGATGCACGAGCAGGGCCTCGCCATCGACTTCACGTGCTCCGGCTCGTTGATCACCAGCCGATCCGGCCCCTGCTGGAACTGGTTGGCCACCTACGCCGCCGACTACGGGTTCTACAACCTGCCGTCGGAGCCGTGGCACTGGTCGGTCAACGGGCGCTGAACCTGCACCGCGCGGCCTGATCCCGGCGGCGGCTCAGCCGCCCAGGTGCCGGTGGAGGAAGTCGTAGGCCACCCGGCGCATGTCGGGTGTGAAGCGGTGCCCGGTCTCCCAGATCCGCAGCTCGGCGCGGTCGCCGAGGACACGACGTGCGCCCTCGTGCACCTCCGCCGCCCCGCGGCTCCAGCGGTCCTCCGTGCCGGCCTGGATCAGGAGCGCGGTGTGCTCCGGATAGGCGGGGAAGAGGTCCTCGAGGTCGTGGCGGGCGGCGAACCCCGGCAGCACGAACTCGGCCTGCACCCCGGTGTCGCGGGTGAGCGACAGGCGGTAGGGGATGCACCCGCAGTTCGACACGGAGGCGCGGATCCGGTCGTCGAACGCAGGTGCCCAGAGCGCGGCCCGACCCCCGTACGAGTGGCCGATGAAGCCGATCCGGTCCGCGTCGACGTCGTCTCGGCTCGCCAGCAGGTCGATCCCGGCGGAGATGTCCGCGAGGCAGGTGGCGAGCAGGGTGCGGCCCTGCACGAGGCGAGAGGTGAGCTCGAACCAGGTGGTGTTCTGGCCGCCGCGCCAGTTGCGCTCTTCGAAGCCGATCGCATCCGGCGAGATCGTGACGAAGCCCTCGCTGGCGAGCTCGGCTGCGTAGGCCTGGTCGGGATCGCCGGCGAGACCGACCACCTCGCTCTTCCCGAGCGCGAAGTCGCCGGCGTGCTGGTGGTGGCAGAACACCGCGGGCCACGGACCCGAGCCGGTGTCGGGCACGCACACGTAGGCGCTCACCCGGTCGCCGGCCGGGCTCCGGTAGGTGACCTTCTCGCGGACGTGGCCGGGCCGCTCGACCGACTCGACCAGCTCGACGTCGAGGGGCACCGGCTCGGGGGCCGGGCC
>JBIQID010000060.1:0-17511 GCA_044508215.1 Actinomycetota bacterium | reverse complement strand
CGCTCGCCCGCCTCCGCGGCTCGACCACCGGGGTCGAAGCGGCCGAGGCGTTCCAGATCGTGCGGAGCCGCTACTGAGCGTTGCCGGCGACGTCGACGATGGTGACCGCTCCGACGGCGTCGAGGTAGGCGACCACGCCCGCAACCACCAGCAGCACGGCGACGGCCGCCAGCGTGAGCCGGGTCGCCGTCCGGCCCGACCGCTCGGCCGAGGGCCGGCGCCCGTCGACCAGCTCTGCCACGAGGGCTCGAAGCCAGAAGACCGAGACGAGCGTCGCGCCCACGAAGCCCGTCTTGAGCAACGCCGCGTCACCAGCCCGTGGCCCCGTCTCGGCGAGCAGGAGCATGGGCGGCAGCGCCACCACGGTGGCGAGCAGCGAGAGGTGCAGGCACGTGTCGCCCCGCAGCCGGTGGCAGAGCAGCGGCGTCGTCACGAGCATCAGCAGCGGGAACGACCAGAAGATCACGCCGCTCCCCATCCCTGCTGCACGGGCGACCTCCAGCGGAGCGAACCGGAAGCCCGAGTCACCGGTCGGGACCGTCCCCCACATGAGGAAGGCGGTCTGTGCCGCCGCGATGAGGGCGGCCGGGAGCACGAACCTCGCGAGCAGACGCCCCCGGTCGACCGAGCGCCACCGCGGCGACGCCAGGCACAGGACCAGGACGGCTGGGACCAGCACCAGCGGGACCGATGGCTTGGCTGCGGCCCCGACGACCAGCGCTGCGCCGAGGAGGAACCACGGCTCCGGTTGCTCCCAGCGGCCCGGATCGTCCGCCATGCTCCCCAGCAGCAGCACCAACAGGATGGCGAGGGGGACGGTCAGCACCTCGGTGGGGCTGCCCCAGAAGTGGACGATCGCAAAGGGGCCGTCGCGGCCGGTGGCCAGCTGCCAGAGGACGGTCGGCGACTCGATCACGATCCACCCGAGCGCGAACGCGCACGCTGCGGGCAGCGGCAGCCCGCTCGTGGCACTGCCCACGGGTGTCCGTCCGACCAGCACGAGCACGAGCGCTGTCGCGGCGACGCCGAGGCAGGCCACGACCACGGCGGCCCACTCCCCGCCGAGGACGGGCGCGAACGCCGCGACCGAGAGGTGGAACAGCGGGTGCGGCGCAGGGAGGCGCGGAGGGAGGAAGGACGTGTGCTCCAGTGCGAAGCCGATGTGGAACGCGAAGTCGTTGGTGCCGGCCACGAACGCGCTCGGATCGACGACGAGGCGACGGAAGACCGGCAGGAGCAGCAGGGCCGAGCAGGCGACCGTCGCCGCCACCAGGACGCGGTCCGAGCGGACCTGCTCCACTGGGTGCTGCGCCACGGGTGCGTCCATCCTCAGCGCCCAGCCCTCGGGCCCGCTCGCCACGACGACGCTCGGTGCCGCAGCACCTCCCTGACCGATGCCCAGGGACGCCGGACGCCCTCGGCGACCGGACCTCGGCCACCCGCGGAGCCGGGCCGCACGTGCCCGGACCGGACCTCGCTGCCGCTTGCCGGATCGGCCAGCTGCAGCGCCAGGCGGACCGCCCGCCGATCGATCGACCCGTCGTCCAGCCGTGGCAGCCGGTGCACGAGCTGCCACCGCGACGGGACCGCCTCGGGCTGGAACTGCCCGAGGAGCTGGGCACGCAACCAGCGCACGTCGACGCCCTCCGGGTCGTCGGTCGCCACCATGGCGCCCACCTCGATGTGGCCGGCCTTCCCCGTGCCCTCGACCGCGCAGCCGGCGACGCCCTCGCACCGCTCGAGCGCCCACTCGACATCGGCGAGGTCGAGCCACCTGCCACGCAGGCGGAGCCGCCGGTCCACCCGGCCGACGAGCACCAGGCGACCGTCGCCCCGGAGGTGGCCGAGGTCGCCGGTCCGGCGGGGCGGGTCGCCGATCGCCACCTCCCCCACCTCACCTCGCGCCGCCTCGCTGCCGTCGTCGGCGAGGACGCTGACCACCACGCCGGGCACCGGGTGCCCGAGCGCCACCGGTCCCGCGGCCCGGCTGGCGGGACCCGTGGCGGCGTCGAGCACCTCGAAGCTCACCAGACCCCCTTCGGTGCCGTGACCGACGGCGACCACCTCGGGGGCGAAGCCCTCGACGGCGGCCGCCACCACCTGGTCGTCCAGCGGCTCGCCCCCGAGGGCCACGGCACGCAGGGCGGGCAGGTCACGGCCCGCCGACGCCTCGGCGAGGAACGGGACGAGGCTCGGCGGCAGGTGCACCGCGGTGATGCGCTCCCGCTCGAGGAGGTCCGGCACCGGCACGAGGCCCACCGTGGCGACGTCGAGGGTGACGAGGCAGGAGCCGGTCAGCAGGGGCACGAACGCCGGCACCGCCCACAGCGGGAGCCACGCCCCGAAGAGCAGCGGGACCCGGTCGTCCGGTCCCAGGTCGAGAGCGGGGCCGACGTGCCGGACGAGCTCGAGCACCGCCCGGTGGGGCGTCAGTGTGCTGGTGACCCCACGAGGGCCCGCCTGGCACGACACGAGCAGCGCGTCGTCGGGGCCACGGTCCACCGGCGCCGGCTGGCCCTCGAGCCGATCGAGCTCGCAGGCCGCGACTCCGCTCATGGCGGTCGCGAGCGCCCGAGCAGCCCCTCCGCATGCAGGGTCGTGGACCACGAGCCCCGCTCGGATGTGGTCGAGCACGGCCAGGTGCTGCTCCGTCGGCGCGCGGGGGTCCAGCACCGCGAGCGGGCGGCCCGAGGCGACCACGGCGAGCATCGCCTCCACGAGCCCGACGTCGTGCGCGGCGAGCACGGCCACCGGGGCGTCGGGATCGGACACGGCCGCGGCGATGCCGGAGGCCGCCCGAGCCACCGTGCGGGCCAGCTCCGCGTAGGTGCGCCGACCGGACGGTCCCACGAGCGCGGCTCGGCCCGCGTGGTGCTCCGCCACCTCGAGGAAGCGGGCGCCGACGGACCCGGCCGAGCGCAGCTCCGGGTGAGCGCCCGCCCCGGCAGCAGTGCGCGCGGCTCGCCCCACGGACCCCTCCCCTCGGCCACCTCCCACGCCGCCAACCTAGGTGCGCGCGCACCGGTACGATCAGCTCCCGGAGCACGCGCCCTGCAGCGGTGGGGGCGGACAGGGAGGACGCTGTGCGGAGCTATCCGATGCCGATGCCGTTCGGCTGGTTCCAGGTCGCGTGGAGCGACGAGGTCGCCCCGGGTGCCGGCGTCCCGCTCTTCTACTTCGACCGGCACCTCGTCGCCTGGAGGGACGAGGACGGTGACGCACACGTGTGGGACGCGTTCTGCCCACACCTCGGCGCGCACCTGGGCGTCCGGACCCGTGTGGAGGGCACCGAGCTGGTCTGTCCACTGCACGGGTGGCGGTACGACGTCGAGGGCACGTGCATCGACATCCCCTACTCCGACCGCGTGAACAAGGCGGCCCGGGTCCGCACGTATCCGGTGCTGGAGCGCAACGGCGCGCTCTTCGCCTGGTACCACCCCACCGACGAGCCGCCCGCCTGGGACCTCCCCGAGCTCCCCGAGCTCGCCTCGGGCTCCGGCTTCTCGGAGGTCTTCCGGAAGCACTACCGCCTGGGCTGCCACTGGCAGGAGGTGGCAGAGACGCAGGTCGACGCCGCCCACATCCAGGCGCACCTCATCGACTACCAGACGATCCTGAACGGCGGCGTGCGACCCGAACGACCCACGGTCCCCCGGGTCGACTCCTACGACACCGACGGTCCCGTCGCCCGCATCCGGATCTCCCAGGACTTCCCCACGCCCCGGGAGCTGGTCGAGGGCCGCATCGACACCGACGTGTGGGGACCCGGCTTCGCAGCCACCTGGTTCACCGGCCTGGTGGACACGCTCCTGCTCGGCTGCGCCACCCCGGTCACAGCCGGTTCGTGCGAGGTGCGCTTCAGCTTCGTGGTGCGCCGGACCGGTGACGACGCCACCACGTCCAGCCTCGGTCGTGCGTTCATCGAGGAGATCCACGAGCGCACCGTCGAGGACGTGGAGGTCTGGGAGTCCAAGGCGTACGTGCCCCGACCGAAGCTGGCGCACGGCGACGGGCCGATCATGCAGTACCGCCGCTGGTGCGAGCAGTTCTACGCCGAGGGCGTGGACCCGTCGCCGGAGATGTGGGAACCGGAGCCGCCCGGCGCCCGCAGCGCAGGCGAGCGCCTCGTGGACCTGTCCCCCTCGAACGCCTGACCCGAGCCCGCGCCGGTCGCGGCTCAGCGCGCCCGGCGGACGGGTGGGGCGACGGCGACCGCCTCCGCCTCTCGCAGGGCGACGAACCAGCGCTCCCCCGTCCCGACGGGGGCCATCGTGGCCATCAGCTCCACGACGCGCGCTCCGTCGGAGAACCGGAACGTTCGTTGCTCGATGCCGCCCGAGCGGACGTGCATCGACGAGTCCTGCAGGGTGCCGAAGCACGGCCCCAGCGTCTGCATGAAGGTGATCGTGGGCGAGCCGACGAGGTGCCGGAGGTCGACCCCGAACACGTCCGAGGCGTCCGGACCGATCTCGCGGATGATGAGCGCCTCGTCGGCGGCCATCGTGACCGGCTGGGCGCCACCCCACTCCTCCGCCCAACGCCGGGCCTGCTCGAGTGCACCGCCACCGCCACCCTCGGGCCCGCCGAGCCGAGTGCGCCGCCCGAGGGAGGCGACGTAGCCCATCGACCGCTCCCACACGGCGGCGTTCCGCCCGAGCACCCGGCGCGCCGCGGCGTCCTGGCCGGAGAGCATCGTGGTGACCTCCGCCAGGCGCTCGTCGCTCAGGTGGTGGAGGCTCATCCCGGGTGGGTTCGTGACGGTGTTCACGAAGACGTCGCAGTCCAGCCGGTCCCCCCACCGCAGCACGTCCACGAGCTCGCCCGCGTTGGCCGGCATCAGGCAGAAGGTGAGCGAGAAGCTGTTCCCGCTGTCGCGGCACGCCTCGCGCATCGACTCGGCGTTCCGCACCAGCGCGTCGCGTTCGACCCCCACCCGGATCGACTCGACCGTCGGCGTGGTCCACCCGTCGACCGACACCGCCACGTGCATCCGCAGGGCCGCCACGATGTCCCGCACGCGTCGTCCCCACTGGGTGCCGTTCGTGTTGACGTGGCAGCGGGTGGGCAGACCCAGGTCCACCAGCCGCTCCATCACTCGGAGCGGCTCGGCGCCGAGGAACGGCTCGCCGCCCAGGAAGGTGATCCGCTCGAGGTGCGGGAGGAACTCGTCGAGCTCCTCGAAGAACGGCTCCCCGTAGACCTCGGGCAGCGGTGGGCGGTGCTCCCGGTGGATCCGGATCGCCGAGGACAGCTCCCCGTTGCACATGGCGCACTGCAGGTTGCACGCGATCGACAGCGCCAGCTCCAGCTGCCGGGGCCAGCGGTGCGAGGGGTCGACCGGCGGGAGGTCCGCGTACTGCGTGAAGAACGCGGACCCGCCGGCACCGAGGTCGACGTCGACCGCGCACATCTCGCACCCGAGCCCCAGGTCGTGCTCGGTGAGCCGCCGCCGCAGCTCGCGCGTCGCCTCGCCGTCCCAGATCTCGCGGAGCGACTGTCGGCTGACGTTCCCCAGCTGGTGCCACACGTTCTGGCAGCAGGCGTGCACGTCGCCTCGGGGATCGAGGTGGAGCGAGCTGAACGGCGCGTTGCAGAGCGGAGCCCCGTCCGGCTGGGGAACGATCACCTCGACGACCACCCTTGCTCCACCCGACCACGCTACCGATCCGCCCAGGGGGCGCTCCGGGCACGCAGGTACCATGACCCGCGTGGGCACAGGGGTGAGCGAGCGAACGACCGAGGTCGTGCCGCGCCCGCTGCTCGCCGACGCGGCGCTGGATCGCGAGCTCACCGACGAGGGCTTCGTCGCCCTCCCGATGCTCGCTCCGGACGAGGTGGCCGAGCTCCGACGCCTCTACGACCAGCTGCACCCCCACCCCGGCGCGGGCTTCGACACCGACTTCGCCTACGTCTCACCCGAGCACAAGCGCGCCGTCGACCAGGGGATCCGGCGCGTCATCGAGCCTCGCCTCAGCGAGGTCGTGACCGACGTGCGGCTCTTCAACGTCACCTTCGTGGTCAAGTGGCCCGGCGGCGGCAGCGCGCTGCCCGTCCACCAGGACTGGGCCTACGTCGACGAGGCCGTCGAGCGGTCGTGCACGGTCTGGATCCCGCTCGACGACACGAGCGAGGAGCTCGGCAACGGCCCGCTCGGCCTCATCCCGCGCAGCCACCTCCTCCCCGCAGGGCGGCGCGGCGCGAGCTCGCTCCCGTGGTACCTGCCGCATCGCGACCAGCTCGGCGACCACCTCGAGCTGCAACGGGTGGACGCCGGAGGTGCCCTGGTGTTCGACACGCGGATCCTCCACGGCTCCCCGTCGAGCGCCAGCGCCTTGCCGCGCCGGGCGATCGCCGCCATGATCACCCCGGCGGGCACCCCGCTCCGCTACCACCACCTCGAGGACGGCGAGTGGTGGATCTACGAGGTCGACGAGGACTTCTTCGTGGAGTGCGGGCCGATCGACCTGCGGTCGCGCCGCCCCGAGCACGCCCGGCTGATCGCCCGGGAGCCGGCCGCAGCGCCCTCGGCGCCGATCTCCGAGCTGGAGCTGCTCTGCGGGATCCAGCTGGACGAGCGCCTGGGCCTGCCCTCCCGCGGGCAGTTCCCCATGGCCGGCGAGCCCCTGGGCGAGTCGCTCCCCCTCAGCGACGGGCGCTCGACTGCTCCGATCGTCAGGTGGCTGCACCGCTCCAGCGAGGCGCTGTGGGACGGACCCACCCGGCCGACCCCCGAGCTCGACCCGACGCTGCAGAGATCCGACTGGTGGCACTCGGCCCCGTCGTCCGGCCCGTGGTCCGAGATGGATGCGCGCACGGGCCAGTGGTCCGCGCGCCGGCTCCGCCTCGAGGGCACCGATGCGCCCCATCCGGCGCAGCGACTGGCGACCGAGCTGGGTGCCGACGCCGCTTGGCTCCTGCGCGCCGGCGCGCAGAGCGCGCTCGTTCCGCGGCGGAGCGGCCACAACGGCTCGTCGCTCGTGTTCATCGCGCTCGAGCTCCAGCAGTGCGAGGGCAGCCTCGTCCTCCAGGTCGGACGGACGATGCACCCGTTGCTGGAGTGGAGCCCGGTGGCGATCGACCCCACGTGGGAGCACGCCGCCTGGAACCTGGGGGCGACCGAGGTGCCGATCCTCTGCCTGTCGGTGCCGCTCCCGGCGACCCGGGTGCAGCGCGCCGTGCGGTCGGCGCTGTCCACGATCGGAGCACTGAGGCCGCCCGCTCCGGTCGTGACATGACCACGGACGCCGCCGCGACCGCGTCGCGGGCGAGCCGGTCGTGGCCGCTCCTCACCACGATGGTGCGGCGGGAGCTGCGGGTCCGCTACCGCCAGTCCTTCCTCGAGATGGCCTGGAGCCTGGTCACGCCGGTCGTGGTGCTCGCCGTCTACGGGGTGGTCCTCACCCAGTTCTTCGGCGTGGGTGGAGACGGTGTGCCGTACCTGTCCCTCGTCTGGATCGGGATGGTGGCATGGACGATGTTCTCGACCGCCGTCGGGACGGGCGTGCACTCGATCGTGGGCAACGCCGACCTCGTCTCGAAGGTCTACTTCCCTCGGGAGGTGCTGCCCCTGTCCGTCGTCGGCGCATCGCTGTTCGACCTGTGCATCGGCATCGCCGTGCTCGTGCCGCTCCTCGCGGTGCAGGTGCGGTCGGTGTCGGTCACGGCGCTCGCAGTCGTCCCGGTCGGAGTGCTGCTCCTCGTCTGGACCGCTGCGGCGACGGTCCTCGTCGCCGTGGTCGCCGTCTTCATCCGTGACCTCGTCCACGCCACGCGGCTGCTGCTCCAGGTGGGCTTCTTCGCGACGCCGGTGATGTACTCCGCGAGCGACCTGCCGTCGGGGTTCCGGGCGCTGCACGACGCGAACCCACTGGCGGTGTGCATCGACGCGTGGCGCGACGCGCTGCTCCACCAGCAGTGGCCCGACTGGACGCTCCTCGGGCTCCACGCCGTGGCCGGCGCACTGCTGCTCGCCGGCTCGGTCGCCTACACGAGGCGCGTCGAGGACAGGATGGTCGATGTCATCTGACGTGGCGGTGCGCCTCGTCGACGTCGAGAAGGTCTTTCCGGCAAGGAGCGACCAACCGTGGCGCGCGGCGGTCCCTGCGGCCGGTTGGACGCCCACCGGAAACGTGGCGCTCCGGGACGTCGACCTCGAGGTGCGCCGCGGGGAGGCCGTCGGGATCATCGGCCCGAACGGCGCCGGGAAGTCCACCCTCCTCCGGCTGCTGGCGGGCGTCATCTCCCCCACCCGGGGCCACGTCGAGACCAGCGGCCGGATCGGGGCGATGATCGACCTGGGCCTCGGCTTCCACCCCGCGCTCTCCGGAACCGACAACGCGCTCATCGCCGGCGCGCTCCTGGGCGTCGATCGTCCGACCATGGAGCGCCGGCTGCCCGAGATCGCCCGGTTCTCGGGGCTCGACGACGTGATGGACGCGCCGCTCGGTGAGTACTCCTCCGGGATGGTCGCCCGCCTCGGCTTCGCCACAGCGATCAACGTCGACGCCGACGTGCTGCTGGTCGACGAGGTGCTGTCGGTCGGCGACAGGGAGTTCCAGGAGCGCTGCTTGCAGCAGATCGCGCGGATGGTCGACGCCGGGACGACGCTGCTCTTCGTCTCCCACGACACGCCCGTGGTGCGAGCGGTCTGCGACCGCGTGGTCGTGGTGCGGGACGGCCAGCTGGTCGACGACGGCCCGGCAGCGGAGGTCATCGACGGCTACCTCGGCCGGCGGGGGCCGCGCCTGGCTTCGGGTCCCCCGGCGGCGCGCATCGACCGCCTGGACCTCGCCGAGGAGCTCCTGCAGCCCCACCAGCCCGCCGAACTGGTCGCGGACGTCACCGTCGAACGCCCGGCGGACGTCGTGGCGCTCGAGGCGACGCTCACCATGCCGTCGATCGACCCCGATCTCGTCATCGCTCGGGCTCAGGCCGATCTCCCACCGGCGTTGCTCGCCCCGGGCTCCCACCACCTGGAGATCCGGACCTCCCCGATCCCGCTGGAGGGGGGACGGCTCCGGCTCACCGTCTCGCTGCTCGACGACGACGGCGCGGCCTGGTCGCACGAGAGCTGCGAGCTCGCCATGGACGGGCCGGTGCGGATCCGCAAGCCGATGTACGCGGTCGGGTCGACCGTCCGCCTCACCCCGACCGAGCCAACGGACCGGAGCGTGCCGCCGCCACCTCCGCCGCCCCCCGAACGGGCACTCGTGCGCTGCGAAGGGGTCACCAAGGTGTTCCCGTCCCACCGTCGCGGCGCGGCGCTGGCCAGTGCACTCCTGCTCCCGGACCGCCTGGGCCGCCGCGGGGGAACCGTGGCGCTCGACGGCGTGGACGTCGCGGTCGCGCCGGGCGAGTGCGTCGGCATCATCGGGCCGAACGGAGCCGGCAAGTCGACGCTCCTGCGGTGCATCGCCGGGATCATGCGACCCGACAGCGGGACGGTGCAGGTGGACGGCCGGGTGATCCCCATCCTCGAGCTGGGCGTCGGCTTCCAGCCGGACCTCACCGGCTGGGAGAACCTGGAGATCACCTGGCACCTCATGGGCCTCGACGGAGGCGAGCTCGGCGCCCGCCAGGAGCAGATCGTCCGCTTCAGCGGCGTCGGGGACGCGATGGACCGTCCCATCAAGCACTGGTCCACCGGCATGCGGGCCCGCCTGGGGTTCTCGCTCGCCGCGCACGCCCCGGGCGACGTGCTGCTCGTCGACGAGCTGCTCGCCGTGGGAGACCTCGAGTTCCAGCGGCAGGCGACCGAACGGGTCGAGTCGCTCCGCGACGACGGCCGGGCGGTGCTGCTCGTCTCGCACGACCTCCGCCTGGTGGGAACGCTGTGCAACCGGGCGGTGCGCCTCGAACACGGTCGGGTGGTGGACGCCGGGCCGACGGACGCGGTCATCGACCGCTACGGCGGGGTGGGCTGGGCCGGGGGCGCCGATCTCGGGACCGGCCCGGTCCGGTTCCACGACCTCGCCCTCGCGGAGGAGGCGATCCCGTCGGGTGGGATGGCGCAGCTCACCGCACTCGTCCAGGTCGACGAGGCGTCGCCCGACGTGCGGCTGGAGGTGTCGTTCCGCGATCCATCGGCACGGGTGGCTGCCTCCCTCACTGCCGAGGAGCTGGAGATGCGGTCCATCAGCCTGTTCACCGCCGTCCCGGAACGCACCTTCGACGCCCCCGGCTGGTGGCGGCTCGACGTCGAGATGGGTCCCTGGGCCGGCCACGGAGCGTTCCACGTGGTGCTCACGGCGGTGGACGCCCGGGACGGCACCTACCTCGCCGAGGCGTGGACAACGTTGCGCGTCGGACGGGGGCGGTCCCCGGACGCAGGGGGACCGGCCGACTTCACGTTCGCCGTGGACCTCGACGTGCCCGCCGACCCAGCGCGCCGCTGACCGCGGCCCGGAGGCCCGGCCGGCTGTCCCTCCGCCCGCTGTGGCGCACCCCTCCGGGACGGAGCAGGAGCCCTCGGACGAGCTCTCCGCTGCCGTTCCAGTACTGCCGTGGCGCAGCGGCGTCGATCACGATGGGAACACCCAGCTCGAAGTTCGCGGCGCCACCGGCGGCGGCGAGACCCGCCCCACCGGAGGGGGTGGTGAGCGGCAGGCAGACCTCGACCCCCCGGTCGACCGCGGGCGAGAACGCTGCACCGGGGGCCAGCGTGAAGAGCACGGCGGACTGCAGGCCGTCGGAGCGGGCAAGGCGACGGACCCCCTCGAGGGCGGCCCCGGAGCCGGGGCCGCGCCCACGTTCGACCAGCTCGAGGGCGGTCCACTCGCCCGCCGACCTCGCCGGCTGCCAGCTCCCCCGGTCGCCGTGGACGGCGGGGTCGGCCCCGCGCAGCTCGTCGAGCGCCACCTCGCTCCACCGGTCAACTGGCGTGTCGAGCGGTTCGTCGTCACCGTCCAGCACCCGCGGGGCCGCCATCGCCCCGTCCGAGGGTGGGAACCAGTCGTCGGCGGGCCGGTCCACGACCGGGAGGGGGACCTCGGTCGACCCACAGAGGGCGGCCACCTCCCCGGGAGCTGCCCTCGTGGCCGGCTCCGAGAACCGGCGCAGCTCGGTGTAGTCGGGCATCGCCTGGCGCACCGCGATCGGCGAGTGGTGCAGGTGGAACGCCTCGTCCACCGCCAGCATCCTCCGCCGCGTCCGCCCCAGCGCCTCGACGTGGACGAGCGGGGCGCCCTCGGGCGCCAGGGCGGCGATCAGCGCCACCCGGGGGGCGTCGGACCGGTTCGCCGGAGAGCCGTGGAGCAGCCGGCTGTCCCAGACGACGCACTCGCCGGCCCTCGTCGGGACCGGCTGCAGGTGCCGGGTGAGGAACTCGCGGTGGGGTCGATGCCACTCCGGCACGTTCGTGCCGGCGTAGGTCCGGGCGATGCGGTGGCTCCGCGGGATCACCTGGATCATCCCGTTGCGATCTTCCTCGCGGCAGTCGACCAGCGGCAGCCAGAGGGTGGCCGAACGGTGCTGCGCCTCCTCGACGAACGTCCCGTCCTCGTGCGACGACATGAGCGAGCCCTCGTCGGGGTGCTTGACCACGCAGGTGGTGAAGACGACGCGCTGGCCGGGCATCACCCCCGCGAGGTGCTCCCGCCAGATCGGGCCCATCATCTCGTGCACGGCGAGGACGAACCGGCGGTCGTCGTCCACGTTGGCGAACGTGATCCCGCTGCGGCCGGCCGGATAGAGCGCCAGGCACCGTTCGCGCAGGTCCTCCACGAGGTCCTCGGGCACCAGCGGGAAGCGAGCCCATCCCTCCTCGTCGTAGTGGGCCTGCAGCCGCTCGTCGGCGAAGAGCGACGGCTGGACCGAGCTCGGCTCGCTCTCCTGCATCGCGCTCACAGGTCACTCCGTCTCGACCGGCACCCACGGGCCTGGCGAGGCCCAGCAGCCTGGTCCCGGGTGCCGGTCGTACAGTAGCCCCATGGGGACGGGTTGGTTCGGGAGGCTCCGTGGGGCCGGCCGCGGAACCGGAGCGGGCCGACCCGGGCCGGTGACCGGGATCATCGTCAGGGAAGCCGGCCGATGGACGGCGACGCCGATCGACTCGCAGGAGATGTCGGAGGTCGACCTCGCCCACGTGATCGCAGCAGCCGGTCCGGCTTCGCCTGCGGCGTCGCGCCGCGACGGGCGGAGCCCCGCGGACCAGGTGATGACACCCGTCCTGCCGCTGGTGCTCGCGTGCTGCGAGGACGGCCTCTTCGTGGTGCCATCCGGGACCGACCGGTTCGAGCAGCTGTCAGCGGACGACGTGCGGTTGCTGGACCTCCTCGACCGGACCCGCCGCTGCGACGACCTCGCCGATGAGGCCGGGATCGACCTCGAGCGCGCCGCACGGGCCGTCGCTCGGCTCGCACACCTCGGCGCGGTGCGGCTCCGGCCCGAGGGGACCCCGGTCGAGGCCGTGCGGCCGGCCCCTCCGACACGGCTCACGACCCTCGAGGAGCAGACGGCGCCGCGACCGTTGGGCGAAGGGTCGCTGACCCCCCTCGACCCCGACCGGATCCCCGTCGTCGCCGTGTACCTCCCCCGCTACGGACCACCTCTCGCCGCGGGGATGATCCTGGCCAACGCCCGCGTGTGGGACGGCGGACGGCTCGGCGACACCTACGAGCTGCGGCCTCTGGTGACGGTCGACGAAGCCCGCCTCCTGCTGGCCGACCACCGCGGCCCGGCGGTCCTGCTGTGCTCCAACTACATCTGGTCGCACCGCGAGAACCTGGCACTCGCCGAAGAGCTGAGCGCCTCGAACCCCCAGCTGATCGCGGTGCACGGGGGGCCGCACACACCGAAGTACCCCGGGGACCAGGAGCGGTTCATGGCCCGCCCCGGCGTCCACGTGGCCGTCGTCGGAGAGGGCGAGGAGACCGCCGCCGAGCTCCTCGCGGCGCTCGCCGCCGCGCCCCGCTTCGGCGACCTCAGCGTCCTGTCCGGGGTGGCCGGGGTGGTGTTCCGGGACCCCGGTGGCGGCGAGCTGGTCCGCACCCCACCACGCGAGCGCCGCCTCGACCTCGACGCCTTCCCCTCCCCGTACCTCTCCGGCGAGTTCGACGACCTGCACCCCGCAACGTGGGACCCCGCCATCGGGACGGTGGCCACCTTCGAGACCAACCGCGGTTGCCCCTACAAGTGCACGTTCTGCGACTGGGGCTCGGCGACGATGTCGCGGATCCGGAAGTTCTCCATGGACCGGGTGGTCGGGGAGATGGAGTGGCTCGCCGAGCGAGGCCTCCCCGTGTGGATGGTGACCGACGCCAACTACGGCATCCTGCCCCGCGACGTCGAGATCGCGGAGCACGTCGTGCGGCTGCGCCGCCGAACCGGGGTCCCCCTCGTGTGGGGGGTCAACACCGCCAAGAACGCCACGCGCAACCTCTCCCGGATCATCTCGATGCTCTCGAACGAGGGGATCACCGTCGTGTCGAGCCTCGCGCTGCAGACGCGGGACGCCGACACGTTGGAGGCGATCCACCGCTCGAACATCAGCCCGGAGCGCTACGACGACCTCGCCGCCGCCTTCCGACGCGAGCGCCTCCCCATCCTCTGCGACTTCATCGTGGGGCTACCCGGCGCCACCGTCGGCTCGTTCAGCGCCGACCTCCAGTGGGCGTTCGACCACGAGGTCACCCCGCGCTGCTGGGTCTGCCAGGTGCTGCCGAACGCTCCGATGAACGACCCGGAGTACAAGGACCGCTTCGAGCTGCAGATGGACGACGACGACGTGGTCATCGGGTCGTCGACCTTCACCGTGGAGGAGCGCCAGCACATGATGGGCCTCCGGATGGCCGAACGGCTCTTCGAGCACATGGGGCTCCTGAGGCACCTGCTCCGGGTCCTCCAGTGGGAGAAGGGCCTGCCGGCGCTGACGGTCCTGGACCGCCTCGTCACGATGGCCCGCGCCGAACCGCTGCGGTACCCGCTGCTGAGCTGGGCGCTGCACCACATGGACTGCTTCCTGGTGCCCCCGCTGGGATGGCGGCCCTTCTACGACGAGGTCGCCCGCTTCGTCACCGACGAGCTCGGGCTCCCCCTCGACGACGAGCTGCGCGTGGCGCTCGACGTGCAGCTGGCGCTGATGCCCGACCGCGACCGGGCGTTCCCCCACCGGGTCCCGTTGGCCCACGACTACGTCGCCTACTACCACGACGCCACGGACCAGCTCCGGCGGGACGGTCGGGCGACCGGCCCCACGAGGCCGCTCGCGTCCTACGGGCCCGGCACGCTCGAGGTGTGGGGGGACCCGGCTGGGCTCTCCGAGGGCTTCCGCCGGCTCCACGAGGAGCGACCCCCTGACCTGCTCCCCGGCGAGTTCTGGCACATCAGCCACTTCGAGCTGGACTCACCGCTCACGCGCTGGGTCAACGAGGTGAGCGCCACCCCCGGCTACACCCGACCCGAGCTCCCCGACCCCGCCCCGGCGATCGAGGACGGGGACGAGGACGACGCCGAGCTGGCGATCGTGGGGATCCGCAGCACCCGTCCGTCCACCGAGGAGGCCGGCCACCCGTGACCGCCACGGTCGGAGCCCCCGCCGCCGAGGTCTTCGTCGACCGTGACGTCGCCGAGCAGCTGGACGAGGTCGGGTACGCGGTGGTGGACCTCCTCGACGAGGCCGAGCGTGCCGCCTTCCGGGACGTCTTCGACCGTTGCGCGCCGGAGTCGGGGCACGGCTTCCAGCCGAGCTACGCGGCCTGGTCCGTCGACGCGAAGCGGACCGTCACCACCGAGCTGGTGCCGCTCTGGAAGGACGTGGTCGAGCGGCTCTGCCGCGACCACCGCACGTTCATGACGAGCTTCCTGGCCAAGTACCCGGGTCCGGGCAGCGAACTGCCGCTCCACCAGGACTGGAGCTACGTCGACGAGGCGCGCCACCGGTCGTTCGTCGTCTGGGTGGCGCTCGACGATGCGACCCCCGAGCTCGACAACGGGCCGCTCGAGGTGCTGCCGGGCAGCCACGCGGTCGGGCTCGAGAAGCGGGGCACGCTGACGCCACCCTGGTACTGGGCGCACTCCGACGCATTGGTGCCGCACCTCGTGACGGTGCCGGTCACGGCGGGCCAGGCAGTGGTCATGGACAACCGGCTCCTCCACCGGTCGCCGCCCAACCGGAGCGACGTCATGCGACTGGCGGTCGCCGTCGCCGTCACGAGCGCGGAGGCCGACCTCGAGCACTCGACCGGCGTCGGGGACGGCCGCGTCGCCGTCCACCGCGTGACCGAGGACTTCTTCGTCGAGCGAGGCCCGGAGGACCTGAAGCACGCGCCGCTCGACGCGTCCGATGCGTTCGCGACCGTTCCGCTCACCACCGTCGCCCCGGATCCCGCCGACGTGGCGCAGCGGTGGGGCGTCGACCTCACGGCACCGGTGGTCGACGAGAGCCCTCCGCCTCCCACGGAGGTGCCCCAGCCTCAGGCTGCGCACCCTCGGCCCACGGCCCGGCTCGTCGGCCTGGCACGGCGGGTGGCCAACCGCCTGCGCGCGGCGGCTCAGGTACGCTCTGGCTAGCCGAGCCGGCGGGTTCAGCTCTCAGGAGGCAGCATGCGATCCACGTTCCTCGACCCCGAGCTCGACGCGCGGCTCGCGGCCGACGGGTACGTCGTGGTCCCCCTCCTGGGTCCCGAGGAGGTGGAGCGCCTGGCCGCCGCCTACCAGTCGCTCGGCGTCGCCCCGGGCGACCCCCAGCGGGCCTGCATCGACACCTTCCACTGCTTCGACAGCGACTACAAGGAGGCCGTCCACGCCGAGGTCGAAGCGGTGCTCGCGCCGCGCGTCGCCGGACTGTTCGACCGCCACAAGTCGCTCTCCTACTGCTACATCCAGAAGTGGCCCGGCGAGACGAGCGGCTTCGGCCTCCACCAGGACATCTCGGTCCTCGACGAGCGCCGCTACCGCTCGGTCGAGGTGTGGTGTGCGCTCACCGACACCAACGAGGAGAACGGGCAGCTCTGGGTCGTGCCGGGCAGCCACACCTGGGCGCCGGTGCAGCGTGGCATCCACGGGTGCCCGCCGCCGTACGCGGGTCTCGAGGAGCGGATCATCAGCCGCCACGCGATCCCGGTGCCGGTCGAGGCCGGCCAGGCGATCGTGTTCTGCCACTCGACCTACCACTTCTCGTTCCCGAACCGGAGCGGCAGGTTCCGCCTGGTGGCGGCGACCGACCTGATCCCCGAGGAGGCGCAGCACCTCCACTACTTCGCGAACGACTCCGGCACGATCGACGAGTTCGAGATCGAGGAGTCGTTCTGGACGGAGAACAACCCGTTCACCCTGAGGACCCCTCCGCAGGAGGCTCGCCTGCTGGGACAGGTCGACCCCGCCGAGTTCCCCCGCCTCACGGAGGAGGACCTCGACCGGTTCGTCGCGGAGGGCCGCGCCATCGACCACCCGCCGGTCGAGCTGGGCACCATCAACCCCGACCTGCTGTGGTGCCACCGGTGCGGCACCACCGACGACGTCGCCGGCCACGTCGACCGGCTGGTGGGGAACATCACGTTGCTCTGCTCCCGCTGCGACGCCGCCCAGGCGCGGATGGCGGGGGTGCTCGGCGACATCGATCCCGACCTCCTCGCCCAGCTGGACAAGGACGGCTACGCGGTGGTCCCGCTCTTCGACGGTGAGGACCTCGCCACGGCGATGGAGCTGTACGACTCGCTGCGCATCGCACCGTCCACGCCCTTCTACGCGACCAACCAGGACGCCCCGCGCCACGAGGCGGTGCGGATCGACGGTGCGCTCCAGGCGCTGGCCCAGCCGGGGATCGACCGTGTGATGCCCGGCTACCGGGTCTTCAAGGGCGTGATGCTCTCGAAGGGGCCGAACGGCGACAACCCGGTCTCGCTCCACCAGGACTGGGAGTACGTCGACGAGCGCTACCACCGTGGCTACGTCGTCTGGTGTCCGCTCCGAGGGGCCGGCTCCGACGACGGCGGCATGCACGTGATCCCCGGCAGCCACCGCTGGCTCGACAACCACCGAGGCGCCGGCTTCCCCGACCCCTGGACGGACGTCGCCGACGAGATCATCGCTCGGGCGAGCGTGGCCGTCCCGGTGCCAGCCGGGCACGCGGTGGTCTACGACAACGCGCTCCTCCACCACACGCCACCGAACCGGGGTCGGCACCCGCGTCCTGCGGTGGCGGTCGCGATCGCTCCGCCGGCCGCTGCGGTGCTCCACCTCCACTCATCGGAGGAGGGCCGGGCCGAGGTCTTCGAGATACCGCCCGGGAGCACGCACTTCACGAGCGAGCCGTTCGGCACCCGCCCCTCCGGCGAGCCGATGCGATCCGTCGAGGTCACGGACCGGAAGGTCGGCCTCGCCGAGCTCGACGAGTGGATCCCCGAGGGCTCAGCGCCTCCGGCGGCACCGGCGAGCGTCGCTGTCCCTGCCCCGGCCGGGGAGCGCCGACGGGGCCTGCTCGGCCGGCTCCTCCGGCGCTGACGACCCGAGCCCGGGGCGTCGACGACGCCCTCCGCTACCGCAGCGCCGGAGGAGCCGGCCGAGCAGGCCCCG
>JBIQID010000217.1:0-2373 GCA_044508215.1 Actinomycetota bacterium | reverse complement strand
GGAGACGCTTCGGGCGACCCGCTCCATTGCCCATGCCCACCCGATCGGCGCGTCATGAGCTCTTGTGAGCGGTTTCACTTCAAGCTCGCGTCCCGCGAACGGGAGGGACCGAGGGCTACATCGGGCAGGGGGTCCGGCGGTCGGGGTCCCACGGCAGGTTGCAGACCCGCCAGTCGTCCACCTGCATGTGCGCGCCGGGACGGAACACGTTCCCGTCGCGGTCGGAGATCGTCACCACCGCCGAGCCCCGCAGCCGGTCCCCCACCCGTGCCAGCACCAGCACGTGGCGCTCGGCCGGTCGGATCGACGCACGGGCCAGCGACCCGATCTGCGACGAGTCGCCCAGCGCCCAGCTGGCCACCGACTTCGCCACCAGGCCACCGGCGAAGATCGGGTCGGGTGGAGCGCCGCCCTGCCAGTTGATCTCGACGTCGGAGCGGGGCAGGTGGACCGGCCCGTAGAACACGATGGCGTTGCCGGTGAGGCCCCCGGCGCCGTCGGCCGCCGTGTTCACCTGGGTGGAGAACGAGGTGGGCGGTGCGGGTGCGTTCACCGTGACGTCGAACCAGGCGTAGTCGATCGAGAACGTCATCGGGGTGCAAGGGAAGTACTGCCAGAGGATCCAGAAGCCGCACAGCTCGGGGCGCTTCTGGAGGATCGGCACGATCTTCACGGTGGCGCCCTCGAGCTGCGTGGCGTCGTACAGCCCCTGGTAGCGGCACAGCCCCACGTTCACCTCGTACAGCCCTCGGGGCACGTCGGGCTGGAAGAGCAGGCACGAGCCGCCGCCCGAGTACTCGATCAGCACGCCGGTGGCCGAGCAGTTCGGCACGCACACGATGTCGCCCGGCGCGTACACGTTCGCCGACGGGAACCCGTAGACCCACAGCCTCGCCGCTGCCACGTCGCCTCGGAACACGGGGGCGACCTCGTTCGAGAAGCCCTCGAGGGTGATCGCGGGCTCGCACCGCTGGGCGCCCTCGGGGCAGGTCGCCGTGGCGTACCGGCGTTGCGCGTGGTCGGCGCCCTCGCTCCCGTCCCACGGCCCGCCGTAGGGAGGGAAGAACGAGGCGCCCGCCTGGACCGACGCGAGCGCGTTCCCCACCTGGGCGAACGCCGGGTTGCCGCCGGCCGGCTGGGTCGACGCCGTGTCGGGCACCGCGCCCCAGCGGATCGTCTCCCCCATCTGGTCCTGGCTGATCAGCACCTTCGGCGTCCCGTCGTCGTTCTGGCGCGGGCAGAGCGCGGCCAGGCCTCGCCGGTGGTGGATCGTCGAGCGGCTCGACAGCGTGATGGACACCCCTTCGGCGTCGGGGTCGCACGCCTTCGGGAACGCGGTGGCCGGCGCCGGACCGGTGGCGGGGTCCCATCCGAGCGGCTCCCCGAAGACCCAGTTCGACGTGGGGTCGTCGATCAGCAGGGCGCCCCGGGTCATCGCGTCGAACCCGGGGCCGGCCACGTCGAAGCGGTAGTCGCCCGGCCTGAACCAGAACGTCACGCCGTCGCAGGATCCCGGCCCGAACCACTGGTTCAGCACCTGGGTGGCCGCCGTGTCGTAGACGCCCGGCGTCAGGCTCACCACTCCTGCGGCGACGGGGCAGTCGGCGGGCAGCACCACGTGCGGCGCGGTCGCCAGCCGTTCGGCGTCCCAGGTGACCGCCGGCGGCCACTGCGGGTCGGCGAGGCCCGCCTGCGCGGGGTCGCCGCAGCGCATCGAGCGGGCGTTCACCCTGACCCCCACGTCGGGGAGCAGCGGGAAGCCTGCGTCGAGCAGCCCGCAGTTGGGGGTGAGCTGCACGTGGTTGCCGAAGATGTCCACCCCCAGCCCGCCGAACGGGCCGAGGTGCCCCTGGCGGAAGGCGCCGTCCACCACCAGCGCGGGCGACGGCCGCGGCCCCATCGCCGTTCCCCTGTAGGGGAGCGCCCAGCGCAGCACGTTCACGTCCCCGTCCACCCGCAGCGGCTCGGGGCCGACGTGCATCAAGCCGGGCATGTTCGCGGCCATCGCCTCGCGCAGGGGTGCCACTCCGCTGATCCCGCTCGCGTTGTTCTCCACGGGCGACACCGCCCGCTCGATCACGTCGGCGGGCCCGCTGTAGCCGCCGAGCACGGTGAGCGCCCCCGTCCCGTGCGTGAAGACGGGGGTGGTGGCCACGCCGGCGGGCTGGCGGGGCGAGCAGGTCAGCTCGACGGTGACGCCGTCGAGGGTCACCTCGAGCGGCTCGTCGTCGCTCCAGCATCGCTGCTCGGTGCGCCCCAGCTGGCCCCCGTCGCTGGTCTTCAGCTCGTTCACGGCGATCTCGAGCGCTCCGTCGATCACCCGTGCGCTGGCGGGCACCGACCTCGCCACGTCCTGCACCCGCAGGTCGGTCA
>JBIQID010000216.1:0-2384 GCA_044508215.1 Actinomycetota bacterium | reverse complement strand
TCCGGAACGCCCACACGATCCCGAACGGTGCCACGCTCGCGTGGGAACCGCCGTCGACACGCCCCCAGGTGGACGACCCGGCGTTGCTCTTCATCGGCCTGATGTCCTACGAGCCCAACGCCGACGCCGCCCGGTGGTTCGCCACCGAGGTGCTCCCCCTGGTCCGTCGGGAGGTGCCCGCTGCACGGTTCCGTGTCGTCGGCAGGGGATCGGACCCGCTCCGTGGCGAGCTGGCCGGCCTTCCGGGAGTCGAGGTGGTGGGGGCGGTCGACGAGGTCGAACCCGAGCTGCGCGCCGCCACGCTGTCGGTGGTGCCGATCCGCTTCGGCGCCGGGACCCGCCTCAAGGTCGTCGAGGCCTACGCGAACCGGCTCCCCGTGGTCTCCACCACCGTGGGCCGCGAGGGGATCGACGGCGTCCACGGCGAGCACCTCATGGTCGCCGACGATGCCGAGGGCTTCGCTGCGTGCTGCGTCGAGCTGCTGCGCGAACCCGAGCGACGCGACCCGATGGCCGGTGCCGCTGCCGCGCTCTACGAGGAGCGCTACCGGTGGAGCTCCATCCAGGAGCGGCTCCGGCGCCTCGTGTCGGACGTCGCGGCGAGCCGGACGGCCACCAGCTGAGCTGCCCCGCCGGGGGCCCGACCTGCGATCGGTCGAGGAGGTCAGCGGCCGGGCAGCGCCGAGAGGACGCGGTCCCGGTAGAAGCGCCAGGGCAACGGCCGGATCGGCTCGCCCGGCTCCCACCGGCGCAGATGCTTCGCCGGCACCACCCTCTCGCTCCAGTGCTCGACGTCGACGTGCGAGAACGCCTCGTCGGAGCGCACCTTCCGCCGTAGGTCGATGCGCCGCTGGATCTGGTCAGGGTCCCGGTGCTGGTAGTGGCGGTTCACGAGGGACCGGGGAGCGGGCTTGTCCGCGAAGTCGGGCACGGTCGACGCGTTGCTGGGTCCCCACTCGCGGTCGGGGCGGTTCAGCCAGAACCGCGACTCGCGCCAGTCGACGACGAAGTGGCGGCGACGCCGCTCGATCGGTTCGTCCAGCCGCTCGAGGCCCGCCTCCCAGCGGGCCAGGTCGAGATCGGTGAACTTGAACTGGGCCTGCCACGTCCTGACACGGTTGTAGCCCCGGCGCCCGGCGTCGGCGAGGGCCGGACGCGGGTCGTCGCAGAGGAACTCGTCGGCGTCGAGCTGCATGAACCAGTCGTCGGGCCCCAGCTCGTGGCGGAGCTCGTCGTACATCAGGCCGCGGAGCCGCCGTTCGAACGGCTGGTGCACCACGCCCCACGGCAGCACCTTGCCGGGGAGCTCGGTGGCCAGGTCCTCGACGATCGCCCAGCTGTCGTCGGTGCTGCCGTTGTCGAGCACCACCACCCGGTCGCAGAACGTCGCAGCATGGCGGATCGCTTGACCGACGACGTCGGCTTCGTCCTTCACGAGCGTGAGCGCATACAAGCGCACGCCGGTTCCTCCTCCACGGTTGCGGCACTTCGACGATAGCGGGGCACGGATGCCTCCCCGTCCGGGCTGCCGTGCATCGCCGGTAGGATTGCCAGCCGTGCCTCCCGCCCCTCGTCCTCCTCGCGCCCCGCGCCCAGCGCGCGGCGACCGCCCCGCTCAGGGGTCACGTCCCGCCGGACGCGACTCCGGTGGCGCTCGCGGGCCGCGCTCGTCCGGCGCACCGCGCGGCGGTTCGGGTCCCCGCCGATCCTCCGACGACGGCGGACCCCGCCGGACCGGAGAGGGCCGTTCCCAGGGACGTCCGGGCAGCGGCCGGCCGCCTCGTCGCGGTGAGGGTGACGGTCCTCGGGGCCGTTCCTCCGAAGGCCGGACCGGCCGACCAGGTGGCGGCAGGCCGCCTCGTCGGGGTGAGGGTGACGGCCCGAGGAGCCGCTCGGGCGAGGGCAGGCCGCCTCGGCGGGACGGCGACGAGCGGTCCCAGCGTCCGTCGGGCGGACGTGGGGCACCTCGGCGCCCTGCCGGGCCGGGACGAGGCCCAGGAGCTTCACGTGACGGGGGAGAGGGCCGTCCGCGACGGTCGGATGGTCCCCGGGTTGCTGGACGCCCCGTTCGGCTGTCCGGCGGAAAGGTGCACGAGGGTCCGCGCCCCGACCCCGGCGATCGCTGGGTCGACGAGGGTCGAGTCGATCGGAAGGCGCCGGCGCGCTCGAGGGCTCCGCGGAAGGCCCGGGTGGACGTCGAGGTCGAGAGCCTCGCCGGGCACGTCGGAGCGGCGCGGGCCGCCACGCTGGAGCCGCGGGTGCGCCGCGCTGCCGAGGCCTTCGAAGCCGAGCGCTACACCGAGGCTCGCCGGATCCTGCGCCCGATCGCGGGGCTTGCACTGGTGGCGTCCTGGTAGCGGTTTGCATTGGTTGGGCCGCCGCGA
>JBIQID010000059.1:0-17972 GCA_044508215.1 Actinomycetota bacterium | reverse complement strand
TGGCCGTCGCGGAGGTGGATGACCGGACGACCCGCCTCGGCGAGCGACGCGGTGGCCGACCGGGAGCGACGAGCGAGGACCACCTCGAGCGGTGGCAGCACCGACCATCGCCTCGGCAGGTCGTCGACCCACCACGTGTCGGTCACGACCTCTTCGACGAACCGCTCGACCTCGGCGAAGCGGGCGAACGTCCGCACCGCCCCCAACGCCTGGTCCTCGCAGAGGTAGACGAGGTCGCGCTGCGGGTCGCCGGGGTCCGGAGCCGCGAGCCTCGAGCGGTTCGCCACGTGACCCCGGCTGTTCAGCCGGCCAGCGCCCGGCGGCCGCCCACCCGCCTGTGGCCCAGGTCGGCGCGTCGGCCGGCCGTGCGGCCCGCCGCCCTCCCGGCCGCCGACCGACCGGCACTCACCCGGGCCGTCCGGATGTAGGGGTGGAGACGGCGCACCTCGTCGTCGACGTCGCTGGCGCGGTCGGCCAGCACCAGCTCCATGGAGCCACGGGAGGTGGGTGCTTCGGTGGCCTCGGTCGCCTTGCGGTGCTCGGCGGCGAGCCGTTCGGACACCTGCATCACGAAGCCGGCGAGGAAGGAGCGCCGCCACCCGGCGGACCCAGAGGCGTCGAGACCGTCCGGTTGAGCAGCTGCCATCGCGGTGCCGGCCTGCACGAGGAGCGAGGTGACGAGGGCCTCGACCACCTCGAGGTCGGTCGGGAAGCCGACCACCGAGACCTCCTCGGTCTGGCTGTTGGGGATCGGGAACCGGACGGCACGGCAGCCGAACACCTTCGCCACCTCGTGCACGAGGATGGCCTTCTGCCCGAGGTACGGCCGTCTGAGCACGATCCTTCGTTCGGTGGGTCTCTCCCCTCCGCCCTCGGCCGACGCCCACACCGCTGCTTCGTCGAGTGCGTAGCGGCTCATGAGTGCACTGGCCTTGGCGAGGAACGCTTCTGCCTCGGCGGGGTACGGGGTGGCCTCGGCCTTGGCGAGGAGGCCGCGGATGGTGCTGAGTCGATCGTCGCTGGGAGTCATGGCCGCGAACCTACAGAGGGGGTGGGTCAGCGCCGGGTAGGCGCCGCCATCCCGGTCGACACTCCGGGCCTCGACCGAGTGAGCGACCGGGCCGACTCCGCGCCTTCTCCGGCCGAGTGGGCGTGGAGGGACTCGAACCCCCGACCCCCTCCTTGTAAGGGAGGTGCTCTGACCAGCTGAGCTACACGCCCCGAACGCGGCGCGCCGCGGGGACCGGCGATCGTACCTCCGGCGCTGCGTGGGTCCTCCGACGATCACGCCCCGGACGCGGCAGGGCCCCGGGCGCCTCGCGGCGGCCGGGGCCCCATCGCCGAGGGACGGTCAGGGCGTCGTCACACCGTTGTTCCAGACCCGGAGCACGAGGCCGCCGTCACCGGCGTTGCCGAGGCCGCCCTGTGCACCCGGGTTGCCGGCCGTCGCAGCCGAACCGTCGTGGTTCCACGAGTCGCCCTTCTCTCCACGGGGACCGGCACCGCCTGCGCCGCCGCGGGGGCCGGCAGTGCCGCCCGCCGCACCGGAGCCGCTGTTGATGCCACCCGTGCCGGTCCAGTTCGCAGCGGTTCCAGAGGCGATCGTCAGCGTGCCGCTGCCGGCGTGGAACGCGGCGATCGACGGGCCACCGGCGCCGCCACCACCGCCAGCGCCACCGGCGCCGCCACCACCGCCACCGCCGCCGCCGCCCGAGCCGGCCTGAAGGGCGGTGTTGGCGTTACCGCCACGACCACCCTGGCCACCGGCGCCACCCTGGCCACCGGCGCCGCCGTTGCCGCCACGACCGCCCGCAGCTGCCGTGAGGACCGAGTTGGTCACCGAGGTGCTCGAGTTGACCGCGTACACCGCGAACGACCCGCCGCCACCGGTACCGCCGGCACCGCCACCGCCGCCGGTGCCGCCACCGCCGCCGGAGCCGCCACCGCCGCCCCAGGTGTTCGAGCAGGTGGAGCCGCCGCCACCACCGCCACCGCCACCGCCGCCGTGGTTGCCCGCGGAGCCGGTGCCGCCGTTCTGGACGGCCCAGAGGTCGCTCGTGGAGATCGCGCTGGCATTGCCCTTGGCACCGCCCGCGGTGGCCGTGCCGCCCGAGCCGCCCGAGCCGCCGTTGCCACCGTCGGCCCCGAAGCACCCGCCGCCACCGCCGGCACCGCCGGACGCACCACCGCCACCCGACGCACCGCTGGTGCCGCCGGGGGGCGAGCAGAAGGCCAGGCATCCGGTGCCGCCGTTGCCGCCCTGACCCGAGCGGATCGTGCCCGAGCCGCCGCAGCTGCCGCCACCGTTGTTGTTGGAGCTGCTGTTGTGTCCGCCGCCGTTGCCCACGCAGCCCCCGGAACCGCTGCCACCGGTCCCGCCGTTGGTGCCGTCGGCCCCTCGAGTCGAGGTGATCGTGCTGTCGATGATCGTCACGTTGGAGCCACCGGTGGCGCGCACGCCGTAGGCGCTGGTGCCCGCCCCCACGGTGGTGCCGCTGTTGACGGTCATCCGCTGCAGCGTGAGGTTCGTCGTCCCGTGGGCGTGGATGCCCGTGGCGTTCGCCGTGGTGGGCCCGTTGACGGTCAGCTCGGCCAGCTGGACCGTCGCCGTGATGCCATTGGCGGCCACCGCGGCCGAACCGAACCCGGAGCTGCCGTTCACCACGGTGGCGTTGCCGACCGGGTGCGACTTGAAGTCCGCCGCGTAGCCGCCACGGATGATCAGGCCGCCCGCTCCCGAGTCGAGGTTGAACGGCCCGTAGGTGCCACCTGCGACCTGCAGGACGGTGCGACCGGCTGCCTTCGCCCGGGCGACGCCCTGGCCGATCGAGGCGCACGGCGAGGCGAGCGGGCCGCAGGTGCCGATGTCGGATCCGGCGGTCGACACGAAGAACGTGTTGGCGAGGACGCCGTCGACGCCGTCGCAGTTCTGGTCGATCCCGTCGTCGTCGAGGGTGTCGGGCGCCCCCGGGTAGATCGTGGCGTCGTTGTCGTTGCAGTCGAGCGGCGGGGAGACCCCGTCGCCGTCGTCGTCGATGTAGACGGTGATCGTGACGCTGTCGCTGTCGGTGGCGCCGTTCGAATCGGTCACCGTCAGCGTCGCCGTGTAGGTGCCGGTGGCGGTGTAGGTGTGGACCGGGTTGGCGGCGGTGGAGGTGCCGCCGTCACCGAAGGTCCACGAGTAGGAAGCGATCGTGCCGTCGGGATCCGACGACGACGACCCGTTGAAGGTGACGACCAGCGGACGGGGACCGGACTGCGGGGTGGCGTTCACCGCTGCGGTCGGAGGCTGGTTCGCGAGCACGGTGATCACCACGGTCGCGTCGTCGGTGTTCCCGGCCGGGTCGGTGACCGTCAGCCGTGCGGTGTAGGTGCCGGCCGCGGTGTAGGTCCGCGACGGGTTCGCAGCAGTCGACGAGCCGCCGTCACCGAAGTCCCAGGAGTAGGTGAGCGTCTGGTTCTCCGGATCGGAGGTGCCGGCCGACGAGAACGCAACCGTCAGCGGCTCCTTCCCGCTGGTGGGCGTGCCGCTCGCAGCAGCCGTGGGCGGCTGGTTGACCGCCACCTCGATCGGGCCCACGGTGGCCGTCGCCTGGCCACCGGCGTTGTCGGTGACCCGCAGCGTCGCGGTGAAGGATCCTGCCGTGGTGTAGGTGTGCGACGGGTTCGCCTGGGTGGACGAGGTGCCGTCGCCGAAGTCCCAGTCGTAGGCGACGATCGTGCCGTCGCTGTCGGTCGATCCGGCCGACGAGAAGACCACGGTCAGCGGATGGGTCCCTGCCAGCGGGCTGCCGGAGGCCGCTGCGGTGGGCGGCACGTTCGGCACGGGGCTGACCTCGATCGTGACCGTCGCGGTGCCGGTCGCGCCGTTGTCGTCGGTCACGGTGAGCGTGGCGGTGTACGAACCGACCGCGCCGTAGGTGTGCGACGGGTTCGGGAGCGTGGAGAACGTCCCGTCACCGAAGTTCCAGTGGTACGACGTGATGGTGCCGTCGTTGTCGACGGAGCCGGCGGAGGAGAAGTTCACCGTCACCGGCACCTGGCCGGCGCTCGGCGTGGCGTTGGCGACTGCGGTGGGTGCCTGGTTGGCGACGGTCGAGATCGACACGGTCGCCGTGTCGGTGTGCCCGACCGAGTCGGTGACCGTCAGCTCGGCGGTGTAGTCGCCGACCGCGGTGTAGGTGTGGGAGGGGTTCGCTTCGGAGCTGGTGGGCGAACCGTCGCCGAAGTTCCACGAGTAGGTCAGCGCGCCGCCCTCGGGGTCGGAGGAGCCGGCGGAGGAGAAGGTGACGGCCAACGGGGCCTTCCCGCTGGTGGGGACCGCGCCGGCGACAGCGGTCGGCGGCTGGTTCGCGGAGACCACGATGGTCTCGGTGGTGGTGGCGGTGGAGCCGCCGTCGTCGGTCACCGTGAGGCGGACGACGTAGTTGCCCTCGTCCTCGAAGGTGTGGCTGGCCGATGCACCGGTGGCCGTCGCGCCGTCGCCGAACTCCCACTCGTAGGAATCGATGGTGCCGTCGGGGTCGGACGAGCCGCTGGCGTCGAACGTGACGGCCAGCGGGGCGGGGCCGGAGGTCGGGGAGGCCGTGAACTGGGCGACCGGGGGCTCGTTGACCACCGGGTCGACCGTGATGTCGACGGTCGCCACCCCCGTGGCACCGGCGTTGTCGGTGACGGTGAGCGTCACGGTGAAGGTGCCGGCCGTGGTGAACACGTGGGTGGGAGCCGGCAGCGTCGACCCCGGTGAGCCGTCACCGAAGTCCCACAGGTACGACGCGATGGTGCCGTCGGGGTCCGACGACCCGGCAGAGGAGAGCTCCACCGTGAGCGGGGCCGGCCCGGACTCCACCGACGCGGAGATCACCGCGATGGGGGCCTGGTTGCCGGGGGTCGCCGGCGGCACGCAGGCCCCGGCCACGAGCACGAGCGCGAAGAACAAGCTCGCAGGCACGACACGTCGAGAACGCATCACTGGTTTTCCCTCCCTCGTCCTTCGCCTCGCCAGGGGCGAAGGGATCGCCTGAGGTTAGGCAGGACCCTCCGCCGGGTCAACGAGCACGTGCTCCGGCAGCCGGGAGCGGACCTCGTCGGCGGTGCGGCCGGCGCGCAAGAGGGCGGACCACCCGGCGCGGGTCTCCTCCTGCAGCGGCGGCAGCGAACGTGGGTCGAACCACTGCGCATCGGCGATCTCCGCCGAGGTGGGTCGGACCGAGTCCGCCGCCACGTCGTCGAGCGGCTCGGCGAGGAACACCACCTCGACGCGCTGGCCGACGGGGTCGAGCGCAACGAGCGGTCCGGTGACCATGCGCACGGCCAGGCCGACCTCCTCCCGCACCTCGCGCACCGCAGCGTCGACCGCTGCCTCCCGCCGGTCGACGAACCCTCCGGGCGTGGCCCAGTTCGACTTGTAGGAGTGGCGCACCAGCAGGACGCGCCCGTCGCCGCGCACCACGAAGGGGATGGTGCCCACCGTGTACTTCGGCTTCACGAGCCGGACGGCCGCCGTGCGGACCGAGAACGGCAGCGCTCCGTAGAAGCGCAGGAACCAGCGGTAGAGCATCAGGTGAGCACGAAGCCGCGCCGCACTGCCGTCAGCTCGGCGTGCAGCTCGGGTGTGGCTGCGGCGACGGGGGCCCGCCGATCGCCGTGGTCCTCGGTGAGGAGCCCTCGACCTTCGGCATCCGAGATGTGCCCACCCGCCTCCTCCACGATGAGGTGCGCCGCCGCGTAGTCCCACACACCGTGGTTCGAACCGGTGCAGTCGAGGTAGCCGTCGACCGCCCCCTCGGCCAGCAGGCACAGGTCGAGCGCCGCGGCCCCGAGCGCGCGGTACTGCGCCCAGCCGAACCGCTCCGGCGAGTAGCCGTTCATCGCGATGAGCGCCTCGGACGTCTCCGTGACCTTCGAGACCCGGATCGGCTCGCCGTCGCGGTAGGCGCCACCGTCGCGCACCGCGTGGTACCGCACGCCGCTGGCCTGGTTGACCACCAGCGCGGCACGCAGGCCCGAGGCGTCGACGACGCCCAGGCTGGTGGCGAACCACGGGATCCCGCGGCTCGCGTTCGAGGAACCGTCGACGGGGTCGACGATCACCCGCAGGTCACGCTCGGGGTGGTGCCACATCGACTCCTCGGAGAGCACACCGAACCCGTCGGCCAGCAGCGAACCGACCGCGGCGCGGTCCGCGACGAGGTCAAGGCCGTACTGGTCCGGCCGCTCGCCCGGTTGGCGCCAGTCGACGATGCCGTCGAGCACCTCGCGAACCCTGGTCGCGCACCGCACCAGGGCGTCGAGGATCTCGGCGTCGTCCATAGAGGACACCGTAGCGGGAGGCTTCGCGAGTCGATCCGGCCGGACCGGCCCGTGGCACCTCGGGCCTAGAGTGCTCGTCGATGGCGATCCTCGACGTTCCCGGATTCATCGCTGACCTGAAGGACCACGCCCAGCGGCACGGGTTCCACATCCACGACGAGCGCCACTTCGTCGAGTCCTACTCCATGCGGCAGGCGTGGGAGGTCGACCTCCACCCCGAGGAAGCGTGCGGCGGGCCGCTCGACCTGCACCTCGCCTTCGAGGTCGAGCCTCGGACCGTCATCGCGTTCGAGGACCAGGTGATGGAGCTGCCCGAGGACGCGGTGCCGGAGGACCGCCACAGCTTCCCCCTCACCTTCACGTGGTCGATGCCGCCGCTCCCGTCGAGCCCCGACCTCCTGGTCCTCGCCACCGAGCTGGCTGGGGTCGGTGGGTGGCAGCTGCCGATCGAGGTCTCCGCCATCGACTCGTTCGCCCGGGTCACCGACCCGCCGGAGCGGACCGTCACCATTGTCGGTCGCATCGAGGTGTCGCTCTCGCAGATCTTCATGGGCACCGAGGACCTCTGCGAGCCGCTCGACCGCTGCCTCGAGGTCTCCCGCTACGTGCTGGAACGGGTGCCCGCCTGGCTCGACGGCGAATGAGGGCGCTGTGGCCGCCCTCACCTGGACCGACCTCGTCGACCCCGACGAGGTGTCGTTGCGCGCGGCGGTGGGCGACGACCTCGAGCTCCACCCCACCACGATCGCCTTCCTGACCAGTCCCGGCCGCGCCGGGGCCGACCCACGACCGACGGTCCGTGCCGACGGCGACCACGTCCTCGCGGTGCTGGCCGTGCCGCGGCTCGACGGCGACGACGGTGAGGTGCGGTTCGTGGAGGTCGACGTGGTGGTGGCCCGCGGTCGGATCGTCACCGTGCGACGCGCCGACGACGCCGGAGCGGTCCACGAGATCGACCCCACCCGCGCCCTCGTCGAGGACGGCCGGGTGGAGGAGCCGGGCCTGGCGCTCTGGCAGCTCATGGACGACGTCGCCGAGCGGTACCTCGACATCGTCGACGAGCTGGACGCGCGGGTCGACGATCTCGAAGAGCAGCTCGAGACCGGCCACCCGTCGGGGATCCGCCGCTCGATGGGAGAGCTGCGCCGGTCGATGCTGCGGGTCCGACGGGCGATCGGCCCGCTGCGGGATGCCACACGAGCGATCCTCGACGACCGGATCGACGTCGAGGGCGGCACCCTCTTCCCCCACGACGTCGACGTCCGCTTCTCGAACGTGTACGACAAGCTCCTCCGAGCGACCGAAGGCCTCGACCTGGCCCGCGACCTCCTCGCCGGCGTGCGGGACTACCACCAGGCGCAGATCGCCAACGACCAGAACGACGTGATGAAGCGGCTGACCGTGATCGCCTCGGTCCTCCTGCTGCCCACCTTCATCGTGGGGCTGTACGGCCAGAACCTGCACGGCTCACCCGAGATGGGCTGGGCGTGGGGCTACTGGTTCTCGTGGGGCCTGGTGGTGGTCACCACCGCCGCGCAGATCGCCTGGTACCGCCGGAAGCGCTGGATCTGACCACGCCGTCAGGTTGGTGGGCCCGGCAGGGATCGAACCTGCGACCGAAGGATTATGAGTCCTCTGCTCTGACCACTGAGCTACGAGCCCGTCCGGCTCACATGTCTACTGGGCGACGCGACCGGGCAGTGTCCCGTGCCGCGTCCGGGGCGGGGTCCCCGCTCGTTCTTCGTCTGAGGTGTGGACAGCGGGGTACGCGGGACGCGGCGGCGAGGAGAGCACTCCCCATCGACAGCGTGACCACCTTCACAGAGCATCAGCCGCACCCCGCCGGGGTGCCCCTCCACCTCGTCGCCCTCCCCCACCCGTGACCGACCTGACAGAAGGGTCCCCCCTATGGCCAGCAGCTCCGCCACCACCCTCGACGCCCAGACCATCGACGTGCGCGACGGAGGCCCCCGCTTCGCAGTGGTTCGCCCGAACGGCCGCACCGCCCAGCCGAGCGCGCCGCCGGTGGGCGTCATCCGCATCACCGCGGCCGACGCCCGCCTCGCTCGCCTCCTCCGTGACCCCCTCGCCAGCAGCCGCTGGGAGTCGGCCACTGCCGACGAGCGGGACGTCATCGAGCCGTCGCTGGTCGTCGACGAGCAGATGAGCGAGCCGATCGCCGCGCTCGCCGGGACCGACGTCGACCTCCGCAACGGCCACGCACGGATCGTGTTCGCCACGATGCCCAGCACCCAGGCGTGGCGCCGGATGTTGCAGGGGACCGCCACCTTCGTCGACCGGCTCTTCGCGGGCTACCCGTTCGCCAAGCTCTACCTCCAGCTGCTCGACGGCGAGCTCGATCGGGTCCGCAGCGGCCTGGGCCGCACCCTCGCGCACGAGGCCACCATGCGCGGCCACCTCTTCTGGTGCGGCGAGCGCCTCGACGTGCACACCCTCGCCATCGACCGTGAGAGCTGGGAGGCCCAGCGTGGCTCCGGTGCGATCATCCGGGCCGTCGAGCGGCTGCTCCACAGCGACCACGTCCCGCTCGACGAGCGCGCCGAGCAGTTCGTCCGCGACGTCGCCGGCACCCACGCTGCACGTCACGACCTCGCGCACGTCGAGGCGCTGCGCGCCGACCGCGCCGTCTCGGAGCTGGGCCTCGAGGACGACCTCGGCATGGACGCACTCTCCCTGGCCGAGCTCGACACGGTCGTGTCACGCCGGCAGTCCGCCCACTTCCACGACGGCCGCGACCTCTGCACCGTCGGCGACGTGGTGTCGGCGCTCGCCGCTCCGGGCATCCAGCCGCTCTTCTCCCCGTCGTAGCCCGCAGGCCCCTGGGCAGGTTTCCATGTTGGGGGCGGTCAGAGGCGCGCTGCTAGATTGGTCCACCGAACCTTTCCGGGGTAGCTCAGCTGGCAGAGCATCCGACTGTTAATCGGCAGGTCGTCGGTTCGATCCCGACCCCCGGAGCCAACACTGCGCGCGGCACTGCCAGTACCTGGCAGAGGACCCGACCTGTTCATCACCAGGTCGTCGGTTCGATCCCGACCCCCGGAGCCAACACTGCGCGCGGCCTTGCAAGCGCAGCCTTGCCGACATCGCGCGGCAGGCGCCGCGCAGGTCCGGGCTAGGAGCCGTCCAGGTAGTCCTGGAGCTTCTGGCGGCGGTGCGGGTGCCGCAGCTTGGCGAGCGTCTTCGACTCGATCTGGCGGATGCGCTCCCGGGTGACGCCGAAGGTGCGGCCCACCTCCTCGAGCGTGTGCGCCTGGCCGTCCTCCAACCCGAACCGCAGGCGCACCACGGCACGCTCGCGGTCGTTCAGCTCGTCGAGCGCCTCCTTGAGCGCCTGGCCGAGCATCCGCTGAGCAGCTGCGTCGGCCGGGGCCACCGCCTGCGAGTCCTCGATGAAGTCCGCCAGGTAGCTGTCGTCCTCCTCGCCGACCGGCGAGTCGAGCGACAACGGGTCCTGCGAGATGCGCAGGATCTCACGGATCTTCGCGGGCGTCGTACCCACCTTCTCCGCCAGCTCCTCCACCGTGGGCTCGCGCTCCAGCTCCTGCATCATCTGCCGCTGGACACGGTGCACCCGATGCATCGACTCCACCATGTGCACCGGGATCCGGATGGTGCGGGCCTGGTCCGCGATCGCCCTCGTGATCGCCTGACGGATCCACCAGGTGGCGTAGGTGGAGAACTTGAAGCCCTTCGTGTAGTCGAACTTCTCGACCGCACGCATCAGGCCCAGGTTCCCCTCCTGGATCAGGTCGAGCAGGGCGAGGCCGCGCCCCACGTAGCGCTTGGCGATGGAGACCACGAGGCGGAGGTTCGCCTGGGTCAGCTCGCTCTTCGCCCGCTCGCCGTCGCGCCGGGCCCGCTCGAGCGTCGCCTTCTCGGAGACGTCGAGGTCCTGGCCCGAGGCGGCCAGGTCGGCGAGGACGTTCTCCGCCTCGACCCCCCGCTCGATGCGCTTGGCGAGCGACACCTCCTGCGGGCCGGTGAGCAACGCCACCGCGCCGATCTCGCGGAGGTACATGCGGACGGGGTCCGACGACCCACCCGCACCCGCGCCGGGCACGAGGCGAGAGGTCCGGCGCGGGGGCGACCGGTCGTCGAGCGCTGTGTCGCGGATCGTGGCGAGCAGCTGGGCGGCGTTGTGCAGGGCGACGGACGGATCGATCCGACCGTCGTCGTCGACCTCGGTGTCCGGGGCCTCGATGGGACCGGCCTCGACCGGCGCCGACTCGTCGATCGTGATGCCCCGACCTGCGAAGTAGGTGCGCACGGTGTCGACGACCTCGGAGGTCATCTCCACGCCGAGCAGCCCCAGAGCGTCGTCGAGCGTGACCGGCTCGCCCTGCTCTCCCCGGCGCACGAGCTGATCGAGCTCCTCTGGTGCGACGGTCTCGAACAGATCCACACTGCGTCCTGCGGCCAGGGGCCCCGCGGGCCCGGGTGCCCTCACTGGCGGTCTCCCGCCTGCTCGGCAAGCCAGGCTACCAATTCGTCGACCGCGTCCACCGATGGAACATCGCCACGGAGGTCGTCCAACCTGAGCTTCACCCAGCTGATGATCGGCGTGAAGCCGAGGGGGTCCTCCGACTGGCGGGCGTCGCGCTCGAGGTGGCGGAGCATCCGCTCCCCTGCCGCCTCGGCGAGCCGCACCCGCACGTCCGCGGGGTCGGCGGTGGGCTCGCTGGCGGCGAGGCGGGTCAGCAGGTCGGCCACGACCGGGGAGGCATCCGCCACCGTCGTCGCCACGTCGCGCTCGTTCCGCAACAGCGCCTCGTACGCGTCGCGGGCCGGGCCCTCGCGGAAGAGCGCCGGCTGCACCCCGTCCTCAGGGCCCAGCTGGTGGGCGACCACCAACCGCAGCGCCTCTGTCTCCACGCCTTCGCGGACCGTCTGGTGCTCGGGTGCCGGCGGCTCGTCGGACCGCTCGCGCCGGGTGGGGCGCGGCCCGCGCACCAGCTGTTCACGCAGGCTCTCGGGGGGCACCCGGGTCGCGTCCGAGACCGTCATGAGGTACTGATCCCGGACGAGCGGGTCAGGGTGTTCCCGGATCACTGCCAGCGCGTCGCCTGCGGCGCGGGCCCGGCTCTCGGGACTGCCGAGGTCCGAACCTCGCAGCACCCGGTCCACCCGGAACCCGAGGAACGGACGCGCCTCCCCCACCGCCGTGGCGAGGGCCTCGGGGTCGGACTGCGCCAGCTCGTCCGGGTCGGTGCCGGGAGGCAGCGCGAGCACCGACACCTGGAGGTCGAACTTCTGCTCCCAGGCGTAGACCCGCTCGGCCGCGGCCTGCCCGGCTTCGTCGGCGTCGTAGGCCAACACGATGCGGTTGGTGAACCGCTTCAGCGTGCGGAGGTGGTCTTCGGTGAGCGCCGTCCCACAGGTGGCCACCGCCCTCGGCAGGCCGGCGCGGTGGAAGCCGATCACGTCGGTGTAGCCCTCGCAGACGATCGCCGCGCCCTCCCGGACGATGTCGGCCTTCGCCCAGTTGAGCGCGTAGAGCACGGAGGACTTGTCGTAGAGGACGTTCTCCCGGGAGTTCTGGTACTTGGGGCCCTCGGCGTCGGGCAGCTTCCGCCCGCCGAACGCGACCGGGCGCCCCTGGTCGTCGTAGATCGGGAACAGGATGCGCGCCCGGAAGAAGTCCTGCACCCGGTTGCGGCGGTTCACGAAGCCCAGGCCGCAGTCGGTGAGCATGTCGGTGGGGGCGCGGAGGTGCCGGGCGAGGTCGTCCCACGAGTCGGGCGCCCAACCCACCTTGAACTGCTCCACCAGCTCGCCGTCGAACCCCCGGGAGCGCAGGTACCCGCGGGCCTTCGCGGCGCCGGGCGAGGTGCGCAGCTGGTCGTGGTACCAGTCGACCGCCCGCTCCATGAGGTCGAACAGCTTCGACTTCCGCCGCCGCGACTCGCCCTCGTCGCGCTCGGTGTACCGCAGCTCGATGTTCGCCCGTGCTGCCAGCCACTCGACCGCCCCGACGAAGTCGGTGTGCTCCATCTGGCGGACGAAGGTGATGACGTCCCCCGAGGCGCGGCAGCCGAAGCAGTAGTAGAGGCCTTCCTGCGCGTTCACGGAGAACGACGGCGTCTTCTCGTTGTGGAAGGGGCACAGGCCGCTGTAGCGGGAACCGACCTTCCTCAGCTGCGTGTGGCCGCTGATGACCGCGACGATGTCCGAGCTCTGCCGGACCCGCACCACGTCTTCGTCGAGGATGCCCATCAGCCCACACCTTCCAGCGCGGAGTGGGCGGCCGCCAGTCGGGCCACCGGCACCCTCCACGGCGAGGCCGAGACCGCGCCGATCCCCAGCTGCGCGGCGATGCCGATCGAGCGGGGGTCACCGGCGTGCTCCCCGCACAACGACAGACCGATCCCGGGGTGTGTGCCGCGGGCCGTCTCCGCAGCGAGGGCGAGGAGCCTGACCACCCCGCCGACGTCGAGCGTCTCGAACGGGTTGGCGTCGAGGAGCCCTGCGGCGCGGTACGCGTCGAGGAGCTCTCCCTCGGCGGCGTCGCGCGACCACCCGTAGGTGAGGCGGGTGAGGTCGTTCGTGCCGAAGGCGAGGAAGTCGACGTGCGCGGCGATGCGATCGGCGGCGAGCGCAGCGCGAGGGGTCTCGACCATCGCCCCGACCGGCAGGCCCGGCGCGAGGTCGGCCAGCCGCTCGGCCATCCATGCCGCCTCGGCGGGCAACGCCACCAGCGGCACCAGGATGCGGGGACGGGGATCGGTGCCGGCCGCTGCGGCTCGATCCGCTGCGGTGGTGATCGCATCCGCCTGCGCCTCGAGGAGGTCCGGCCGTCGCACCAGGATCGACGCGCCGCCGGGCCCCTCGGGTGCCAGGAGCCGGACGGTCACTGCGCTGCCCGACATCGCTCGGAACACTGCGTCGAGCTCGTCGGCCCACGCCGATGCCAGGTCGCCGAGGTGGGTGGCGCCACTCGACGCGTCGGACCTGAGCAGCTCGTCGAGCCGAGACGCCGGCGTTCCCCGCAGGACGTGCTCCATCCGGCACAGCCCCACGGCCCTCGCGCCGAACCGCCGCGCCCGCTCTGCCGAGTGCGCCGTGTCGGCGTTCGCCCACACCTCGATCGCCGCCAGCTCGTCGGCCCACTCGAGCAGCGTGGCCAGCGCCTCGGGCAGCTCGTCGACGACGGGCTCGCTCCGGAGGGTCCGGCCTCCCGCCCGCCGCACCTCGCCGGTGCCGCCGTCGACCCAGACCTCGTCGCCGTCGACCGCCCGCACCTCCCCACAGCCCACCACCGCCGGCACGCCCAGCTCGCGTGCGAGGACGGCGGTGTGGCTCGCCGGGCCGCCACGACGGGTCACGACCGCAGCCGCCACCCGCATCCCGACCTCGTCGGAAGGCCGCGTCTCGTCGAGCACGAGGACGGGGTCGGTGCCCCGGTCGGCGGCATCGAGCGCCGCGTCGATCGTGGTGGCGACCACCCCGCCCGCCACCCCCGGCGACACTCCGGTGCCGCTCGCCACCAGCTCGCCCTGACCGACGTCACCACCGCCGTGGAGGAGGTCGACCACGACCTCGGCGCTGACGGATCGGACCGCGGCGGCGATCGCCTCGCGGTCGGTTCCGTCCGTGCGGGAGACTGCTCGTTCGACGAGGTCGAGGGCTCCGATGGCCCCTCCCTCAGGACGCGGACCAGACACCCGCCATCCCACCACCCGACACGGGCAGGTCGTACAGCGCGAGCGAGCTCCACCGGTCCTGCCAGCGCCGGACCACCTCGGTGCCGGGATGGCGCCCCGTGTCGTCGACCACGAGCACGCACGATGACGAGAACCGGGGGGACATCACGGGGAGGGCGGGGTAGCGGGCCAGGTCGCAGGTGCTGTTCGGGGGCCCGTCGACCACCAGCACGTCGATCCCTTCGAGGTCGCGCAGCGCGTCCTCGGAGTACCAGCGGTACGAGGCTCCGTCGACCTCCCTCGGGACCAGCGGTGCGTGCCGCACGTCCACCTCCACCGTGTCGTGCGGGAAGCCGTGCAGCGCCAGCCGTTCCTTCGTGATCGCGACCCACTCGGGGTCGTGCTCGATCGACACCAGGCGCCCACCGCCGACCTTCTCGAGGGCGTAGGCACCGAGGAGGGTGGAGACCCCGGCACCCAGCTCCACGACCAGCTTCGGGCGGGTGGCCACGATCCTGCTCACCAGCTCGATGCCGAGATCCGCGCCCATCGGGAAGCCGCCCATCGGAGGCAGCGGGGCGCGCAGCGGCAGGAACGTGGCGAGCGAGATCAGGCCCTCGGCCTGCCGCGCGCGGAGGTCGACGATCTCCTCGACCTCTGCGCGCATCACAGGATGCCAGCGCAGCGCCCGCGACAACCGGTACCGGATCGACATGAGCTCACTCCCCCTGATCGCCAGGGAGCTTTCCATCGGCGGCGCGCCCGGACAAGCGACTCGCCTCAGCGAAGGCGTTCGGCGAGGTAGCCCTCGAGGTCGGCGATCGGCACGCGGTCCTGCTCCATCGAGTCGCGGTCTCGGACCGTCACCGCGGCGTCGTCGACCGACTCGAAGTCGTAGGTGACGCAGTAGGGGGTGCCCAGCTCGTCCTGGCGCCGGTAGCGCCGGCCGATCGCCTGCGTCTCGTCGTAGTCGCACATCCAGTTGGCGGCCAGCGTCCGGTGCAGCTCGGTCGCGGGACCGGTGAGCTCCGGCTTCTTCGAGAGCGGCAGCACGGCGACCTTGTAGGGCGCGATGCGGTGGTGGAAGCGGAGCACGGTCCGGGTCTCGCCGCGGACCTCCTCCTCGTCGTACGCCGCCATCAGGAAGGCCATGGCGGTGCGGGTGGCGCCGGCAGCGGGCTCGATGACGTGGGGCACGTACCGCTCGTTGGACGCCTGGTCGAAGTAGTCGAGCCGCTCGCCCGAGTGCTTGGCGTGCTGGGTGAGGTCGTAGTCGCCGCGGTTGGCGATGCCTTCGAGCTCGTCCCACCCCCAGGGGAAGAGGAACTCCACGTCGGAGGTGCCCGACGAGTAGTGCGAGAGCTCGTCGGCGTCGTGCGGACGCAGGCGCAGCTTCTCGGCCGGCATCCCGTGGTCGAGGTACCACTGGTACCGCTCGTTGCACCAGTACTCGTACCACTGCTCCGCCTCGGCGGGCGGCACGAAGAACTCCATCTCCATCTGCTCGAACTCGCGGGTCCGGAAGACGAAGTTGCCGGGCGTGATCTCGTTCCGGAACGACTTGCCGATCTGGGCGATGCCGAAGGGCGGCTTCTTCCGCGAGGTGTTCAGCACGTTCGCGAAGTTGAGGAACATGCCCTGCGCGGTCTCGGGCCTGAGGTAGGCCACGGCGCCGGCGTCCTCGACCGGACCGGCGTGCGTCTTGAACATGAGGTTGAACGCCCGCGGCTCGGTGAACGCGCCCCTGGCCCCGCAGTTCGGGCACTCCTCGGGGTCGTCCAACTTGTCCAGCCGCCAGCGTGACTGGCAGTTCGTGCAGTCGACGAGCGGGTCCGTGAAGTTGGCGAGGTGGCCGGACGCCTCCCAGATCTGCGGCGGGCCCAGGATCGCAGCGTCGAGGCCCACGACGTCGTGGCGGAGCTGCACCATCGAGCGCCACCAGGCCTCCTTCACGTTGCGGAGGAGGAGCACGCCGACCGGCCCGTAGTCGTAGGTGGAGCGGAACCCGCCGTAGATCTCCGCCGACGGGAACACGAAGCCGCGCCGCTTCGTGAGGTTCACCACCTTGTCGAACAGCGTCGGATCGGGCGCAGGAGCGTTCTCGGCCATCGGGTCACCATACCGAGGGCCGCGCACCTGCCGAGAAGGGTGGTCCCCGGTCCGACGCAGCGCGGTGGGTAGCGTCGGGCCCGACAGCCAAGGCCCATGAATGGAGCGTCGATGTCTGACCCGAACCAGCCCCCGCCACCCGACGGCGGCTCCACGCCCTCCGAGCCTGGTTCGACGCCGCCGCCCCCACCTCCCGGGGCGACGCCTCCCCCGCCAGGCGCCACTCCCCCGCCGCCTCCCGGCGGTGACCCGCTTCCCCCGCCCCCTGCCAGCGGCGGTGGCTACTCGGCACCGCCGCCCCCCGGTGGTGGCGGCTACACGCCCCCACCGCCCCCCGGTGGCGGTTACACGCCCCCGCCGCCCGGCGGCGGCTACCCCGGTGGTGGCTACGGCGGCGGCTACCAGCAGTACTCGTCCCAGCCGTCGCAGGGCGTCGACATCGGCGCAGCCTTCAACTGGGCCTTCGCCAAGCTGCAGCAGCACATCGGCATCTGGCTGGGGCTCGCAGCGGTGGTCTTCGGCGTCCGCCTCGTCGGCGGGATCGTCGGCAACCAGATCACCGATGCGATCGTCGGCACCTGCACCACCGAGGACATCCTCCGCGGCGACGGCTGCGGCGACTCGTTCTGGGCGGGGATCCTCGCAGCGGTGATCGTGGCGATCATCTTCGGCGTCCTCGCTGCGCTCCTCGCGATCGGGGTGCAGCGGGCGGCCCTGCGCACGTCGCTCGGCGAAGCGCCGTCGTTCGACCACCTCACGAGCACGCAGTTCCTCGGCGCCTACGTCGCCACCGCGATCGTCGCCGGCCTGCTCACCTTCGTGGGCCTCGCGCTCTGCATCATCCCCGGCCTCGTGGCCATCTTCTTCCTGCAGTTCGCGCCGCTCGCGTCGCTGGACACCGGTGAGAACGTGGGATCCGCGTTCAAGCGCTCGGTGGCGATCGCCCAGGCGAACGCCGTGCCCTGCCTCCTCCTGCTCCTGGTCAACGCCGTGTCGGCGTGGCTGCAGGGCGTGCTCTTCGGCGTGCTCACGATCGTGCTGCTGCCGATCTCGACGCTCGTGACGGTGCACGTGTTCCGCCAGGCGAACGGCCAGCCGATCGCCGCCTGAGCGACACCTTCGAGCGGCCCACGCCGCGCGGACGAACCGGTGCCCGGGGCCTCAGGTCCCGGGCACCGTCGCGTCTGGGACAGCGGGCCTGACCGTCGGACCGTCGAACGGGAGCAGGCCGTACGGGATCAGTACGTGGTGGTGGACACCCCGGCCGACACGCCGATCAGCATGACCACTGCGAAGAGCAGCACCGAGAGCACCAGGATGACGGTGGCGACGATGCCGCAGATGCGACCGGCCTTCGCCTGGCCCGGCTCGGGGTACCCCGCAGCCTCGGCCTCCTTCTTCAGGTTGTTGCCCATCACCATGGCCACAGGGCCGAGCAGCTGGCACAGCACCAGGCCGAGGATCCCGAGCACCATGATCGTGGTCGAGCGCGACTCGTAGGGGTTGGGCCCGTAGGTGCCGTACTGCTGGTACGGCGGCGGTCCGGACCACTGCGGCTGCTGCGGCTGGCCCCACGGCTGTTGCGGCTGGCCCCACGAGGACTGGGGAGGTCCGGCCTGACCCGAGTAGGGGTCCGGAGGACGGTTCGGGTCGAACGGATCGCTCATGTCGAGCGAACAGTACCGCCGGTTGCCGACCGCTCGCTCGCTTCAGGCGCGGTCGAGGAGGTGCAGCGCTCGCAACCGGCGGTCGAGGTGGCGCTCCATCGCGGCCCCGGCGATGTGGTCCACCTCGAAGGTCGCTGGCCCCGCCGGCTGGTCGAGCGCCCACTGCAGGCGTCCGCCGAGGACCTGCTGGAGGAGCACCACCGCTCCGGGCGACACGGCGATG
>JBIQID010000058.1:0-18441 GCA_044508215.1 Actinomycetota bacterium | reverse complement strand
CGATCGCTGCGCAGCAGGGCGGTACGTTCGCTCACGGTCCGGCCGCGCCCTCGGGCGGGTCGAGGCGTCGACTCCCCCGAACGACCTGGAGGTCTGTCCGTGCGCGTCTTCGATCTACTGCTGTCCCCGACGTCGCGGCGCGTCGCCGCTGCGGTCGCCGCGGTCATGGCGCTGACGACCCTGTCGGTGGTCACGGCACCAGGGGCCTCGGCCACCCACATGGATTCGACCACCCTCACCATCGGCGACGCCTCAGCGGGCGCCACGACGACCTACTCGTTCGGTTGGAGCCATGGATACGGGAACGGAACGGTCGCGGTCGGTGGGCGGATCGAGCTCCAGTTTCCGAGCGGCATCGATGTGTCCGGGGCGTCGCTTGCCAGCGGTGCCATCGGTGGAACGGCGTTCGACGCCGACCTCTCCATCTCCGGCCAGACGGTCACGCTCGGCGCCATCGACCAGGCGATCGTCGACGGGGCATCCATCGCCCTCGAGCTCGGGGGCATCAGCAACCCGACGGCTCCCACCAGCGGAAACGTCTTCGTGAGCGTCTTCGGGCCCATGATGTTCGTGATGTCCCACGGGTGGTTCCCGGCGGTGATCAGCAACGGGCCGCTCGCCACGTTCGAGGTCGCCGACGCCGTCGGCGCTCCGATCGGCGACCAGGACGCCGGCCAGCCCTTCGACGTCCGCATCAGGGCGCTCGACGCACATGGCAACCTCGTCGACGGGACGAACTCCGGACCGTCCTTCACCGGCACTGTCGACCTGACAGCCTCCACCGATGGCTCGAGTGGGCTGGGTGCCACTCCGGCGTTCGCAGGCGGTGAGCTGCTCCACTCGGTCACGCTGACGGGCGCTGCCGACGCCGTCGTCCTCACCGCCACCGAGACCGGCGGGTCCATGACGGGTGCCAGCGCACCGTTCGCCGTGCTCGCCGGCCCTGCGGACCACCTTGCCGTCGTGGCGGTGCCCGCGCGTTCGACGCCCGGCCAGCCGCTCTCACCTGCGCCTGTCGTGGAGGTCCGCGACGAGTTCGGGAACGTGATCGACACGGCGACCGGGACGATCCGCGCCGAGCTGGTCGGGACGGGCGGTGCGACCCTGGGCGGCACCGTCGAGGTCGACGCCGTGGCCGGCGTGGCCACCTTCGACGATCTGCGCATCGACGGCGAAGGTGAAGGCCTCACCCTGCGGTTCACGTACGTGCCCGGCGGACTCGTCGACGCGGACGTCGTGGACAGCGACCCGTTCGACGTGCTGGCCGCGCAGAGCGATCCGCCGCCTGCCGACACCGACACGCCCCCCGCACCGCCGGCCGCCGCTCCGAGCCCCTCGCCGGTGCCCGACCGTGCGCCGGCCCCCCTCGCGATGACCGGACCAGCCCGCATCCCGTCGCTGCTGCTCGTGGGTTCGATGCTGCTGGTGGCCGGTCTGGTGGCTCGGCTCGCTGCTGCCCGCATCCGTCCCCGTCCGGTCGTGTAGCCCTCTCGATGGACGCCACGCGACGAGCTGGCTGACCCCCTCGGAGGCATCCCGCGAGATTCAGCGCCTTCGCTTGCAAGATGCCGTACGCTCCGGCGCGTGCATGGCGTGATGGAGGGGGAGGTCGAAGGGATCCGCGCGCTCTGGGCGGACGTCCCGGGCCCGTTGACGGCCTGCCTGTCGTTCCGTGTCGGGCAGGCGGACGAGAAGCTGACCGAGCGGGGGATCACGCACCTCTGCGAGCACCTGGCGCTGTCCCACGTCGGGATGCGGCAGTACGGCTTCAACGGCTCGACGGGGACGACCGTCACCAGCTTCATCGTGCAGGGCGAGCCGCACGAGGTCGCGTCCCACCTCTCCGACCTGACGTCGACCCTCCGTTCCGGGCGCTTCCTCGAGCGCTTGGAGCACGAACGGAGGATCCTCGAGATCGAGGGTCGCACCCGCGGCAACTCCGTGGTCACCGACCACCTCACCTGGCGCTACGGCGTCCGCAGCCACGGCCTGGTCGGTTGGGAGGAGCTGGGGCTGCACCGCCTCGACCGTGACGACGTGTGGAGGTGGGCGGCCACCCACTTCTCCTACGACAACGCCGTGCTGTGGTTCAGCACCCCACCCCCGTCGGGCCTCGACCTCCAGCTCTTCGAGGCGCCGCGGAACCGGAGCGTGCCGGGGGAGCCGCTGGTGACGCTCCTGCCCGCGTGGTCACACGTGAACGGTCCCGCCGCTGCGACGGGGCTGGCGTCGCGGTCGGTCGCAGCCGCGGCGGCCACCTCGGTAATCGGGCGTCGCTGCTTCGACTGGCTGCGAAACCAGAGCGGGCTCTCGTACTCGCCGATGTCCGACTACCTCCGGCTCGACGGCGACACGGCGCTGATGACCGTGGTCGCCGACGGCCCACCGGAACACGGCGCCGCCGCGGCGTGGGCGCTGTGGTCGGCGGTCGAGGCGATCGCCACCGACGGCCCCACCCAGGCAGAGCTCGCCGAGTACAAGGACACGGCTCGGCGGAGCGAGGACGGCGTGCACGCGGCGCTGGGCGAGATGGAGTTCCGCACCGACAGCCTGTTGCACTCGAAGGAGCCGCAGGACGCCGGGGAGCTCGCCAAGGAGGTGGCGTCACTCGCGCCCGAGGCGGTCCGCGACGCAGCGGCCGCCGTCCGCGACACCCTCATCGTGCAGCTGCCGCTCGAGGCGGAGGCACCGGCGTGGAACCTCGTGTCGTTCGCCCAGGCCGACAACCCCACGACGTTCGGTGCGAACGCGGTGGAGCGCCGTGCGTACATCGACGTGGAGAACTGGTCGGGGGGCGAGGCGCTCCTCTACAGCAACACCGTGCTGGGCCTCGAGGCGATCCCTCGGTCGCATGCGGTGGAGATCTCGCCCGCGACCGTCGTCATCGCCTACGGCGACGGCAGCCGCGCGGTGATCGACGAAGCCGGACGGACGCTCACCCTGCGCCCCACCGCCTGGGAGATGGGCAACCAGATCGTGTCCTGGCTCGACCAGCTGATCCCTTCCGAACGGATGGTCACGGTGGCGAACCGCGTGGTGGCGCCCACCGGCACGTCCTTCGGTGCACTGCGCACGGTGGCCGGCTTCGGGACCGGCTCGAACGGCCAGGCGCGCGACCCGCAGCACCTCGGGCCCATCGTGTTGGACGCGTGGGTGCACCAGCAGGCGCTCCCGCCCGGGGTCCCCGAGTCGCGTCGCATGGTGCCGGGCGCCTTCATGCTCGGGTGGCTGGCCCACCGGGCGCTCCTGTCGCAGTGGCTCGAGGCGTGGATCCCCGACACGATCGCCGCGTTCCGCCAGGGTCGCATCCCGCCCAGCACGCTGTACCGCGTGGCGGGGGAGCAGCTCACGACCGATCTGGTCGCCCCCCAGGCCGCCTGCTTCGTGGCCGACATGATGGTGCCCCCGAACGAGACGGCCCCCTCCCGCTACGACGAGCTGCTCACGCAGGTGGCGAGCGGCGGCTCTCGCTGGTCGCTCACCGAACAGCAGCACCTGCCCGCGATCTGGGCGCTCCTCGACGCGGACTGGCGGACTCGCCCACGTCGAGGGTCCGATGCGATCGGCCGCCTGCTCTCGCCGGAGGTCCCGCCGTTGCCCGTACCGCCCAGCCGATGCCAGCCCGTCTCATGAAGCTGCGACGCGAGCAACAGCCTCGATCAGCCGAGCCGCAGGCGGCGATCTCCATCGACCGGTACCACGGCGACCACGAGCTGCGGGGTGCGATCGAGGCGCTGGTCGCGGGCTCGTGGCGGGAGGTGGACAAGCTGCTCGACGTCCGCGGCCACTCCATCACGGGAGCCCTCCTCTGGGACGAGATCCCGACCGACGTCGTCGAGGCGTGGGCCCGGACGGAGCCGTCCGCCCGTTCGCTCAGTGCTCTCGGGGGGATCTACGTGCGCGACGCCTGGGCGATCCGTTCGAGTCGCCGGGCCTCCGACGTGGATCCGTCGTCGTGGCGAGGGTTCCTGAGCAAGCTGGAGCAGGCGGAGACCCTCCTCCGCTGGACCGCTGCCACCTGGCGCACGGCACCCGACCCCTGGCCGCACCTGATCACGACGAGCCGCGGGCTGGAGATGGGCCTGCCCGAGATGCGCGCCCGGTTCGCCCACCTCCACGAACGAGCACCGTTCCACCCCTACGGCTGCGCCTCCATGCTGCAGGGCCTCTGCAAGAAGTGGGCCGGTTCCCACGAAGCGATGTTCGAGTTCGCCCGGTGGATCGACCAGTACGCGCCGGCAGATTCGCCGGCCCGGGAGGCGCTGCCGGTCGCCCACATCGAGTTCCTCCTGTCCGACGACGACCTCCAGCCGAGGACCTACTTCTCCGCACCGAACGTGGCCCAGGAGCTGGCGGGCGCGGCCGAGCGATACCTCGCGGCACTGGCATCGGAGACGCCGCCGTCCAGCTTCATCGTGCTGAACGCCTACGTGATCGGCGTGGTCCCGGTGGACGCCCGCTCGGCTCGGATCGCAGACGAGCTGTTCCGACGGATCGGCGACCGCGTGACCGAGTTCCCGTGGCACCGGTGGGACGCGGACGTGGCGGGCATCTTCCACCGGACGCGGGAGGATCGGCTGGCGCTGGCCCGGCGATTCCTGTGACCGAGGTGCTCTCGGCGCGGCTCCAGGAGATCGTCGACGCGCTTCCGCTCCGGCCGGCGTTGCGAGTGCTCGAGGTCGGCTGCGGTCCGGGAGCGGCCGCACGGGAGGTGGCTCGCCGGGTCGGTCCCGACGGACACGTGCTGGCGGTCGACCGGTCGACGAAGGCGATCCGGCAGCTCGAGGCCTCGGCCGCGGAGCTGATCGCCGAGGGCCGGCTGAGCGTTCGGTGCGTGGCGTGCGAGGACCTGGAGCTGGCCGAGGGCGAGCAGCCCTACGACCTCGCCTTCGCGGTGAGGGTCGGCGTGCTCGACGGCCGTCACCCGGCAGCGAACGCGCGGGCCCTGGATCGGATCGCCCGTGCTCTGGTTCCGGGTGGGCGGCTCTTCATCGACGGAGGAGATCCGCTCCGGGAGGTCGCGCTGGGCGGGAGGTGATGACGCGGCACGGGAACCCGTCGGTCACGGTTCTCGACTGGATCGGGTCGACCGCCCGGGGTGGAGGCTTGGCATCCCTTCGCCAACCTGGTCCGGGCGACGCCGACCGGTGAGGTGGTCTGGGCCGCTGAGCCGCCGAGAGCCGACCTGAAGTGCTGGACCACCGTGGCGATCCGCGGCGACGAGGTCGTGGCGAACGCGTGGGCACACCGTTGCGTGGTGGATCCCGGAACGGGTCGGATCATCCGCAGCGAGCTGACGAAGTAGTCCAGAGATCCCGTGAGCCGCGGAGAGACACTGGGTCGGCATGGCGCCGGTGGGCGGGTGGCCGTCACGAGCCGTGGTGGACACGCGTCCGCGGACGCGCATCCGCCACCGCGGGTGACGTTTCCACGACGGAAACCTGAGTGTCACACCCCCCTCCTATGGTCGAGCGCAGCTCGACTGCCGGCGGGAACGGCGGTCCCAGGAAGAGAAGAGGCGAGCGCAGATCGGACACGGACCACGCGGCATCGGTGTGGCCGAGAGCGGTGGACCGGAGGGAGGCGTCATGACCACGACCATGCAGCGAGGGCCGAGGGCGACGGGCCGGGACGCCCGCACAGCGGTGCTCGAACTGGGGCAGCGTTGGTCGACCAGCCAGCGCGACCTGCTGGCCCTGGTGGTGGAGCTCGACCGGTCGGGCGAGTGGGCCCTCGACGGCGCGCGGACGTGCGCGCACTGGGTCGCCACGGCGTTGGACATCGAGGTGTGCACGGCGCGCGAGTGGTTGCGCGTCGGTCGCGACCTGGAGCGGTTCCTGCTGGTCGCCGCCGCCTTCGCTGAGGGCCGCCTGTCGTACAGCAAGGTCCGCACCCTCACCCGCGTCGTGAAGCCGGAGACCGAGGCCGAGCTGTGCGAGCTGGCCGAGCTGACGCCGGCCGGCCGTCTGTCGACGGCGATCGCTGCGTGGCTCGGCGCTCGTGAAGAGCCCGAGGAGACCGAGGACCGCCACCAGCAGGCGAGATCGCTGAAGTTCCGCGTCGAGCCCGACGGGATGGTCGTCGGTTGGTTCCGGCTGCCCCCGCTGGCAGCTGCGGGCCTCACGGCAGCGATCGATGCGTGGGTGATGCGGAACGGAGGGCCGATCCGCGCTCAGCGTGGCGAAGACGCGTCCGCGGACGCGTCCTCGCCACAGGAGGTGGCCGGGGCGAGCAGGCCCGAGCGTTGGCCGTCGATGGCGCAGCAGCGGGCCGACGCCCTCGTCGCCCTTGCCGCCGAGGGTGGCGCAAAGGTGGAGGCGGAGGTGGTGATCCACGTGCGCGGCGACGGGTGCACGCTCGACGACGGCACGCCGGTGCCCGGCAGCATCGTGGAGCAGATCGCCCCCGATGCGTTCCTGCGGGTGTTGATCCACGATGCCGAGCGTCGGCCGATCAACGCATCCGGCCGCCACCGCCACCCCACGGCACGGCAGCGCCGGGTGGTGCTCGAACGGCACCGCAGATGCGTGGACTGCGGCGAGACCGAGCTCCTCGAGTACGACCACCAACCGCCGTACGAGACCACCCGTCGAACGGTCGTCGACGAGCTGGAACCCCGCTGCAGGACGTGCCATCGGGCTCGACACAGGACGGCAGCCCGATGAGGTCGGGCTGCCGGTCGGTGATGATGAGTGGAGCTGGAGGGAATCGAACCCTCGTCCGCCGAGCGGTCACTGAACCCGATACGACCATCCCCGTCGTGCGGCCTTGTGGCTACCGCTCCCACGGGTGGGTGGAGCCCGGAGGCTCACCACCGGGTCTTTCCCCGGTGTCAGCGTTCTTTCACGCCGTCAGCGGTCTCTCCCTGCGGTCCACCACCGCTTCTGTTGCCGGGCTGCGGTGGTCTGGCCCCGTGCGCCATTGCTGGTCACGATGTCTCTCTGGTCCTGACCTAGATCAGGCTGCGAGAGCGAACTGCTCGTTGGCGGTTCTTTGGTTGCCCTGTTTTACGAGTCTGAGCAACTCGGGTCGCAAGCGCAGCTTCCGGATCTCGTCGTCGAAACCAGTCAGCCCCGTGCGTTGCAGATGCTACCGGTCCAACGTCGGGGTCGCTCCCGGGATTCCCCTGGCCCCTCCGCGCTTGGGCAGTTTCCCCCAGTCCGAGGGGAGAACCTCAGCGGCCATCGTTACCATTGCGTCGGCGGCGGGCTCACTGAGGGTGGCGTGCCGCGTCAACACAGATCGACGTCGAGGACCTTGATGAGCCCGTCCGAACACCCGCCGATGCGCTGCGTTCTGGTCGGCGCAGATTCGCTTCTCCTCGAGTGCGGGGACATCCTCGCCTCGAAGGGGCACGAGGTCGTGGCCGTGGCCGCCGGCTCCCGCCGCGTCGCCGACTGGGCCACCTCGAAGGGCTACGCCACCGTGGACGCATCCGGGCCGGCGAGCTCCTGGTGCGACGAGCTCGCCGCACACGACTTCGACTGGCTGCTCTCGATCACACACCTCGCGCTGCTGCCCGACGAGGTCGTGGCCCTCCCGAAGAAGGGGGCGATCAACTTCCACGACGGGCCGCTCCCGGGGTACGCCGGGCTCAACGCCCCCGTCTGGGCGCTCATCGCCGGCGAGCCCACCTACGGGATCAGCTGGCACCACATCACTCCTGGGATCGACGAGGGCGACCTCGTCGCCTCCCGCACCTTCGAGGTGGCACCGGGGGAGACGTCGCTCTCCCTGAACACGCGCAACTTCGAGGCGGCCATCGAGAGCTTCGGTCAGCTCGTCGACGAGCTCGCCTCCGGAACCGTCACCGCGACGCCACAGGATCCTGCTGCGGAGCGGCGGACCTTCAGCCGTCACGACCGCCCCGAGGCGCTCGCCGTCCTCGACTGGAACAAGCCGGCGGTCGAACTGGACCGCCTGGTCCGCGCCCTCACCTTCGGGCCGTACCCGAACCCGGTGACGCTCGCGAAGGTGCACGGTCCCGGCACGACGCTGGCGGTCACGTCGGTCGAGGTGCGGGACGACTCGGGCGAGGCGGGCACCGTCCTCTCGGCCGACGACGAGCTGGTGGTGGCCACCGCCGACGGAGCGCTGGCCCTCACCGCTGTCACCACGCTCACCGGCGAGGAGCTGACCCCCGCCGAAGCCGCCACCCGTCTCGGCGTCAGCGTCGGCGACCGCCTCCCGGCGCTGGATGAGACCGAGCGTGCCCGACTCACCGAACTGGGTGCACGCCTCGCCCGAGAAGAGCGTCGCCATCTCGACCAACTCACCAGCCTCGAGCCGGTGGAGGTCCCTTGGGCGGCGACCGCCGGCCCGGACCACCGCCCGGACCACGCTGCCATCGACCTCGAGGTCCCGCCCGCCATCGCCGACGATCCGGGTGCTGTCGTGGCCGGGTTCGGCGTGCTGCTCGCGCGGCTGGCCGGCAAGGACCGCTTCCATCTCGGCCTCGTCGACGGCGCATGGACTGCCGAAGCCGGACCCGCAGCCCAGCTGCTGGCCGACGCTGCGCCGTTCGAGGTCTCGCTCGACCGCACCGCAGCGGTCGCCGACGTGGCCGAAGCGCTGGCGGGGGCGCTCGCCGACGCCCGGGGACGCCTCCCGTTCCAGGCGGACCTCGTGGCCCGTCAGCCCGAGCTGGCCCGGCACCCGGAGCTCGTTGCGGGCCGACTGCTGCCAGTGGCCGTCCGCTTCGACGCGGACGGGGCACCCGCCGACGGCGTGGCGGTGGAGCTGCGGTCCGAGGGTCACAGCTGGTCCGTCCGCTACGACCGCGCCCTCATCGACCCGTCCGATGCGCGCCTGCTGGTCGACTGCCTGCAGGCGGTGCTGGCCGCCCTGGCCGCTCGCCAGGACGTCACCGTCGCGGAGGTCGATCTGCTCGGCTCCGAGCTGCGCCAGAAGGTGCTCCACGGCTGGAACGACACCGAGCGCCCGATCCCGAACGGAGTGGGGATCCACCACCTGGTCGAGCAGCAGGTCGACCGCACGCCGGACACCGTCGCGGTCGTCTTCGAGGACCGTTCGATCACGTACCGCGAGCTGGACGAGCGGGCGAACCGCCTGGCGCACCACCTCAGCGGCCTCGGCGTGGGCCCCGACCACCTGGTGGGCGTCCACCTGAACCGCGGGATCGACCTGGTCGTCGCCGTGGTGGCGGTGCACAAGGCCGGCGGCGCCTACGTGCCGCTCGACCCGACGTACCCGTCGAACCGCCTGGAGCACATGATCTCCGACAGCGGGTGCCGGGTGGTGCTCACCGAGTCGGCGCTGCTCGACGAGCTGCCCCGGCGCGACGACCCTGGCATCACCGTCGTGGCGATCGACCGCGAGCGGGCCGCCATCGACGCGATGCCGCCGGAGCGTCCGGCTGTCGAGGTCTCGCCCGAGCACCTGGCCTACTGCATCTACACCTCGGGCAGCACCGGCCTGCCGAAGGGCGTGCTCATCGAGCACGTCAACGCCGTCAACTTCTTCGAGGGGATGGACGAGCGGGTCCCGCACGAGCTGCCGGCCACGTGGTTCGCGGTGACGAGCCTCTCGTTCGACATCTCGGTCCTCGAGCTGCTCTACACACTCACCCGCGGGTTCACCGTGGTGGTGTACCTCGACCGCGAGCGTGAGGTCGGCGGCGACAGCGATGCCCAGGCGTCGTGGACCGAGCAGCACGCCTCGCTGCCCATGGACATGTCGCTCTTCTACTTCTCCGGCGACGCAGCCGAGGGAGAGGGCCCCGACAAGTACCGGCTGCTCCTCGAGGGCGCCCGGTTCGCGGACCGCAACGGGTTCTCCGCCGTGTGGACGCCCGAGCGGCACTTCCACGCCTTCGGTGGGCTCTACCCGCAGCCGGCGGTCACCGGCGCCGCCGTCGCAGCGATCACCAGCAACGTCGAGGTCCGGGCCGGCTCGGTGGTGATGCCGCTCGAGCACCCGATCCGCGTCGCCGAGGCGTGGAGCGTGGTCGACAACCTCTCGAACGGTCGTGTCGGCGTGTCGTTCGCGTCCGGTTGGCAGCCGAACGACTTCGTGCTCCGGCCCGAGAACTACGCGAACGCCAAGCAGGCGATGTTCGACGGCATCGAGACCGTCAAGCGGCTCTGGCGCGGCGAGAAGGTCTCCTTCGACGGCCCGACCGGCCAGGTGGAGCTGTCGACCCTGCCCCGCCCCGTGCAGCGCGAGCTGCCCGTGTGGGTGACCACCGCAGGCAACCCCGAGACCTACATCCAGGCGGGCCGCATCGGGGCGAACGTGCTCACCCACCTCCTCGGCCAGTCGGTCGAGCAGCTCGCCCCGAAGATCGAGGCGTACCGCCGGGCCCGCGCCGAAGCCGGCTTCGACCCGGACGCGGGCGTGGTCAGCCTGATGCTGCACACGTTCGTGGGCGAGGACGAGGACGCGGTGCGCGACGCAGCCCGCGAGCCGCTCAAGGCCTACCTCGGCGAGTCGTTCTCGCTGCTGCGGGAGTACGCCTGGAGCTTCCCGGCGTTCCAGCGGCCCGCCGGCTCCACGCCGGCCGACGGTGGCCTGAACGACGAGGACTTCGCGAACCTCTCGCCCGAGGACCTCGACGCCGTGCTGGAGTTCGCCTTCCTGCGGTACTACGAGTCGAGCGGGCTGTTCGGCACGCCCGAGCGGTGCTCCCAGATGATCGACAGCCTCAAGGGCATCGGGGTGAACGAGATCGCGTGCCTCGTCGACTTCGGGGTCGACACCGACCAGGTGCTCGACAGCCTCCCGCTCCTCGCCGAGATCCGGGAGCGGGCGAACGCCAACGTCGGGACAGCCTCCGACGCCGACCTCTCGACGCAGCTCGACCAGTCGGTCGCCGCGCAGATCGCCCGTCACGAGGTCACCCACCTGCAGTGCACGCCGTCGATGGCACGCATGTGGTCCCTGCAGGACGACACCCGCAAGGCGCTGGCCTCGGTGGAGCACGTGTTCATCGGCGGCGAGGCGTTCCCGGTCGCCCTGGCCAAGGACCTGCGCTCGCTGTCGCTCAGCGGCAACGTCACCAACATGTACGGGCCCACGGAGACGACCATCTGGTCGACCACGTGGAAGCTCGACGGCGACCTCGACCTCATCCCGGTGGGCACGCCCATCGCGAACACCCAGATCTACGTCCTCGACTCCAACCGCCAGCCGGTGCCGCCCGGGGTCGCCGGCGAGCTGTGGATCGGTGGCCTCGGCGTGGTCCGCGGCTACCACGAGCGCCCCGAGCTGACCGCCGAGCGGTTCGTGGCCGACCCGTTCCGCGAGGGCGGGCGGATGTACTGCACCGGTGACCTGGCCCGGTGGCGCGAGCTGCCCGACGGCTCGGCGCACCTCGAGTTCCTGGGTCGGATCGACCACCAGGTGAAGATCCGCGGCTACCGGATCGAGCTGGGCGAGATCGAGGCGCAGCTCGGCCGGTTCCCCGGTGTGCGCGAGTGCGTCGCGGCGGTCCGCGAGGACACCCCCGGCGACCAGCAGCTGATGGGCTACCTCTCCGCTGCGGCGGGCACGACCATCGACGCCGCGGCCGTGAAGGACCACCTGCGGGCGACGCTGCCCGAGGTCATGGTGCCGGCGCACGTGGTGGTGCTCGACGACCTGCCGCACACGCCCAACGGGAAGATCGACCGCAACGCCCTGCCGTCGCTCGCAGAGGTGCTCGGCCGCCGCACGGCGGCGGCGCCGCTCGCAGAGGCCAGCAACGAGGCCGAGCAGCAGGTGCTGGAGGTGTGGCGGGAGATCCTCGGCACCGACCAGATCGGCGTGGACGACAACTTCTTCGACCTCGGTGGGCACTCGCTCCTGATGGTCCGTCTGCACCGGCGCCTCAAGGAGGTGCTGGAACTGCCGATCTCACTCACCGACCTGTACGGACATCCGACCGTCCGTTCGTTCGCGGAATCGCTGTCGGTCGACACCGCAGCAGCCACGGCCCAGACCAGCCGTGACCGGGCTGCACGTCGACGGGACAGCCTCCAACGGCGTCGCGCTCGGAGGTGAGGGGACCCACGTGGGTGACAACGACATCGCCATCGTCGGCCTGGCGGCGCACCTCCCCGGTGCGCCCGACCCGGCCGCGTACTGGCGGAACCTGGTGGAGGGCGTCGAGAGCATCCGCCACCTGACCGAGGAGGAGCTCCTCGCCGCCGGGGTGTCGCGAGAGGAGCTGCGTCGGCCGGGCTACGTGCCGGCCGCCGCGACGCTCGACGGGGTCTACGACTTCGACGCCGAGTTCTTCGGCCTGTCGCCCAAGGAAGCGGGGATCATGGATCCCCAGCACCGCCACTTCCTGATGGCGGCGTGGGAGGCGCTCGAGGACGCGGGCCACGTCCCCGACAGCTTCGACGGCGCGATCGGCGTGTTCGCCGGCTGCGGCATGGGGAGCTACTTCGTCCGCAACGTGCTGACGAACCCCGACCTGGTGCGGGACGTGGGCTTCTTCCTGTTGCGCCACACCGGCAACGACAAGGACTTCCTCGCCACCCGGGCCAGCTACGTGTTCGACCTGCACGGACCGTCGGTGAACGTGCAGACCGCGTGCTCGACCTCGCTCGTGGCGACCCACCTGGCCGTCCAGAACCTGCTGTCGGGGGAGTGCGACCTCGCGCTCGCCGGGGGCGTCACGATCGAGATCCCCCACGGCCAGGGCTACCAGTACCACGAGGGCGAGGTGCTCTCGCCCGACGGCCACTGCAGGGCCTTCGACCACAAGGCGCAGGGCACGGTGTTCGGTAGTGGGGTCGGCGTCGTGGCGCTGCGCCGCCTCGACGACGCGATCGAGGACGGCGACCGGATCTACGCCGTGGTGAAGGGCAGCGCCGTCAACAACGACGGCGACCGGAAGGTGGGCTACCTGGCACCGTCGGTCGAGGGGCAGGCGGCGTGCATCGGTGAAGCGCTCGCCGTCGCCGAGGTCGACCCGGCCACCATCGACTACGTCGAGTGCCACGGCACCGGCACGGCGATGGGCGACCCAATCGAGATCGCCGCGCTCACCAACGCGTTCACCGCCGACGACGACCTCGTCGGTACGTGCCGGGTGGGCAGCGTGAAGACGAACATCGGTCACCTCGACACCGCGGCCGGGGTGGCGAGCCTCGTGAAGGTGTCGCTCGCCCTCCACCACGGGGAGGTGCCGCCGAGCCTCAACTTCGAGGAGGCGAACCCCGACCTCCAGCTGGAGGAGAGCCCCTTCCGCGTCAACGACGTGCTGACCAAGTGGCCGGAGGGCGACGCCCCGCGGCGCGCCGGCGTCAACTCGCTGGGAGTGGGTGGCACCAACGCGTTCGTCGTGCTGGAGGAGGCCCCCGAGCCCCCCGAGCGTGACCTGCCCGGGGACGATCCCTGGCGCCTGATCGTGCTGTCGGCGCGCAACCGAGCGGCGCTCGACGGGAGCGCAGCGCGCCTCGCCGCCCACCTCCGGGAGAACCCCGAGCAGGACTTCGGCGACGTCGCCTGGACCCTGCAGGTGGGTCGCCGTCACTTCGCCGAGCGGCGGGTGCTCGTCGCCCGAGACGCGGTCGAGGCGGCAGAGCTGCTGGACAGCGGCGACCGCCGACGGTTGTTCGACCACTCGGCCTCGACCAGCGAGCCCACGCCCACGTTCATGTTCCCGGGCGGCGGCGCGCAGCACCAGCGGATGGCCGCCGACGTCTACGCGTCCGAGCCCACCTTCGCGGCGCACGTCGACGAGGGCCTCCGGCTGCTGGAGACCGTGCACGGGCTGGAGCTGCGCCACCACCTCTTCGACGAGCCGACGCCCGAGGGTGCCGAGCAGCTGAGCCTCATGTCGCACCAGCTGCCGCTGATCTTCATCGTCGAGCACGCCCTCGCACAGCTGCTGATGAGCTGGGACCTCCGCCCGACCGCGCTGGTCGGCCACAGCCTCGGCGAGAACACGGCCGCGTGCGTCGCCGGGACCATGTCGTTCGAGGACTGCCTCGGCCTGGTCGTGCTGCGCGGCCGGCTGATGGACCGGGTCGAGGGCGGAGCGGTCACCGTGCCGCTCCCCTCCGACGAGGTGGCGGCGCTGCTCGACGAGCTGGGCCTCGACCTCGCCGTGGAGAACGCTCCCGACCTGTGCGTGGTGTCCGGGGCACCCGACCGGCTGGCGGCGCTGACCGAGCGGCTGGCGCAGGACGGCATCGAGGCCGTCACGGTGCCGGTGACCACCCCGGTGCACAGCCGCCTCCTCGACGAGGTGCTCCCCGAGTTCCGTGCCTACCTCGACGGCATCGAGCTGCGGGCGCCCGAGATCCCGTGGGTGTCGAACCTCACCGGCACGTGGATCGAGCCGTCGCAGGCGACCGACCCCGGCTACTGGGTGGACCACCTCCGCAACACGGTGCGCTTCTCGTCCTGCATCTCGACGCTGCTCGAGGACCGGTCGCGGGTGCTGCTCGAGGTGGGCCCCGGCAAGACGCTCAGCTCGCTCGTCCGCCTCCACCCCGACGCGAAGGCCTCCCAGGCGCCGATCCCCACGATGCGCCACCCCGAGGAGGACCTGGCGGACGATGCGGCCCTCCTCGCTGCGATCGGACGCATCTGGGCCGCAGGCGGTCGCCTCGACACGGAGCGCCTCTTCGAGGGCGAACAGCGCCGGCGCGTCGGGCTGCCCACCTACGCGTTCCAGAAGCAGACGTTCTTCATCGCCCCCGGTACGGGATCGGCCGACAGCGGCAGCGACGACCTCTTCCCCGAGCGTGAGGAGGACGAGGACCGCTGGGCGTGGAAGCCCGTGTGGAAGAGCCGTGACCGCGAGGACCCGCTCGACGCAGGCCCGACCGACTGGCTGGTGATGGTGGATCGCACCGGCCTCGGCGAGCGGGTGGTCGAGCGGCTGCGTGGCCGTGGCGACCGGGTCGTCGTGGTGCGGGCCGGCGACTCGTACCGGGCGGTGTCCGACGACGAGTACGTGCTCAGCCCGGAGCTGGGGGAGATCGGCTACGAACAGCTGCTCCGTGACCTGGTGCGCACAGGGCGCGTCCCCGACCGGATCGCCCACCTCTGGTTGCTCGCCACCGACGAGCGCGAGTTCCGTCCGGGCAGCAGCTTCTTCCATCGGAACCAGGAGCTGGGCTTCCAGAGCCTCGTGCTCATCGCCCAGGCATGGGGTCGCTCGGGCCTCCGCCGACCGCTGCACATCGACGTCGCCACCATGGGCTCCCAGGCCGCACCCGGCTCCGGCCCGGTCCGGTGGCCGGAGCAGTCCACCGTGCTCGGGCCCGTCCGCGTGATCCCGCGCGAGCTGGCGGACGTCACCGTCTCGACGTTCGACCTCGACCCCGAGGACCTGGCCGTCTCGGTCGGGTTGCGTCCGCCCGCACGTTCCTTGCTCCGGGCTGCCATCCGGCGCATCGACGGCGAGGTGGACCAGAGCCGGCCCGACCTCATCGACGAGGTCGTCGGCGAGCTCACCTCCCCTCCGGAGAACCAGGTGGTCGCCCTCCGCGGCGATCGCCGCTACGTCCACGACGTCCGCCGCACGCGCCTGCCGCAGGAGGGTCGCCCGCCCCTGCGCACCGGCGCTTCGGTGGTGATCACGGGCGGTCTCGGCGGCATCGGCCTGACCCTGGCCGAGGCGCTGCACCGATCGGTCGGTGCCCGCATCGCGCTGATGTCGCGGAGCGGCCTGCCCGAGCAGTCGACCTGGGGCGAGGTGGTCGAGCGGCTCGGCCCCGACCACCCGACGTCCCAGCGCATCCAGCGCCTCGAGGCGCTCCGCTCGGCGGGCGTGGTGGTCGAGGTCGTCGAGGGCGACGTCACCGACCCGCAGTCGCTCGAGCGGGCGCTCGGCGAGGTGCGCGACCGGTTCGGCGGCATCCATGCGGTGGTCCACGCCGCCGGCGTGATCGACGACGCGCTCCTCCTCACGAAGTCGCAACCCGACATGGAGGACGTGCTCGCGCCCAAGGTGTACGGGACGCTCGCGCTCGAGGAGGCCACCGCTGCCGACGACCTCGACCTGTTCGTGGTGTTCGCCTCCACCAGCACGGTGACCGCCCCCATGGGCCAGGTCGACTACGTCGCTGCCAACTCGTTCCTCAACGCCTTCGCCGAGGCACGCCAGGCCGCCGGAGCGAGCCACGTGCGGGCCCTCGACTGGGGCGTCTGGCGGGAGGTCGGCATGGCCGCCGCCGCAGCCGCCGAGACCTCACACGACGACGGCGACGTCGTCCGCACCCCCGCCGCGCACCCGTTCTTCGTCGACCGTGCCCGCCGCCGTGACGGTGTGGCGACGATCACGGCGCACTGGACCGCTGAGCGCGACTGGCTGCTCGACGACCACCGGACCGCTGCCGACGAGGCGCTGCTGCCCGGCGCCGCGTACCTCGAGCTGGCCCGCGCCGCGCTGGCCGAGCTGGGTGTGGATCGGCCCTTCGAGATCCGCGACCTCGTGTTCCTCCGTCCGCTCGCCGTCCCGGACGGTCGAGGGCGCGACGCCCGGGTGGTGCTCCACCCCACCGACGAGGGCTACCGCTTCGAGGTGAGCGAGCGGGTCACCCTCGACCGGCCGAGCGGCGAGGCCGGCGGCGCGGCCGAGAGGACCGGCTGGCGCATCACCGGTGAGGCGACCCTGCTGCTCCACGAGGTGGAACCGGCCGGCACGGTCGACCTCGCTGCGGTCGAGGCCGCAGCCACCCGCCAGGGCACCCTCCGCACCCGGCAGCAGGACCACCTCCGCTTCGGTCCCCGCTGGGACGTCGTGCGCTCCGTCCGGCTGGGGGAGCGCGAGGCCGTCGCGCACCTCCGCCTTCCCGACGAGCTCGCAGCCGACGTCGACGCGGTGGGCCTGCACCCGGGCCTGGTCGACCTCGGCACCGGCTTCGCGATGGACCTCATCGAGGGGTACACCGGCGACCGCCTGTGGGTCCCCGTGGGCTACCGCAGGATCACCGTGCACGATCGCCTGCCGCAGGAGGTGGTCTCGACCGCCCGCGTCCGCCCCGGCTCCTCCGAGGAGGAGGGCTTCGCCACCTTCGACGTCGAGCTGTGCGATCCCTCGGGGCGCGTGCTCGTGTCGGTGGAGGGCTTCACCGTGAAGCGCCTCGACGGCACGCTCGACCTCGGGCTCGACCGCCCGCCGCTTCCCGCGGAGGTCGAGCTGGACGCAACCCCCGCGCAGGCCCGGCAGCGCTCGCTGTCCGAACTGGCCTTCCAGCACACCCTGGCGGAGGGCCTGACGCCGGAGGAAGGCTCCCGCAGCTTCCTGCGTGCGCTCTCGGCGGACCTTCCGGTGGTCTACGTGTCCACGTTCGACCTCGACGAGCTGCGAAGCCAGAGCGAGACGATCGCGGCTCGGCAGCTCGCCGGCTCGGCCGGTGACACCAGCGCCGTGTTCAGCCGCCCGCAGCTCGATTCCGAGCTCGTCGAGCCACGCAACGACATCGAGCGCAGCCTCGTCGACATGTGGCAGGAGCTGCTGGGGATCGACCAGATCGGCGTGCAGGACGACTTCTTCGAGCTGGGGGGCCACAGCCTCATCGCCGTCCGCCTCTTCGCGCAGGTGAAGCGCACGTTCTCGGTCGACTTCCCGATCTCGGTGCTGTTCGAGGCGCCCACCGTCGAGGCGTGCGCGGCGCTGATCGAGGCGGCGCTCCCCGACGACCAGGCCGGTGACGACGCGACGAGCACGATCGTGGCGCCGCAGGCCCGCTACCGGCACCTCGTCGCCATGCACCCCGGCGAGGGGAGCGACCAGACGCCGTTCTTCCTGGTCGCAGGCATGTTCGGGAACGTCCTGAACCTCCGGCACCTCGCCCACCAGATCGGCGCCGACCGCCCGTTCTACGGCGTGCAGGCCCGTGGTCTGTACGGCGACGAGCAGCCGCACGAGACCTTCGAGGAGATGGCTCGCGACTACCTCGAAGAGGTCCGTTCGGTGCAGCCGCACGGCCCGTACCTCCTGGGCGGGTTCTCCGGCGGTGGCATCGCCGCCTACGAGATGGCCCAGCAGCTGATCGCCGCCGGCGAGGAGGTCTCGCTCCTCGTGATGCTCGACACGCCGCTGCCGTACAACCCGCCGCTGACGGTGCGCGACCGGGTGAAGATCCAGGCGGACCGCCTGCGCGAGAAGGGCCCCGCCTACCTGAAGGAGTGGGCCGTGAACCGGGTCGAGTGGGAGAAGGAGCGCCGCCGTCGAGCACGCGGCCCCGAGGTCCCCGTCGAGGAGGGCACCCTGCACTCCACCGTGGTGGAAGCGGCCTTCTACCGGGCGCTCGACATCTACGACGTGCGCCCGTACCCCGGCGTGATCACGCTGTACCGGCCGAAGCTGACGCCGCTGCACGTGCTGGGGCCCGACCGGCAGATCAACGTCGACCGTCGGTTCATCTACCACGACAACGGCTGGGGCCCCTGGTGCGAGCGGGTGGACGTGACCGAGGTCCCGGGGGACCATGACTCGATGGTCCTCGAACCCGCCGTGCGCGTCCTGGCTGC
>JBIQID010000057.1:16357-18733 GCA_044508215.1 Actinomycetota bacterium | reverse complement strand
CGATCCGGTCACGGGCTGGCCGGAAGTGGACAGCTTCAAGTTGTCCGGATGTGGCCGCGCAGGTCGGCCGGATGTGGACAGGTTGAACTTGTCCCGATCCGGTCACGGGCTGGCCGGAAGTGGACAGCTTCAAGTTGTCCCGATGTGGCCGCGCAAGTTGTCCGGATGTGGACAGGCTCAGGTTGTCCGGATCAGGGCCAGGAGGGCTCGGTGTCGGGGCAGATCACGAGCTCGCGGACCTCGCAGCCGGAGGGCTGGTCGAGGACGTAGCGGACGGCGTCGGCGACGAGGGCCGGGTCGTTCAGGTGGGCGTCGGGGCCCGGGCGGTACTGCTCGGTGCGCCCGTCGAAGAAGGCGGTCCGCATGCCGCCGGGGACGAGGGTGGTGACGCCGACCCGGCCTGCCTCCTCGACGGCGAGCGATCGTGAGAAGGCGAGCACGCCGGCCTTCGAGGCGCAGTAGGCGGTGGCGTCCGGCAGTGAGCGGAGGGCGAGCGTGGAGGCCACGGTGACGACCCGCCCACCGGCGGTGCGGAGCGCGGGCAGCGCCGCCCGCACGCACGCGGCGAGGCCGACGAGGTTCACCGCGATCACGCGCTCCCAGTCGAGGGCGCTCACCTCGCCGAGCGGTCCGCACGCGTCGGTGCCCGCAGCGCACACCAGGGCGTCGAGCGGTCGGTCGCCGAGCCACCGGGTGATCTCCGACTCGGTCGAGCGGGGGTCGGTGAGGTCGACCTTCAGGTGCTCGAGCCCGTCGGCGGGCGGGTCGCGGTCGAGCACGGTCACCTGCCAGCCCTCGTCGCTGAGCAGCGCCGCACACGCGGCGCCAAGGCCGGACGCGCCTCCCGTGACCAGTGCAAGTCGCTCTCGTCCGTCGTCGTTGCGCATGGATGCCTCCTCGTGGGTGAGGGCTCCGTCGAAGGTCGGGGCCCAGGTCCTCGGTGTTGGTGTGGCGGGTGTTGGTGCGGCGGCTGTGCCGTCGGTCGTCAGTGGGCGTCGCCGGTGGCGGCGCCGATCAGCCGTGTGGTGCTCCGCCCCGACACGTATGGGACGACGACGACCTCGCCGCCCCACTCGGCCAGCGCTGCGGTCTCGGCCAGGGGGACCGTCGTGTGGTAGTCGCCGCCCTTCACGAACACGTGCGGACGGATCCGGCGCAGCGCTTCCACCGGTGTCGGCTCGTCGAACACGATGACGTCGTCCACACCGCCGATCGCTCGGAGCACCGCCGCCCGATCCTGCTGGCGGACCACCGGCCGGTCCGGGCCCTTCAGCGCCGCCACCGAGCTGTCCGAGTTCATGCACACCAGCAGGCAGTCGCCGAGGCGAGCGGCAGCGCGGAGCAGCTCGACGTGGCCCACGTGCACCAGGTCGAAGCAGCCTCCGGTGGCGACCACCACACCGCCCGCGGCCCGCACCCGTCGAGCGAGGGCGAAGCCGTCGTCGCGGTCGTGGGCGAGCGTCCCGCCTGACCGAGCGCTCCACGCCGACGAGCCCCACGCGGCGGCGCCCCCGGCTGCGACGAACCGGCTGGCGGCGTGCACCGCCCGGGTCGCGGCCTCGGAGAGCAGCCGGCCGCCCGCGAGGCCGACCGCCAGCTCGGCGGCGAAGCAGTCCCCGGCTCCGCAGGCGTCCCCACGTGCCGGTTCCACGGTGACGGCCAGCGGGGGAGTGTCCGGCCCCTCGACGAGCAGCATCCCGTCGCCGCCGCAGGTGAGGGCGACGGCGCCACACCGGTTCGCACTCCGCAGGCGACGGGCGGCCGCGATCCGGCCGCTCATCGTGGTGGTGTCGGTGTCGGGCACGATCGCTGCCAGCTCCGCCACGTTCGGGGTGAGCGCCACCGCGTCGGGGACCGGCGTGGCTCCGCGCTTGTGCGGGTCCCACACGATGGGCCGGCGAGCCGCCACGAGCGCCTCACGGCAGCCGCCGTCGGCGAGCAGGCCCAGGCCGTAGTCGGAGGCCAGCACGGCGTCTGCCCGGCGCACCGCCGCCTCGGCCTGCGAGCGGACCGCACCCAGGAGCGGCTGTGCCGGTCGGTCGAGCCTCGTCACCGTGCTGGCGTCCACCCGCAGCCGGGTCTTGATGCCGGTGACGGCCCGGTTCGGGTCGCCCACGTCGATCACCTCGACCCCCTCGGCGGCGAGCCAGCGTCGCACCGCCTCGCCGGCCCGGTCCCTCCCGAGCGCCGTGACGAGCGTGGTCTCGGCGCCGGCACGGGCAACGAGCGCGGCCGTCAGCGCTGCACCGCCGCCCCGTCGTTCCGCGCTCCGCTGCTCGATGACCGGCACCGGACCGTCGGGCGACAGCCGCTCGGAGGTCCCGCACACGTCGACGTCGAGGAAGGCGTCGCCGACGACCGTCACCGAGGTCATCG
>JBIQID010000057.1:2593-16257 GCA_044508215.1 Actinomycetota bacterium | reverse complement strand
GCGCACAGCAGGTGGATGGCCACCTGGTGGGCCTCCTGCACGTGCGGTGTGCCCGGCACGTCGATGGCGATCACCCGGCTGGCGCAGTCGGCCAGTGGGTTCGGCGCCGGGCCGGTCATCGCCCACGCCTCGGCGCCCACCTCCCGAGCGGCCTCGGCGGCCCGGAGAAGGTTGGGACTCCGTCCCGACGTGGACAGCAGGAACACCACGTCGCCCTCCCTGGCGTGTCCGGCGACCTGCCTCGCGACCGCCTCCTCGAACCCGTAGTCGTTGCCGATCGCGCTGGTCACGGACGGGTCCGTCATCAGGGACAGGGCGGGGAGCGGGCGTCGTTCCCCTTCGAACCGGCCCACCAGTTCGGCGACCAGGTGCCCGACCTGCGCAGCCGACCCGCCGTTGCCGGCGGCCAGCAGCTGTCCGCCCGTGGTGAGGCACCCAGCGAGCCGCCGCCCCCAGTCCTCGAGCGCCGCCACCTGCTGCCGCAGCGAGGCGACGGCGTCGACGGAACGCCCCAGGCGCTCCTCCAGCATCGTGTGCAGGCCGTGGCGGTCCTCGGTGATCACGACGGCACCTCCGTGTGGGCACGGGCCGCGGTGAGCACCGTGCGGTAGACGGCGGCGGTCGCCTCTGCGACGACCTGCCACGAGTACGAGGCGCAGGTCCGCTCCCGACCTGCCTCACCGAGGCGGGCCCGCATCGCCGGGTCGGACTGCATCGAGCGGAGGGCCGAGGCCAGTGCAGCCGGATCTCGGGGCGGGACCACCGACCCGGTCGACCCGTCGACGACCGTGTCGGTGAGGCCGCCCACGCTCGACACGATCACGGGCCGCCCGCACGCCATCACCTCGACGGGGACGATCCCGAACGGTTCGTACCAGGGGACGCACACGGCCACGTCGCATCCGGCGATCAGGTCCGGCACCTGGTCCCGCTCCACCCTGCCGGAGAACGTCACCCGGTCGGCCACGCCCAGCTCCTCCGCCAGCGCTGACAGCCGCGTGACCTCGGGATCCAGGGCGAGCGCCTCGGGTGCGGGTCCGCCCGCCACCAGCAGCTCTGCGTCGTCGAGCAGCGCCATCGCCCGGATCACGTCGTCGACGCCCTTCCGTGGGACCAGCCGCCCGAGCGACAGCACCCGCAGCCGACCCGACGGACGGGGCGGCTCGGGCGTGAACCGGCTGAGGTCGACCCCGCACGGCACCACCGAGATCCGCCGAGGGTCGGCGCCCAGAGCGAGCAGCTCGCGCCGCTCGTCGCTGCAGGTCGCCACCACGTGGTCGGCGTGGTGGAGCAGGTCGACCTCGGCCTGCAGGCGGGCGGGTGGTGAGGTGTCGGCCTCCGCCTGGTGCCGCCGCTTCACCACCCCGAGGGCGTGGAACGTGTGCACCACCGGCACGTCCACCGCCCAGGCAGCTCGGGTGCCGGCGTAACCGGACATCCAGAAGTGCGTGTGCACCACGTCGGGCCGGTCGTCGTTCCACGCCTTCACCAGCTCTCGGGCGAAGGCGTCCATGTACGGGAAGAGCTCGTCCTTCGGCACCTCGCACGGAGGTCCGGCCGACACGTGGTGCACCGTCACGCCGGGCGCCATGGCCACCCGCTCGGGGAGCGAGGGGCTGTCGCGGCGGGTGTGCACGACCACCTCCAGCCCGAGCGCCGCGAGGTGGCGCGCCAGCTCGGCCACCGCCACGTTCTGCCCGCCCGCATCGGTTCCGCCGAGCACCGCGAGGGGGCTGGCGTGCTCCGACACCAGATCGACGCGGCGCAGTGGCCGGCGGCGGTCCGATCGCATCATGACGTCACCTCCGTGAGCAGTTCGTCCCAGTCCCGCAGGAAACGTTCGAGCCCGTGCCGCTCGGACACCGCTCGTCGTGCCTCGCGCCCGTGCGCGGCAGCCATCTCGGGGTCGGCCAGGTACTCGCGGTACCGCCGGTGGAGGGCGTCGAGGTCGTTCGAGGCGATCCCGCCGTCACGGGGGATCGTCGAGGGCGCCTCGGTGGCCGCCAGGGCGACCGGCGGGACGCCGAGCATCATCGACTCGAGGAGCGACAGGCCGAGGGAGGTCCACCGGTTCAGGTGCAGGTAGCACCGCCGCCGCGCGACCTCCGTGTGCAGGTCGTCGAGGCCCAGGTCGCCCTGCGCGACGAGTCCCGGGACCAGCGCCGCAGCGTCCGCTCCGCCCATGCCGAAGAGGTCCACCGGAGCGATCTCGGCGAACCCACCGAGCAGGTCGGTGCCGACCAGGCGCCAGCGCCGTGCCGCCTCGTTGATCACCGCCGCACCACTGTGCAGCTCGCCCGTGTAGCGGAGCCCGGGGTCCGCGATGCCGTGCTCGATCACCGTCGTCCGGGTGCTGCCCGTGTCCCACAGGACCCGGTTGTTGTGGGTGACGTGCACGACCAGCAGGTCGCTGCGGTCGGCGGCCCAGTGCCGCATCTCGGCGATGTCGCCCCTGGGCATGTTGTGCTCCAGCACGACGACGGGGACGTCCACCGCCGGTCGCAGACCGAACCACTTCTCGGCGAGCAGCTCGAGCTCGGCTTCACGCTGGACCACCAGCACGTCGGGCTCCGAGTCGCGCGCCTCGTCGGGGGCCACCTCCACGACGGACGGCCAGTTGCGGCCCGCGGTGCCACGACCGTCCTGGTCGCGCGCCTCGTTGGTGGGCACCAGGTAGGTGTGGCTGCCGCGGACGAAGGCGTCCATCCACGACCCGTGCTGGTGCCAGATCGCCACCCTCATGGCCGTGGCTCGAGAAGCGCCAGCTCGGCCGCCGCACCGAGCCGCTCGACCACGATCGGTGCGGCCAGCACCTCCTCGCGCCGGGTCGCGGCGGTGGGCACGAGGATCGGGGTGGCGCCAGCTGCGCGTGCGGCATCGACGTCCGAGCCGATGTCGCCGATCACGACGCACCGCTCGGGTCGCACGCCGAGGCGCTCGGCCGCCGCTTCGATCAGACCGGGGCCCGGCTTCCGCCGGTCGCAGCCGTCGCCGTCGGAGTGGCCGCACCACTCCCACGCGTCCAGCCCGCCGAGTGCCACGTCCACCCGCTCGTTGACGGCCTCGACGTCGGCCGGAGCGATCAGCCCTCGGGCGACGCCGCTCTGGTTGGACACCACGGCCACCGGCACCCCCGCGGCGCGGATGGCCTCCACCGCCCGGGGTGCGTCGTCGACGACCCGGACCAGGTCGGGGTCGCCGTTGTAGGGAACGTCCACGACCAGCGTGCCGTCCCGGTCGAACAGCACGGCCGCCGCCCGACGCTGCGGACGCAGGGCTGCGATCAGGCCGCGTGCCCACCACCAGCAGGCCGCTGGCGGGATGGCGGCCGACGTCACGGCCAGCGCGGGCAGCTCACGGGCGGTACGGCTGGCAGCCCACCAGCGGAGCGTCGTGAACTGGGCGGTCGAGAGGAGCCAGGCCAGCCGGGCGGCGCGCCCGAGGCGCCCTCGCCCACCCGTCACCGCGAGGACGAGGGCTGCGGTGGTCAGCACGTGCAGCGGTCGGCGCCCTCGTGGGGCACGGGCCAGCCGGCGCCAACGCCACCCGTGGCGGACCAGCAGCCGGGCGTCGTCGGCGTTGCCTCGCTGACGTCGGACGCTCTCCCACCACGGTGCACCGCCGACCGGGTGGGTGGAGCGGCGCTCGCCCTGCTGGATCACCCATCCCGCCTGCCGCAGACGGATCGCGAGGTCGCTGTCCTCCCGGTACGCACGTGGGAACGAGGCGTCGAAGCCGCCGATCGACCGGAGGGCTGCGGATCGCACGGCCATGTCGGCGGTGATCCAGGGCGCATCCGCCAGGCGGCCGACGGAGCGCTCCCAGTCGGTCGCCCGAGGGTCGAGCGGCACGGAGATCCGGCCCTGGACCGCGCCGACCGACGGTTCGGCCTCCGCCTCCGCCAGATCCTCTGCGAGCTCGACCGACCAGTCGCCCGACGGCCGCACGTCGTCGTCGAGGAACACGATCCACTGGGCCTCGCTGCCGGCCCACCCCACGTTCCGCGCCGTCGCAGGCCCACGTCCTCCCGAACGCCGCACCACCACCCGCAGCCCGGTCCCGCAGACACCCGTCCCGGAGACGTCAGGTCCGGAGAGGTCGAGCTCCGAGAGGTCCAGCTCCTCCTCGGGTGCTCGCCGGTCGTCGACCACCACGACGCGCCGCGGCGGGTGCGCCTGCCGGGCCAGCGAGCGCAGCAGGTCGCGGAGGGAAGGACGGTCCACCGTCGGCACGACCACCTCGTAGTCGGGGACCGCACGGCGAGGTCCTCCGGGTTCCGATGTGGCGTAGTCGACCGGCGCCCTCTGGGGGGAAGCGGCTCTGCGCATTGGACCGTGCGTACCCATACCGATCCCCACCAGAACCGCGCGAGACGGCCTCCGAGAGCGCTTCTTCCACGGGCCGAGATCGCGCGGTTCGCCGCGCCCAGAAGGGGGAAGGAGCAGGGGACGGCCGTCCCGGGGAGGCAGGACGAGTGTGGCAATGACCGCGCCCGAACGGGCACCCCGCAGCGCTCCGGCGCGCCCCCGCTCGGGGGTGCTGGTGGTGCGTCCCGACAACATGGGTGACGTCCTCCTGGCGGGCCCTGCGGTGCGAGCGGTGGCGGCGAGCGGAGCCGCGGTGACCATGGCCGTCTCGCCCCGCGGTCGTGAAGTGGCATGTCGACTGCCAGGAGTCGCGAGCGTCGTCGAGGTGGAGCTGCCGTGGATCGCAGCCGAGCCGCCTCCCTACGACCGGGCCGCCCACGAACGGCTGCTCGAGGCATTCGCGTCGACCGGCGCCGAGGAGGCCGTCGTGCTCACCTCCTTCCACCAGTCGGCGCTTCCCACGGCAGCTCTCCTGCGCCTCGCCGGGGTGGAGCGGGTCACGGCGATCTCCGAGGACTACCCCGGCTCGCTGCTCGACGTGAGGGTCGCTCCACCCGGACGCGTCCACGAGGTCGAGCGCATGCTCGCGGTGGCCGCAGCAGCCGGCTACCGGCTGCCGGCGGAGGACGACGGCGCGCTCCGGATCGTGCGCCGCGCCGACAGCGGCGCGCCCCGTGGTGGGCACGTCGTGGTCCATCCGGGTGCCAGCGTCCCCGCTCGGACGCTCGCCCCGGAGGTCTGGCGACAGGTGGTCACCGCCCTGGCAGTGCGAGGGCCGGTCGTGGTCACCGGTGCCGCAGCGGAGGCCGAGCTGGTCCGCTCGGTCGTCGCCGGCCAGGGGCCCCAGGTGAGGGCCGCCGGGTCGACCTCGATCGACGAGCTGGTCGAGCTGCTGGCGGCCGCCCGAGCGGTGGTCGCGGGGAACACCGGTCCGGCGCACCTCGCGGCGGCGGTGGGGACACCGGTGGTCTCGATCTTCCCTCCGACCGTCGACCCGGCCGCGTGGCGTCCGTGGGGGGTTCCGCACGTGCTGCTCGGCGACCACGACGTGGAGTGCGCGGGCTGCCGAGCGCGGCAGTGCCCACTGCCGAAGCAGCGGTGCCTCACCGGGATCACCCCCGAGCAGGTGGTCGGTGCGGTCGACCGGCTCGTCGGTGCGGCAGAGGTCGCCGGCGCAGTATGAGCGGCTTCGTCGTCCTGCGTGCCATCGGGCTGGGCGACCTGCTCTGCGCGGTTCCGGCGCTCCGCACGTTGAGGGCAGCCGATCGCACCGAGCTGTGGACGTCGCCGTGGCTGGTGCCGTTCGCCCGTACCGTCGACCTGGCGGACGAGATCCTCCCGGTGGCGTCGCTCGACGCTGCCCCGCCCGCCCCCGTGGGGCAACGCATCGCGGTGAACCTGCACGGAAGCGGGCCCGAGTCGCACCGCTTCCTCCTGCGCGGTGGCGCAGCGCAGCTCTGGGCACATCGTCACGAGGACGTGCCGGAGTCATCGGACGGTCCCGAGTGGGATCCACGGGTGCACGAGGTGGAGCGATGGCGCAGGTTCGTGGCGCGCCACGGCCTCGATCCGTCGCCACACGGGCTCCTGCTGCGACCGCCCGACCGCCACCCGCCGACCGGGAGGGTGTCGGGACGGGTGCTCCTCCACGTGGGCGCCTCGTCCGGCGCACGGCGGTGGCCGACCACTCGCTGGGTCCGCCTCGCCTCCCGCCTCCGTGAGGAGGGTGTGCCCTTCGCCGTGTCCGCGGGGCCGGGGGAGGCGCACCTCCTCGCACCGATCGCACGAGCGGCGCGGCTGGCCCCGGACCAGGTCGTGGAACCCACCGGTGACCTCGTCGGCTTCGCCGCCGTGGTGGCAGCGGCTCGTGCCGTGGTGGTGGGGGACACCGGGGTGGCGCACCTCGCCACCGCGTTCGCCCGTCCCAGCGTGGTGCTGTTCGGCCCGATGTCACCGGCGCAGTGGGGGCCGCCGGCCTCGCCGCTGCACGTCGCGATCTGGAAGGGGCACACGGGGGACCCGCACGGCGTCACGACCGATCCGGGACTCCGTTCGATCGGGGTGGACGAGGTCTGGCGCTCGCTGACGGCGGTCCTCGGCGAGCCGCCTGCCAGCGGTTCTGCCCAGGAGGCCGGAGGGTACGGGCGGCACCGTGCAGCAGCTCAGCTCGACGCGCCCCTCGTCCGGCGGTCCCCAGTCGGCGCTCGATCGGGTCCAGCACCTCGTCGGCGGTCGGCTGCTGGCGGGTGAACCCGACGGCGCCGACGCCCCGGTGGTCGACCCGTCGTCGGGCGAGGTGATCGCAGTCCGTCCGTCGGCCTCGACCAGCCTGGTGGCCGAGGCTGCCGAGCAGGCCGCTGCGACGTGGCCCGAGTGGGCGGCGCTCACCGCGGCCGAGCGCGCTGAGGCCGTGAAGGACCTCGGCGCGGCGCTGCGGGAGCACGCCGACGACCTCGCCCGCCTCACCACGGCCGAGATGGGCAAGCCGATCAGCGACGCCCGCGGTGGGGTGGACGCAGGCCTCTCCGCGCTCGCGAGCTATACCGAGCTGGGCCCACTGCACCGGGGGCGGTCGCTCGCCGGCGACCCGGCGGCGCTCGACCTGATGGTCCACGAGCCGCACGGCGTCGTGGCGGTGATCACCCCGTGGAACGACCCGGTCGCCGTGGCGCTCCAGAACCTGTCCGCAGCGCTCGTGGTGGGCAACGCGGTGCTGTGGAAGCCCAGCGAGCGATCCCCGCTGACGGCCGACCTCATCGCCCGCTGCGCCGCCAAAGCGCTGCCCGACGGCGTCCTCTCGGTGCTGCACGGTGCCGCCGCCACCGGCGAAGCGGTCCTCCAGCGTCCCGAGGTCGCCATGGCGCTCTTCGTGGGCGGGACTGCGACGGGCCGCCGCATCGCTGCGCTGTGCGCCGAACGGGCGATCCCCACCGTGCTCGAGTTGGGCGGCAACGACGCCATGATCGTGGACGGCACGGTCGACATCGGGTGGGCGGCGGAGCAGGCCGCCACCGGCTGCTTCGCGAACGTGGGCCAGATCTGCAGCGGTACCGAGCGGATCCTCGTCGACCGGAGCGTCCACGACGAGCTCTGCGACGCCCTCGTGGCGGAGGCCGAGAAGTGGCAACCCGGAGACCCGACCGACCCCTCCACCCGCATGGGGCCGCTGGTCGACCAGCGCCATCGGAGCGCGGTCCACGCTGCGGTCTCCGCGGCCGTGGAGGCCGGGGCCACGCTCCTCGCCGGCGGTGTGGTCCCCGACGGGCCGGGGTCGTACTACCCGCCCACCGTCCTGGGCGACGTGCCCCGTGACTGCGAGGTGATGAGGGGCGAGACGTTCGGTCCGGTCGCCGCGCTCTGCCCGGTCGACGGGATCGACGGCGCCCTCGAGCTGATGGAGGGGGACCAGCTGGGCCTCTCGGCGTCGATCATGACGACCGATCGGTCAGCGGCGCTCCGGGCCGCCCGCCGCCTGCGGGTCGGCACCGTGAAGATCGGAGCGGCGTTCGGCGGTGCGCCGGGCGGGGCTGCCGATCCGCGCCGAGGCTCCGGCCACGGCAAGGGCTACGGGCCGGAGCTGCTCGACGAGCTGACCGTGATCAAGGTGATCCACGACGCCGGCTCCCGGGTACCGCCCCGGTAGCGGGGTCGGTGGCCCGGGTGGGGGCGTTGTCCGAGGTGTCGGCGGGCCGGCCACGGTCGTCGGTGTACGGGTCGGCCGGGGTGGTCCCGACGCCCGGGCTGCCGTCGGCGGCCTTCGTCTCACCGTCGAGCTCGGGTCCGCGGCCGCCCCAGTAGACGACGCCTGCGGTCGAGCCGGCGATGGCGCCGATCACGGCTGCGGTCAGGATGCGCAGTCCGAGCGACACGTCGGTGCCCCAGGAGATGAACCCGAGCGGCCAGAAGAGGAGCGCCCCGATCGCAGCGCCCACGACGATGCCGAACACCGCGCCCTTCCCCTGGCCGGCGGTCAGCGGGACGATCGCGGCGGCCGTGCGGTCGGCGCTCTCGTGGCGCTGCCGTTCGTAGAGCTCGCCGAGGGTCACCCCGTCGCCGGCCTCGGTGTCGGGGTAGGTGTGCGGGTCCGACTGCGCCCGACCGGTGCGAGCGTGGTCGGGGTTCGAGTGCTGGTCGTCGGTGCCGGTGTGGGCGTCGATGGCCGACTCGATCTTGCTCACGGCGGATGGTTTGCGCGTCATGTGTGGCGACTACCCCTCGTCGGATGGAGGTCAACCCTCCCGGCCCCGGGCCGGGAGGGTCGAGCCCCGGATGTGCGTGTGCTCAAGAGCGCGAGGCGCTCTTGACCTCTTCGGTGGCGCCGCGGGCCTGCTCGGTGACCTCGCCTGCCGCCCCGGACGCCTGTTGCTTCACCTGGTCGGCTGCGCCCATCGCGGTCTCCTTCACGTCCGCTGCGGCCGCCTCGGCGTCGCCCTTCACGTTCGTGACCGCATCCTTCGCGACGCTCGTGACCTGCTCCTTGACGCCGTCGACCATGCCCGAAAGTTCGCCCTGGTGCTCGCGCACCATCTGGCGCTCCTTCGGGTGCGACGGCAGCAGGACCGCCGCCATCGCCCCGGCACCGAAGGCCAGGGCGCCCGCGAGGATCGGAGCCCCCTGGGTCTCGCGGCGGGCCATGTCCGGCATCGAACGGATCGTCTCACCGGCGCTCTGGGCCATGTCGGTGACCCCTTCGGCCATGTGGTGGGCCTGTTCGCTCATGCCCGAACCGCTCTCCGCCGCACGCTCGCGCATCTCGTCGGTCGTGCCCATCACCCTGCACTTGATGTCGTTCCATCGCTGCCGGGTGGCGGCTCGCCGGCGGTCGACCATGCGGCCGGGGCTCACCCGGTCGCCGATCGCCTGCACGTCACGGGTGAGGTCGGCGCGCTGCTCCTCGAGCTGCGCCCTCAGTTCGTCTGCTGTTTGGCCCATTCGATGTCCTCCTTGATGCTGTCACGGGTGTCGGGAAGCGGCTCGACCGTGGTGAGACGGTTGCGGCCGGTGATGAAGAGCACGGCGGCGGCGATCGCCCAGACCGCGCCGACGATCAGGAAGGCGAAGCCCTCGGGCATCACCTCGGCGAGGCCCCACGCCGCGGCGAAGGAGAGCAGGGTGAGGGCCAGCAGGCCGGCGATGGCCCCGCCTCCCATCATCCCGGCGCCCTTGCCGGCCTTGGCGACCTCCTCCTTGATCTCGACCTTGGCGAGCTCCACCTGCGTGGAGACCAGCTCGCCGAAGTCGCTCGACAGCCGCCCCAGCAGCTCGGCGAGCGACTGGTCGGCGTCGATGGGCTGGGTCGGGTCGGTCACACCGGTGGCGGTGCGGGGATCCGCCCCGTTGCCCGTGAGGTCCACGCCGCGCTCGGCGCGCTGCACCACGTCGCGGGTGCTCATGACGCACCGTCCGGACGCATGGGGGGCGGCACGTTCGGGGTGCCCGAGAGGCCGGAGTCCGCGAGCGGCATCACGGCCGGTCCGGATGCGGGGTCGACCGACCCGACCGTAGGCATCGTGGAGCTGCCAGCGGGCATGGTCGAGGAACCCGATGGGGTAGTCGAGGTCCCGGTGGGCATGGTCCCGGTGGACATCCCGGCTGTCGCCGGCGGACGGTACGACTCGTCGTGCCCGTTCGTGAGGTGTGCGCGGTCGCCTTCGCCCTGGACCTCCTGGAGGTCACGGAACAGGCGGGCGGCCACGAAGCCGGCCGCGGCTGCACCGGCGAGGAACATGCCGGGTCGACGCCGTGCCATGCGGCGGACGTCGTCGATGACGCCGTCGAAGCCGCCCTGGTCGATGCGGTCGGCGAAGCCCTGCACCCGGTGACCGAGGTCCCGGCTGAGGTCGGCGACCATGCCCTCCTGGGCGTTGCCGTTGGCCAGCGAGCGCAGCTGGGAGCCGACGTCGCGCAGGCTGTTCGAGAACTGCGTCGCCCGCTCATCGGCCTGCGCTCGCAGCTCCTCCTTGGTTCGTCGGGCCAGGTGCTGCGCGTGGTCCTTCGCTTCGGACGCGACCACCTCGACCTGCTGGCGAGCGGTCTCGGTCACGTCCCTGGCCTGGCCGGCGGCCGTCGACGCGAGGTCCTTGGCCTGGTCCTTCGCGACATCGGTGGTGCCGGGCGGGTCGTTGGTCTGTGAGAGCGGTCGGTCCGTGGTGGTCGTCTCGTTCATCTGGTCCTCCTCGTGTGGGGTCCGCGGTGCGTACCCACGAGCGGGAGCAGCGAACCTCCTTCGGCGCGACTCGTGGAGATCCGGGACAGGGTGGTGTCGGCGCTCGATCGGCGACCGGTCGCGGGCGGTCGAGCGCTCGGCGAATGGTGGGGCGCAGCGACTCGGCGCCCATCCCGGTGGGTACCTCGCCCTCGTGCAGGACTCCAACACCACCACGTCGGATCGCAGCGAGGCCCGCGGCTCGGAAGAGGACCGCGGTCGCTCGGCGATCACACCCGTCGACTTCCCCAAGGAGGGCTGGAAGGACGTCGCGGTCCGGGTGAAGGCGGAGGTGAAGGAGGACCAGGTCATGCTGCTCTCCGCCGGCGTCGCCTTCTTCGGGTTGCTCGCGCTGGTGCCCGGCCTGGCTGCGCTCATCTCCCTCTACGGACTGGTGGGCGACCCCACCCAGGTCGAGGAGCGCGTCACCGACCTGATGGGCGCTGCGCCCGCCGAAGCGCGCGAGCTGGTGTCCTCCCAGGCGGCGTCGATCGTGGAGACCTCGGGTGGGAAGGTGGGCCTCGGGCTCGCGGTGTCGATCGTGCTGGCCCTGTGGTCGGCTTCGAGCGGGATGGCGCACCTGGTCACCGCCGTGAACGCCGCCTACGAGGAGACCGAGCCCCGCAGCTTCGTGAAGCGGCGGGCGCTGGCGCTGGGCCTCACCGTCGGTGCCGTCCTCTTCGTGGCGCTCGCCATCTTCGTGATCACGCTGCTCCCCGCTGTCGCCTCCGGGCTCGGGTTGCCCGACGTGGTTCGCACGCTGGTGAGCATCCTCCGTTGGCCCGTGCTCGGTGTCCTGCTGCTCGGCGCCCTGTCGACGCTGTACCGCCTGGCTCCGAACCGCCAGGACGCCCGGTGGTCGTGGGTCTCGCCGGGAGCGATCGTGGCGACGGTCCTGTGGCTGGCCGGCTCGATCCTGTTCTCGATCTACACCTCGAACTTCGGCAGCTACAACGAGACGTACGGTTCGCTCGGTGCGGTCGTGATCGTGATGCTGTGGCTGCTGCTCACGGCGTTCTCCGTGATCCTCGGAGCCGAGGTGAACGCTGAGCTGGAGCGCCAGACCCATGAGGACACGACCACTGGAGCTGAGCGTCCGATGGGACAGCGGGAGGCGTACGTGGCCGACACGGTGGGCGAGCCCGCCGACGAGGTGCGTGGGTGAGTCGTGCACCGGTGCGCCGAGCGCGGCGAGCAGGGCGTGCACACATCGGCTGCTCGGGCTGGAGCTACGACGGCTGGAAGGGGATCGTCTACCCCGACGGGCTGCCGCGGCGACGCTGGTTCGAGCACTACGCAGGCCGCTTCGACACCGTCGAGCTGAACGCCACCTTCTACCGGATGCCCGCGCTCACCACGGTCGACCGGTGGGCCGAGGCAGCGCCGCCCGGGTTCACCTACGCGGTCAAGCTCGGCCAGTTCTGCACGCACCGGATGAAGCTGCGTGATCCGAAGGGCTGGCTGGACAACCACGTCGAGCGGGTGCGGCTGCTGAGAGCGTCAGCCGGGCCCACGCTCGCCCAGCTGCCGCCGCGCTGGCGCCGCGACGTCGGTCGGCTCGAGGACTTCCTGGCGGTCTGGCCGCAGGACCTGCGCCTGGCGGTCGAGCTGCGAGACCCCAGCTGGGTCCACGACGACGTGTTCGAGGCGTTGGCGCGCCACGGTGCCGCGCTCTGCCTGCACGACCTCCTTCCGGACCACCCCCTGCTGCTCACCACCGACTGGACGTACGTGCGGTTCCACGGGCCGGCAGCGGTGGAGCGGCCGTACCATGGCCGCTACGGCGCAGACCGCCTCGAGCCGATGGCGCGGCTGCTCGACGACTGGTTGCACCGTGGACACGACGTGTACGGGTACTTCAACAACGACGTGGGCGGCTGCGCGGTGGTCGACGCTGGCTGGCTGTCGTCTCGTCTGGGCGGGGTGGATGCCCGGTCCGAGCCGAGATCAGCGCTCGCGGGGGTTGGGCCCGGGGCCGGCCGCGGTGTGGATCAGGGCGCTGGCGCCTGAGCCTCCGACGGCGGGACGGGCGGCTCGCCCTCAGGGAACGCGTCGAACACGTCCTCGACGTCCACGTCGAGCGGTTCGGGGTCGATGTGCTGGTCCCGATCGCGTGCGTCGCCATCGGTGGTCGGGTCGGTCCTCGGGTCGTCCTTCATGCGCCACCGGTACCCGGGGTCGGCGAGCAGGGAAACTCCGGAGGGGAGCGGCGCGGTGACCGTGCCGAAGCTGGCGCCGATGAGCGCTGCGACCGGGGACCTTCCCCACGACGACGAGCGCTGGGCGTTCGAGCCCAAGTGGGACGGCATGCGCGTCCTCCTCACGGTCGAGCACGGGGAGGTGTCGGCTCGCAGCCGGACCGATCGGGACGTGACCGTGTCGTTCCCCGAGCTGGACGGGGTGCGGGAGGTCGCCGACACGGCCCTCTTCGACGGCGAGGTGGTGTCGCTCGACGATCAGGGCCGGCCCAGCTTCGGCCGCCTGCAGCAGCGTTTCGGGGTGACCGCCCGCCGTGACGTCGCCGTGCGAGCCCGTGAGGTGCCGGCGTTCTACGTGATCTTCGACGTCCTGCACCTCGGTGGGATCGATGCCTGGACCCTGCCGTTCCGCCAGCGTCGCGAGCTGCTCGAGGAGCTGGTGGACGACGGTCCGACGTGGCGGCTCACCCCCAGCGGAGTGGGCTCGGGGCGAGCGTGGCTCGACGGGGCGAGGGAGCAGGGCCTCGAGGGGATCATGGCCAAGCGGCTCGACCGGCCCTACGAGCCGGGACGTCGCTCCGACGCCTGGCGGAAGATCAAGATCCGCCACCAGCAGGAGTTCGCGGTGTGCGGGTGGACGCCGGGGTCGGGGCGTCGTGTCGACGTGCTGGGCTCGTTGGTCCTGGGCTGCTCGGAGGGAGGGGCGTGGCGCTGGGTCGGCAACGTGGGCACCGGCTTCACCGACGCCGACCTCCGCTGGTGGCGGACCCGGCTCGACGAGACCGCCGTCGATGCGTGCCCCTTCGACCCCCGGCCGAAGCACCCCGCGCTGCGCCAGGCGCGCTGGGCCGAGCCGACCGAGGTGGTGCAGGTGGCCTTCGGCGAGTGGACGAC
>JBIQID010000057.1:0-2493 GCA_044508215.1 Actinomycetota bacterium | reverse complement strand
TCGAAGTTCGTGACTGTCGCGTTTTTGGGCGGATCCCGCGGGTTTTCGCGACTGTCGCGATCTTCGACAGGCGGTCAGGTGGCGGCGGGGGAGGGGCCCGGCCGGGTCGTGCGGACCGTGACGGCCGGGAGGGTGTCTGCGATGTCGGCGATCGTCGTTGCGGCGAGCTCGGCGAGGAGCTGGCCCCGCGCCCGGGTCCAGGGCTCGTGGAGCGCGCAGGGCTCGGCGGGGGTGCAGGGCCGGTCGGCCAGCACGCACTTGCCGGCGTCGGTGGTGCCCTCCACGGCCTCGATGACCTCGAGGAGGGTGATGTCGTCGAGCGGAGTGCTGAGCGAGTAGCCACCGGTCGGCCCCGGATCCGACCGCACCCACCCGGCGGCGACGAGCGGTCCGAGCACCTGTGGGATGAAGCCGGCGGTGGTGCCCACGGCGACCCCGAGCGCAGCCGACTTCAGGCGGGGGTTGCCGTCGCTGCGCTGGGCGGCGTCGAGCGCCACCAGCGAACGCGTGGCGAGGTCGGAGCGGCGGGTGACCTCGAGTCGCACGGAGCGCAGCCTACGGCGGAGACGCTCCCGGCGGCCGAAGGGGACACCCGCTCGACCGGTTGGTGACGGTTGTCCCGGGAGGAGGGACGTTCGCCTCTAGTCCATGAGTGGCCCACTATGAGTTCATTGAGGCATCCCCCAGAAGACCCTCCCCAGCACAGAGCAGAGGTGCACGATGCCCAACCAAGCTCAACCAACCCGACAGAGCGGCGGGATCTGGTCCTTCACGTTCATGCCGCTCGCCGTGGGCCTCGCGATGCTGGCCCTCATCGTCGCCGTGGTCGGCATCTGGCTGCCCGGTGGCGGGACCGGCCGGAGCGCCACCGCAGCGAAGGCGCCGTCCGGCCCGATGACGGTCGACGTGGTCCTCGACGAGTTCTCCGTGACGCCGGAGAAGATCGAGGTGGCAGCCGGTCAGAAGCTCATCCTCAACGTCACCAACCAGGGCGCGATGGCCCACGACCTCAAGATCGACGGGACCGACGGCACGAAGATGCTGGCGTCCGGCGAGAGCGAGACCGTGGAGCTCGAGGCGCCGGCCGCGTCGACCGAGGCCTGGTGCACCGTCGCCGGCCACAGGGAGGCCGGCATGGTCATGCAGATCGAGGTGACCGGCGGCTCGGACGGCGGCCACGACGGACACGCAGCGGCCGCCCCGGCCGGTCCGAAGGGCGCCAAGATCGACCCGAACGCCACGCCGACGGCCGACTTCAAGCCGTTCGACCCGAACCTGAAGCCGGCACCGGGCGGCACGGTCCACGACGTCCGGATGGCCGCGATCGACAAGGAGATCGAGGTCGCTCCCGGCGTCACCCAGCTGATGTGGACCTTCGACGGCACGGTGCCCGGCACGATCCTGCGGGGCAAGGTCGGCGACGTCTTCAACATCACCCTCGTGAACGAGGGGACGATCGGCCACTCGATCGACTTCCACGCCTCGAAGGTGGCGGCGAACGACGAGATGCGCACGATCGAGCCCGGTGAGAGCCTGCTCTACCAGTTCAAGGCCGACTACGCCGGGGCGTTCATGTACCACTGCGGCACGGCGCCGACGCTCCACCACATCGCCAACGGCATGTTCGGTGCGATCATCATCGACCCGCCGGACCTGGCGCCGGTCGACCACGAGTTCATCTTCGTCCAGCACGAGCTGTACCTGGGTGAGCAGGGCAAGGAAGCCGACCTCACCAAGGCGCTGGCCGACGAGTGGGACGCCGTGGTCTTCAACGGCTACTACAACCAGTACGTCCACGCTCCGATCCGGGTCGAGCCCCACGAGCGGATCCGGGTCTGGGTCGTCGACGACGGTCCCTCGGAGAACTCGGCCTTCCACGTGGTCGGCACGATCTTCGACACGGTGTGGAAGGAAGGCACCTACCTGCTGCGGCCGGACGAGCGCCGGGGTGGCTCGCAGGTCCTGGACCTGCAGCCCGCACAGGGCGGGTTCGTCGAGTTCGACCTCGCCGAAGCCGGGGTCTACCCGTTCGTGACCCACAAGTTCTCCAACGCCAGCAAGGGCGCCATGGGGATCTTCCAGGCGGGGGAGGTGGAGCCGGCAGCGATGGGAGGGCACTGATCGCCCAGCCGGATCCATCCCGGGGCCCGGAGCTCCTGACCCAGGTCAGGGCCTCCGGGCCCTTTCGCGTCCGAGGACGCCCCTACCCGGCCTGCCTTGTGGGCCGGGCCAGCTCCGCCTCAGTTTCGCTCGCGGGCTCGCTGCTTCGTGCTCCGCTACCCGGCCTTTGACTCGCCGCGCGGGGGGAGGGGGTAGCGGAGCAGGGCACCCAAGCCGTCGGCCGGTGCGGCCGCCCCCGCACCGGGGACCACCACCACCCTGGCGTCGCTCGCCAGGGCAGCGGCGATCGCCAGGTCCTGCTGCGGCCCGCTGCGCGGTGTCTGGCCCAGCGCACGGAGGTCGCCGACGTTGGTGGTGACGTTCATGGGGTCG
>JBIQID010000056.1:0-18792 GCA_044508215.1 Actinomycetota bacterium | reverse complement strand
GGTCCCGACGCCGACTTCGCGGGTGACTTCGTCCGGCTGGTCGACGAGACCGCCGAAGCGCTCCTCGAGGGCACCGAAGGGCTCTGACCACCCGCGAGCCGACCGGGTGCTCGGCCCCGGCGTGGCGCCGGGTCAGCGGTTAGCCTCGTCCGTCGCCGCCGGCGGTCCGATGCGGAGCCGGGGGAGGGGAGGGAGATGAACCGCGTGAGACCACGCTCCTCGACGGCCTCGGGCCGGCTCAGGCTGGCCGGCCTCGCCCTGTGCGTGACCGCGACGTGCGCCCTGGCGGCATGCATCCCCCAGCCGCCCCGCGGTGGCGGCGGTGGCACGACCACGTCCACGCCCACCACGTCGACCTCCACCTCCACGTCGACCTCGACCACCACGACCGCTCCACCGCAGGGCCCGGGGTTCGCCCGTGTCAGCGCGTTCCCCGACGCTGCGTCGGGCAGCTCGGTGGTGTCCCGCAACGGCCGCTGGGTGGCGTTCACGAGCACGACGGTGCACCCGTCCGCGGGCGCCGACGGCAACGGGACCGGGTCGGACGTCTTCCGGTGGGACCGGACCACCGGCGTGGTGGTCCGGGTGAGCGGCGGCAACGGTCCGTCCCAGTCGCCCACCGTGGCCGACGACGGGACCGTCGCCTTCGAGTCGACTGCGACGGACCTGGCCGGGGTCGACCGGAACGGCGCGGCGTCCGACGTCTTCGTGTGGAGCGGCGGCTCGACGACACGGGTGACCTCCACCACCTATCCGTCCAGCGCCCCGGTGATCTCGGCAGATGGGACCCGAGTGGCGCTGCACTCGTACGGCGACCTGGCCGGTACGGGCTCCGGCGGTGCGGTCCTGTGGAACCGGGGCACCGGGGCGTTCACCGCGCTGAAGGCCGACGAGGTGGGGCACACCCACCTGCCGCAGTCCGTGTCGTCGAACGGCGCGTTCGTGGTGCTCGACGCCGCGGGCACCCTGGTGCTCGCCGAGGCTGCAGGCGGCCCGACCACCACCCTGGCGACCGCCACCTTCAGCGCGCCGGTGACCTACGTCGTCCCGATGGCGGGGACGCATGCCGTGGCCGACGACGGCGACGTCGTCTACACGGTGACCACCCTCTACGTGCACAGCACGCCGCCGACCATCGGATCGGGGAGCGCTCGCCGCTACGACCGGCAGACCGGTGCCACGACGCACGTCGGCACCTCGGGCGTGCCGATCCGGATCGGTCAGAGCGGCGACGGGCGATGGGTGGTGACGACCGAGGTGGCCACCGGTTCCGGCTTCGCTCCCGGCGCCCTCGGGAACGTGCGCCTCACCGACCGGTCGACCTCCGCTGTCACGCTGCTGACCGGGGCCGCGAGCGCCGGCACGGTGAGCGCCACGGGCCGGTGGGTGGCCGTCGACTCGAACCGCACGGACCTCGCCGGTGCGGACGCGAACGGCGCTGCGCTCGACGTGTTCCTCCGCGACCGCGGCAGCTGACCCCGACGACTGGGCGCGACACGGGACGTCGCCGTCTGTCCGCTCCCGGATCGGGTAGCGGCCCAGGGATGGACTGCGTGTGGACGTTCGGGCACGGCACCCTGGCCGCAGAGGACCTGGTGGCCCTGCTCGAGCGGGCGGGCATCGAGGCCGTCGCCGACATCCGTCGCTACCCGGGGAGCCGCCGCCACCCCCACCTGGCGCGGGAGCGCATCGCCGAGTGGCTGCCGGCGGCTGGGATCGCCGATGAGTGGATCGTGGAGCTCGGCGGCCGTCGGCGGGTCGACCGCAGTTCACGCCACGTGGGGCTGCGCAACGACCAGTTCAGGGCGTACGCCGACCACATGGAGACCGACGAGTTCGCTCGGGGCCTCGAACGCCTGGCCCAGTACGCAAACGGGCGACGGACCGCGGTGATGTGCTCGGAGTCGGTGTTCTGGCGCTGCCACCGCCGCCTGGTCGCCGACCACCTCGTGCTCCTCGACGGCGTGGAGGTCCGCCACCTGTTCCACGACGGGCGGGTGGTCCCACACCCGGTGACGGCAGGAGCGACGGCGATCGACGGCGCGGTGGTCTACCTGCCGGAGGAGGTCGCGGAGGTCAGCGGCTGACGAGGTCTCGCTGCGCGGTGCCGTCGGCACCGGCGGGCGAGGCGTCCGCCCCCGAGCACCGCTGGTGGGCCTCGACGAAGAACCGCCGGTTCACCTCGTGGCGCCACAGCGCCCCCTGCACGATGCGGACCCCCCAGGCGGGGTGCTCCTCGCACAGGGGGGCGATCACCTGGTCGAGCCACTCCTTGCCGTGGCGGGGGTCGGCCACGGCGTGCTCCTCGTAGAACGGCAGCGCGTCCTCCGGAGCGTCGAGGCGGCGGAGCGCCCGGACGACAGCGCGGCACCGTGGCCCGGCCTGCAGCTCGATCAGCCCGAACGCCCCGAGCGCCTCGGGCTGGAGACCGTGGTTGGTGCCGAGCAGCCCGCCGAGCGCGGTCCGTTCGAGTGCGCTCACCGGCAGCGCCTCGCGAGGCAGCCGCGGCATGTCGATCGCCTCCACGAGGCGATCGTGGAGCACCGTGTGGACGGCAGAGAGGTCACCGCATCCCATCTCGTCCCAGTAGTTGGCGCCCATCGTGACCTTGGGCCCGTTCCGGAGCCCCACCTGGCTGAGCGCCACCAGGTCGTCGAACCCGGCGTCGGGGCCGCCCTCGAGCGTGAGGAAGTCGACCAGCTGCGTCCACGTCGCGTCGTCGGCCAGCCACTCGTAGACCTCGGGGACGAGGTCGGCCGCGGCGATGCGCCGCACCGCTGCCACCGGGTCGTCGACGCTGACCTCGAACGCCGCGGTCCGGGCTTCGAGCCGCTCGATGAACGCCCCTTCGAGGCGCCACTTCAGCGCCGCGACGGCGGGGTGGCCCGCGAACCGCTCGCGCCCGTGGGTGGTCCACAGCGGGGCCATGGAGAGGTCGTGGATGGCGAGCAGCGTGGCCAGCTCGTCCCGCTCGTCGGTGGCCCGGAGCTGGTCCAGCCCCTCGAGTGCCGTGGTGGATCCCGAGGCCACCGCGGTGTCGAGCGCAGCGCCGAGGCGGTGGGAGAGGGGCTCGCGCGCCAGGCGGCGGTTGCGACGACCGTCCTCACGGTCAGTGGTGGATCGTTCAGTTGGCCACATGGCCCGTGGGTTACCCAGGGGTCACCTGGTTCACACGGCTGAGGTGCGCGACGGCCCTCGTGTCGTCGTGCGACCGGACCTCCACCACGGCGAGGTCGGAGGGCAGCTCGGTGATCTCGTCGACCTGGTGGACCCCCCAGAGCTGAAGGAGGATCGAGCCCCCGTCGGCCAGCGCCGACGACGCCACCGCCAGGCAGCTGCGGACCAGCGCCAGGCCGTCGGGGCCGCCGTCGATCGCTGCGATCGGGTCGTCCGGGTAGCGGCCGATCTGGTCGCTCGGCACGTAGGGAGGGTCGGCGAGCACCACCGGGAACCTCTCGTCCGGCGCGAGGGCCTCGTCCACCGGCGCGCACCGCACCTCCACGCGATCGGCCCACCCCGCCCGGGCGGCGTTGCCGCGTGCGTAGCTGCACGCCACCGGGTCCACGTCCACCTGCACAAGGTCTCGACCGGCGAGGACCGCGGCCACCAGCCCGATCTGGCCGGCACCGGCGCACAGCTCGAGCATGGGGCCAGGCGCCGCGTCGGCAGCGATGTCCGCTCCCCAGCGGCTCTGGAGGAAGGTCCACGGACGCGGCTCCAGCACCCGATCGTCGAACTCGATCAGGTGGCCACCGAACTCGATGTTGCGCACGGGTGCGCCGTCGGGCACCGCCATCAGCGAGGCGGCTCCGGGGCTCCGCCCGCGGGCGGGTCGTCGTCGAAGCAGAACAGCTGGTCGAGCCCGGCGAGCTCGAACACACGGTGCACGAACGGGCGGGCGCCCCGGATCGTTACCGCCGCGCGCCGCCGGGTGGTGAGCAGCACCTGGAGGCCCGCAGAGTCCATGAAGGTGACATCGGTGAGGTCGATCACCACCGGGGAGTCCGCGTCGACCGTCCGCAGCGCTTCCTGCAGCACGTGGCGGGTGTGGAGGTCGATCTCGCCGGAGAGCTCGACGACCGGCGCACCCGCGGAGTCCGAGACGAGCGCGTCGAGCGCTGAGGCCGAACTGCGTTCGCCGCCCGGGACCGCGTCGCCGGGTGCAGCGATCCAGCGGTGCTCCGTCGCGGTCATGGGTGAACCTCCCGATCCACGCCCCCTGGCGGATGGGCTGGTTCGACCCTAACCCGGGTCCGCGGAACTGTCACCCCGCCCCGCGCCCGCCCCGGCCCCGGGTGCCCGCGCGACCCGGCCAGTGTTTGGACGAGGGGTTGACGTGGGTAGGGCGGCCATGTCAAGTGGTGGTGGACGGGACGCGCTGCGTCAGGGGGTCGAGATGGACGAATGGCTGTGACGAGGCCGACGAGGTCGGAGGAGGAACGCCTCTTCCGTGCGTACTGGGACACCGGTTCGGTGGCAGCACGTGACCGCATCGTGGGGCGGTACAGCTACATCGCCGACCACCACGCCACCCGCTTCCGCCGCCCCGGTGTCGAGGCCGACGACCTGCGACAGGTCGGCATGCTCGCGATCCTCCGCCTGGTGAGCCGCTTCGACGCGTCGAAGGGGGCGTCGTTCGCGACGTTCGCCGACCGGACCGTCGAGGGCGAGTGCAAGCGCTACCTGCGCGACCGCACCTGGCTGGTCCGTCCTCCCCGACGGCTCCACGACGCCCACCTGCGGGTGCGGCGGGTGGCCGACGAGCTGACCTGCCGCCTCAGCCGGTCGCCCACGATCGCCGAGCTGGCCGAGGACCTGGGTTGGGAGGAGGAGGACGTGCTCGAGGCGCTCGAGGTGGCCGAATGCCGCCACGGCGCCGACCCCGACGCCGAGGCCGACGGCCGCCGCGCCTGGTTCGAGCCGGCCACCGAGGACCACAGCCTCGAGCACTGCACCGATCGGTTGTGGCTGCAGCGGGCGCTCGAGCGCGTCGACCCCGAGACGCGCGAGCTGCTGATGCTGCGCTACTTCGGGGGGCGGTCGCAGGCAGACCTCGCCAGCCGGTACGGGGTCAGCCAGTCCTACATGTCGCGGATGCTGCGCATGGGCATCGAGCGCCTCCGCGAAGCCGGTGGCCTCGAACCGGCCGAGGTGGGCTGACCCCCCTCGAAAGCCTCCGCACCCCGAACCTGTTCGTTCGTGGGTGGACGTCGCGCGTCAGCCGTGAAGGCCGAGGTCTCGCGGGGACGGCGGGCGCGTGACGGGCACCACCGCATGGAAGCGGCAGCGGTCGCCGGTGGAGGCCGACCACTCGACCATCATGTCGTCGAGCAACGTGGTCACGAAGCTCGAAGGGGCCACGTCCCTGCACCCCCAGGTGCTCTCCCCGTCCAACCGGACGCTGTGCGGAGCGGGTCGGATGGTGACCGCCAGCCGGCCACTCCCTCCTGCGGCGTCGACGGCGAGGCTGCAGAGCTCGCTCACCGCGAACCGGCCCGAGTCCAGCTCGGTCATCGTCGCCCCGGCTTCCGACAGGACCGTCACCATGGCCATCCGCAGGAGCGCCAGCGAGCCCGACACGCACGGTACGTCGAGGTGTACCGAGTGCTCCTCGTGGTTCGCCTCCGGATCGGTGGGGACCGAGGACACGGTCCCGGTCAACCTGCGCTCCGCCGGCGGGGCAGGTGTGCAGCTGCAGCCATGGTGCCTCCCGGGCTCAGGGCTCACTCCGCGCTACCCGACACCCGGATGGGGCAGAACCCGCGCCCGCCGGTCGTCTACGGGCCGTTGCGGCGGGGAGGAGGGGAGGGGCGGCGCAGCCACGTCGCCGCCCTCTGCGTCGGGCCGCCGCGGCCCGCGCCGGCAGGGAGGCCTGATGTCCGAGCACCGTTCCGTGTGGCTGGCGACGGCCGACGTCCCGTCGTTCGCCGACCTGGATGGCGAGGTCTCGGCCGACGTCTGCGTGGTCGGCGGAGGGATCACCGGGCTCACCACCGCGCTGCTCCTCCAACGCGACGGCGCCGATGTCGTGCTCCTCGAAGGAGGGCGGCTCGGTCGGGGCACCACCGGCAACACGACGGGAAAGGTCACCTCACAGCACACCCTCGCCCTCCAGGGCCTGGTCGAGGAGCACGGTGAGGAGCGGGCCCGCAGCTACGCCCTGGCGAACCAGGAGGCGATCGGCCTCGTCGAGTCGCTCGCGGAGGCGTCGGGCACCGACTGCGGCTTCACGAGGACCTCGTCGTCCGTCTACGCGCTGCCGGGCGGTGACCGCGGCAGCATCGAGGCGGAGCACGAGCTGGCGGTCCGCTTCGGCCTGCCTGCCTCGCTGACCACCGAGCTCGACCTGCCGTTCGAGGTCGACCTGGCCCTGCGCTTCGACGACCAGGCGCGCATCCACCCGGGCCGCTACGTGGCGGCGCTCACCACGATGCTCGCGGCGGGTGGCGCCAGGATCTTCGAGCGCAGCCGCGCCCTCACGGTCCGGGAGCGGTCCGACGGGGCGACCGTGCCCACCGCCGGCGGCGAGGTCCACGCGGGTGCGGTGGTGGTGGCGACCCTGCTGCCGTTCGTGGACCTCGGTGGCTTCTTCGCCAAGGCGACCCCCACGCGCGCCTACGGCATCGCCGTGCGGCTGGCGTCGGAGGCTCCCCGGGGCATGCACATCGGCGAGGGGTCGCCCACCCGGTCGACAGCGCCGTGGGACGACGGGGAGGGGCGGGGCCTCGTGGTCGTGGGGGAGGACCACCCGACCGGCGAGGACACCGCCACGCCGGGGCGCTGGGGCGAGCTCGAACGCTGGGCGCGGCAGCACTTCGACGTCGAGTCGATCGATCACCGGTGGTCCGCGCAGGACTACACCACGGTCGACGGCATCCCGTACGTGGGCAGGTCGCCCCGCACCGAGCGGACGTTCGTGGCGACGGGCTTCCGGAAGTGGGGGCTCACGAACGGCACCGCAGCAGCGCAGCTCCTGGCAGACCTCCTCGCAGGCCGCACGTCGCCGGCGCACGAGACCTTCGACTCCACCCGCGTCGGCGACGTCTCCGCGGTGAAGTCGCTCGTGGAGGAGAACGTGAAGGTGGGAGCGCGGTTCGTCGGCGATCGCATCCGTCGCCTCCGGGCGGGATCGGTCGAGCACCTCGAACCGGGGGACGCGGACCTGGTCCGGGTCGACGGGGAGGCGGTCGGCGCCTACCGGGACTCGGCGGGCGAGGTGCACGCGGTGTCGATCACGTGCACCCACCTCGGTTGCACCCTGCACTGGAACGGCGCCGAGCGCAGCTGGGACTGCCCCTGCCACGGGTCACGGTTCGACCTCGACGGCGACGTCCTCGACGGGCCGGCGGTCACCCCGCTGGAGCGGTTCGAGGTCCACCTGGACGACGCGCCGGACGGCGGCTGAGCTGCCCGGGTACGCCGGTCGAGCAGCTCGCCGGCGCGGCCGGTCGGGCGGGTCCGTGCTCAGGTGCCGGGCATCGAGGAGAACATGTCGCGCACCACCGCGGTGAGCGACTCGACGGACATGCCGACCTTCGCCATCGCGGGGCTCGTGGCCTGCATCTCGGTCATCTTCGCCTTCGTCTCGAGCGCCCAGGTGAGGTGCTCGTCCTCCTCCGGCTCGACCTCCTCGACGGCGGCCGTCATCGCGTCGCGGATCGGACCTTCGGGGGTGGCGGCGGCCAGCCGAGCGAGGTTCGACCAGTTCGCGTGGTCGATCACCTCGGCGAGGACCACCGCGTCGAGCATCGCCATCTCCTGCACCATCGGGTCGAGGGAACCGGCGAGCATGAACGTCGATTCGAGGGCCGCCGTGTCCATGCGCTGGACCGCCCGCGCAGTGGGGCTGACGTACATCGGGTCACCGCCGCAGCCGCCGACGAGGCGCTCGAGCACCTCGACGTGGTGCGCGGTCTCGTCGCCGAACTCCTCGTAGCGCCGCTTCAGCATCGGGTTGAGGGTGCGACCCGAGACGGACCGGTAGAGGTGGGTGCCGCACCGCTCGTGCGTCACCATCGCCGACAGCAGGTCGGCGACGAACGGCCCGTTGAGGCCCGTGCCCTCGAACGGCGCCGCGAGGTGCTCGTCGGTCACCGCACGCCGCGGGTCCACGCTCGTGTACCCGAAGGACTTGCTGGTCGCACCGTTGTGGTGCATCACGTCGATCGTCATGTCGGGCTCCTCTCAGACCGAAGCCGGTTCGCGGAGGTCGGCGACCGGGTGCTCGCCGTCGGTCTCGTCCCGGTACTGGTGGCCGTTGGCCTCCTGGTTCAGCTCGATGACCTCCTCCGTCGGGACTCCACCGGCGTTCACCGTGTCGCGGTACTTCCGGCTGCGGTGGTCCTTCGGGAGGTCGTCGATGGTCGTGTAGAGCGGGCCGTCCGGGTGCAGGTCGACCTGTTCCGCCAGCACCTGCCGCACGTAGTCCTTGTTGCTCTCGAAGGTCAGCGGCACGTCGGGGAGCGAGGGCGGGAAGAACTCGGCCGGATCACGGCCCTCGTACCGCTCGAGGAACCGGAGGGCGACCTGCAGCTGGCCCAGCTCCATCTCGAGGTGCAGCTCCCACAGCGCCTTGATCCGCGGGTCGCTCTCCTGCTGTGCGAACGACCAGTAGAGGTAGACCTCGAGGTACTCGTGCATGCACCACCTCGAGATCCAGGAGTCGAGGGGGTCGAGCAGCGATCCGTAGTGGGTCACGTGCTGCTCCTCGATCTCGGCGATCTCCACGTAGAGGGCACGAGCGACGGGGTCCATGAAGTCGGGCCCGTGGTTCAGGTAGTAGTTCAGCGTCTGCTGCTCGCCGGCCACGATCGTCATGACGTGCAGCCGTGACAGCGGGTCCACGGTGTGGGTCTCGAAGTGCGGTCGCAGCTCGTCCCACGGGTGCCGGTGCTGCACCCACGTGGGGCGGCCCGGCATCAGCTCGGTGAGGTGCTGGGTGATCTCGCTGGCGTGCCGGCCCTGGACCAGCTCGTAGAGGTTCGAGTACCGCCAGAGGTGGTCGAAGTCCTCGAGCAGCGCGAAGTCGAGCGCCTGGCGGAGGTTCGGGTCCGGTTCGTTCCGGGCGAGCCACGCGGTCAGGTCCACGGCCAGCTGCTCGTAGCCGATCGTGGTCTCGAGCGGCGTCATCTCGCCGGGGAGCAGCCAGTTGACCGCCCGCTGCTGCTGGTTGTCGGACCTGCGGTTGAGGGCCAGCGCGCGCCGCAGCGTCTGGTCGTCGGTGTGCCGGTGGAACTGGTGCGAGAACATCACCGACTCGAACTCGATGCCGTTCATGAGGATCACCCGGCTGAGGGTGTACGGGTCCTCGGGGCGCGGTGGGAGCGGGTCGATGTTCAGCTCCGACCAGGACCGGAACTGGTCCTCCACCGGCATGCCCTGCTGCTCGAGGGGGTTGAACGCCATCGGACACCTCGATTCGTGATGGGGTCTGCCCACCGACCGGTGCGGTTCGACGTGGGTCCAGGCCCTACCCGCGGAGGGCGGCGCGTGAACCGGTTCGCGGTCAGCCCTCGGCGCTGTGCTCGAGGTCGACGTACACGAACTGGAGGGCGTCCGCGATCGCGACCGAGCTGGCTGCGCGCAGCACCGAGCGGGTCAGCCGCGGGGCCAGCTGGAGGCCGAGCGACGCTGCCGTGGCGATCCACACCGCGATGCAGAACGGGCAGCTCACGAGCTCGCCCACCGACCGTCGCCAACCGGTGCCCACCGGCTTCTCGTTCACCTCCGCCGGGCCCGCCGGTCCGTCGTAGCGCGTGAACGGGGCCCGGAGCGGCGTGGCGACGCGGTCCTTCGTGACCAGCCTCGCCAGGCGATGCGTGGCGACGCCTACGAGCACCACGTCGCTCCACTCCTGGGTGCGGGACGTCGGAGCCGGCACGTGCGGGACGGGTCGGATCCGGTCGACCAGGAAGCTCCCGACCGCGGAGACACCGACGAACGTCGCCATCACCTTCTGGTAGCCGCGGATGCGGTCGGGGGCGTGAGGGCCTTCCCCGCCCTCGCGCGTGCCGGCCTGGTCGTCGGCGCCGCGCTCCTCGGGGCCACCCTCCCCGCGCTCGCCGCCGCCGTGCTCGTCGCGCTGTTCCGCCTGTGCGTGCTGCTGGTCGTCCACCGGCGCCACCTACCCCGAGCGACGTGCCGCGCGTCGATGGCCCGCGTCGCGTCGATGGCCCGCGTCACGGGCGGGGGTGGACGGGTAGGTCCGGTCCAGAGGCGCCCGGCTACTCCGAGCGCCGCGGAACGGAGGAGGCAACGATGGCCCAGACGATTCGTGAGGTCATGACGCGTGACCCGATCTCCTATCCGGAGTCGACGTCCCTCGCGGACGCCGCCCGGGCGATGCGAGACCGCGACACGGGAGACGTGCTGGTGGAGAAGGACGGCTCGATCTGCGGGATCGTGACCGACCGGGACATCGTCGTGCGGGCGATCGCGGAGGGACACGACCCCGCGGAGATGACGCTCGGCGACATCTGCACCCACTCGGTGACCACCCTGTCCCCGGACGACACCGTGGAGACCGCGGTCGAGACGATGCGGGAGAAGGCGTTGCGGCGACTGCCGGTGTGCGACGAGAACGGGCATGCGATCGGGATCGTGTCGCTCGGCGACCTCGCCCTGGAGCGTGACCCCAGCTCGGCGCTGGCCGATATCAGCGCAGCACCACCGAACAACTGACGGTCGGCGCGGCGACCGGCCGGAGCGAGGGGCCCGGGGCTCGACCCTCGGTGCCCCCCGCCGTCCGGCTCTCCCCTGTGGGAGCTACTTCCGGGCCAGGTCGCGCACCACCGCGTCGAGGATGCCTCCGTTCAGCCAGTAGCCCGCCTCCGCCGGGGCATCGATCCGGAGGCGCACCTGGAACTCACGGTCGTCGGCGCGGACGGTGAGCTCCTCGGGGACCGGCCACCCGGAGATCCCGTCGAGGCCGACCACCTCGTACGTCTCGTGGCCGGTGAGCCCCAGCGAGGACACCGACTCGCCGTCCCGGAACTGCAGGGGGAGGATCCCCATGTCGACGAGGTTGGAGCGGTGGATCCGCTCGAAGGACTCGGCGATCACCGCCTTGATCCCGAGCAGCAGCGAGCCCTTCGCCGCCCAGTCGCGCGACGAGCCCGACCCGTACTCCTTTCCGGCGAGCACGATCAGCGGCGTGCCCTCCTCCCGGTAGCGCTGGGCGGCGTCGTAGATCGGCATGACCTCGCCCGAGGTCAGGTGGGTGGTGACCCCGCCCTCGGTCCCCGGTGCAAGCTCGTTGCGGATGCGGGGGTTCGCGAACGTCCCGCGCACCATCACCTCGTGGTTGCCCCGGCGCGAGCCGTACGAGTTGAAGTCCGTGGGCTGGACGCCACGCTCGCTGAGCCACCTCCCCGCCGGGCTGTCGGGGGCGATCACGCCTGCGGGCGAGATGTGGTCGGTGGTCACCGAGCCGCCGAGCAGCGCGAGGACCCGCGCGCCGCGGATGTCCGCCGGTGGCGCCGGCTCGGTGGGGATGTCCACGAGGAACGACGGGCGACGGATGTAGGTCGAGCCCTCAGGCCAGGCCATCCGGTCGCCCGACGGCGCCTCCAGCGCTTGCCAGATCTCGTCGCCGAGCTGCTCCTCGGGGCTGTAGCGGCGAGCGAACATCTCGGGGTCCAGCGAGGCGTCGATCACCTGCTGGACCTCGTGCGGCGATGGCCAGATGTCCCTGAGGCGCACCGGGTTCCCGTCGGGGTCGGTGCCCAGCGGGTCGTTCGTCAGGTCGATCTCCATCGTCCCCGCCAGGGCGTAGGCCACGACCAGGGGCGGCGACGCCAGGAAGTTCATGCGGACCTCGGGATGGATCCGACCCTCGAAGTTGCGGTTGCCCGACAGGACCGACGCCACCGCGAGCTGGGCGCGGTCGATCGCCTCTGAGATCTCCGGCTGGAGCGGACCCGAGTTGCCGATGCAGGTGGTGCAGCCGTAGCCCACGAGGTGGAACCCGAGCGCTCCGAGGTCCTCGTCGAGGCCGGCGCGCCGGTAGTAGTCGGTGACCACCTTCGAACCCGGGGCCAGCGTGGTCTTGACCCACGGCGGCACCGTGAGCCCGCGCTCGCGTGCCTTCCGGGCGAGCAGCCCCGCTGCCACCATCACCGAAGGGTTGGAGGTGTTGGTGCAGCTCGTGATCGCGGCGAGCACGACCGAGCCGTGATCGATCTCGAACGACGTCCCGTCGGCGAGCTGGACGGCCGTCGGCTCGTGCGGGCCGCGTTCCACCGGCACGCCGTGAGCGGGCAGGTCCGCCGCGTCGGCCGGGGTCGTGGGAGACGGCATCGTCCCAGGAGGATCGCTGGCCGGGAACGACTCGACCGACATCGCGTCGGTGCTGCCCTCACGGACGCCCGGGGGCAGCAGGTTCGACGGCACGCCCGGCGTGTGCGACGCGAGGCGGACCCGACGCTCGGCGCGCCGGTGCAGGTACTCGTCGAGGTGCTCGCAGAACTCGTCGGGCAGCCGGTCGATCGGGATCCGGTCCTGGGGGCGCGAGGGGCCGGCGACGCTCGGCACCACCGTCGACAGGTCGAGGCGGATCGTCTCGGTGAACTGGGGGTGCACCGACGGCTCGTGCCAGAGGCGCTGCTCCTTGGCGTACGCCTCCACGAGCGCGACGTGCTCGGCGCTCCGGCCGGTGAACCGCAGGTACCGGAGCGTCTCGGCGTCGATCGGGAAGATCGCACACGTCGCCCCGTACTCGGGGGACATGTTGCCGATCGTGGCCCGGTTCTCGAGCGGGATCGTCGCCACGCCCTCGCCGAAGAACTCGACGAAGCGGCCGACCACCCCCACCTGGCGCAGCCGCTCGGTGATGGTCAGGACGAGATCGGTGGCGGTGGCCCCCTCGTCGAGCGACCCCGTCAGCTCGAACCCCACGACCTCGGGGACCGGCACCGAGATGGGCTCGCCGAGCATCGCCGCCTCGGCTTCGATGCCTCCGACGCCCCAGCCGAGCACGCCCAGCCCGTTCACCATCGGGGTGTGGGAGTCGGTGCCGACCAGCGTGTCGGGGCGCGCCACCCCGTCGGGCCCGCGCTCCACGACACGCGACAGGTGCTCGAGGTTCACCTGGTGGCAGATCCCGGTGTTCGGTGGGAGCACCGACAGGTTGCGGAACGCCTGCGCACCCCACTTCAAGAAGCTGTACCGCTCGCGGTTCCGCTCGGTCTCGAGTCGCGCGTTGGTGACGAAGGCGTCGGGCACCCGGGCGACGTCCGCGACGATCGAGTGGTCGACCACCAGGTCGACCGGGATGCTGGGGTTCACCGCGAGGGGGTCCCCGCCCATCTCGGCGACAGCGTCGCGCATCGCGGCCAGGTCGACGATCGCCGGGACGCCGGTGAAGTCCTGCATCAGCACCCGGACCGGCGAGAAGGGCACGTCACGGCCGCTGCCCCCGGCGGGGTCCCACTCGGCGAGGAGCCGGACGTGCTCCGGCTCGGCGGTCCCCGTAGCGAGGTTGCGGAGCTGGTTCTCGAGCAGGACCTTGACCGAGTACGGAAGTCGATCGAGGTCGACGCCGAGCTGGTCGAGGCGCCAGATCGGCACCGCTTCTCCGTCGACGTCGATCGTGGTCGTCTCGATCGAGCCCACATCTCGCAGGGACATTCTGCCTCCTCTGGTCACGGGTGGCGGGGGCGGTCGATCTCCGGCCGCCGGGCCGCCGCCCCACTGTGTCCAGCTACCCTTCCACGTCCCGACCTGACGCGACTGCCGTTCCGGTCGTCCGGACGGCCCGTGGCCGGTATCCCCTCGGGTCGACGTCTTCGTGAGGTCGTCCGGGTAGCGTCACGTGGCGTGGTCGTCCAGCCGAGGGGGCACGCGGGTTCCCATGACGGCGACGGTGCAGGGGAGGGGGCTCCGGCTCCTCCGACCGGGCCGCCGCCGTCGGGCCGCCTGCACGCGATGACGTTGTGGGTCCTCGCCATCGGCGTCGTCCTCACCGCAGGCCTCGCGCTCGCCGCGTGGTCGGTCCACACGAGCAACGAGGAGCGCCTGCTCCGTCAGCGCACCCGGGAGGCGGGCGCGCTGCTCACGGTCGCCCTCCCCAGCCTGGAGGCCCCGCTCGGAGCTGCCGCGTTCACCGCCGAGCGGACCGACGGCGCGGAGGACGAGTTCACGCGGTTCATGGGCCCACTCATCGGCCCGATGCGCCCGTTCGTGTCGGCCTCCGTCTGGGACACCGCCTCCGATCGGCCGTCGCCCCTCGTGACGGTCGGAGCAGCGCCGCTCCTCGCCGGGCTGCCGCCGGAGCAGGTCGAGTCGTTCCTCGTTCGGTCGGTGGAGGACCCGGAGCTGAGCGTCATCGACTTCCTCGACGCCTCACCACCACGCCTCGGGTACTCGACCTCTGTCATCGACGCCGCCCCCCGGTACGTCGTCTACGCCGAGGCGGAGCTGCCAGCGGACCGACTCTCGAGCGTCCCCGAGGACAACGCCTTCAGCGGGCTCGACTTCGCCCTGTACCTCGGCGACTCGGCCAACGCCGACCACCTCCTCGCCGCCTCGACGCCCGACCTGCCGTTCGACCGCAGGACGGCGAGCGAGGACGTCGCCTTCGGTGACAGCTCGTTCCACCTGGTGGTGGCCGCCAAGGGGCAGCTCGGCGGATGGCACATCGCCTTCCTGCCCTGGCTGGTGCTGATCGTCGGCCTCGGGATGACGGTGGGCTCGACGGCGCTCACCGAACGCCTGCTGCGTGGGAGGGACCACGCCGAGCGGCTCGCCGCCGAGAACGAGGCCCTCTACCGGGGGCAGCGGACCGTCGCCCTGACCCTTCAGCACAGCCTGCTGCCGTCGACGCTGCCGACGGTCCCCGGGGTCGAGCTGGCCGCTCGGTACGAATCGGGGACCGCCGGGTTGGAGGTGGGCGGCGACTGGTACGACGTGATGGAGCTGCCCGGTGACCGGCTGCTGTTCGTGGTGGGCGACGTCTCGGGCCGCGGTCTGCCGGCCGCCACGATGATGGGATCGCTCCGGTCGCAGGTGGAGGCCTACGCCGTGCAGGGCGATCCGCCCGGGACGATCCTCGCGAAGCTCGCCCGGCTGGTGGCGGTCGAGCAGGAGCGCCAGTTCGCCACCGTCGTCTGCGGGCGTGTCGACGTGCGCCTCCGCCACCTCACGCTCGCCAATGCCGGACACCCGCAACCGATCGTGGTCCACCAGGGACGGGCGGAGTCGCTCGAGGTGCCCGTCGGCCCGCCCATCGGCGTGCAGCACGACGCCACCTACGAAGAGGTGTCGGTCACGCTGGCCGAAGGCTCCACGCTCCTCGCGTTCACCGACGGGTTGTTCGAACGGCGAGGGGAGCGGATCGACGCCGGGCTCGGCCGTCTCCGCTCAGTGGCGGCGGAGTGCGAGGAGTGCCCGGTCGACGAGGTGCTGTCGGTGCTGCTCGACCGCCTGGTGCCGAGCGGAGCCGAGGACGACACGGCCATCCTCGGCATGCGCTGGGAGGAGCCCGACCACCAGGGCCCACTGGAAGATCAGCCGCAGGTGCCGATGAGGACCACATGAGGGCGACGCGCTCGTTCCCGGCGTCGGTCGCATCCGTGCGGACCGCCAGGGGCTTTGCCGCGGGGTGCCTCGCCCACGTCGACCCCGAGGTGAGCGAGGACGCCGTCCTCATCGTGTCCGAGCTGGTCACGAACTGCGTGCGACACGCAGCCGCCGACTTCACGGTGGTCGTCGAGACACGGGGCGGTCACCTCCGCATCGAGGTCTCCGATGCGGGAGGAGGGTGGCCGGTGGTCCGCCACCCGGATCGGGACGAGCCCACGGGCCGCGGCCTGCAGATCGTGAAGGCCCTGAGCGACGACTGGGGCGTGGACCACCGCCGCAGCCGGACCACGGTGTGGTTCCAGATGCGGACCTCTGCCCGACGGGGTTCGGGTGGCGCCGGCGCACGGCGGCCGCGCTCCCGTGCCAGTGCGCCGTCGGCACGCACCGCTCGCTGACCCGGCTGCAGCGCGCGCCGGCGCGACACCAGCTACGAACGTACGTTCGGTAGCCTGACGGCGTGGTGCTCGTGCAGCCTTCGCTCTTCGGTGCCGGACCGACCGAGGTCGACCGCTCCGCGCCGGTCGAGCGGATCCAGCTGGACCCCGGCTCGTGGCTGGACGTGGCGCGGGGCTGGCTGCGCGGGCCGGACCCGCTGTTCGAGCGGCTCGTGGCAGAGGCGCCCTGGCGGCAGGGACGTCGGGAGATGTACGGCCGCCTGGTCGACGACCCGCGGTGGTCGTGGGCGCCGGGTCTTGACGACGAGCCCGGCGAGGTCGCGGACGTCCGCTCGGCCCTCGAGGAGCGCTACGGGGTGGAGTTCGGTCAGGCGTTCTGCAACTACTACCGCGACGGCTCGGACAGCGTGGCGTTCCACGGCGACCGCGTGCTCCGCGAGAGCGACGCCCCGTCGTTGGTGGCGATCCTGACGCTGGGCTCCACGAGGTCGTTCCTGGTGCGACCGAAGGGTGGGGGGCCCTCCACCGACCTGCGGCCGGGCGCCGGCGACCTCCTGGTGATGGGCGGGCACTGCCAGCGCGACCATGAGCACGCAGTGCCGAAGTGCCGGCGTGCCGGACCTCGGATCAGCATCTCGCTGCGGTCTCCGGGGATCGATGCCGTCCGACTCCGAGGTGGGCTGCGCGGGTAGACCGGTGCCGTGCAGGAGCCCGATCTGGAACTCGACCCGTGGTGCATCAGGGAGGAAGGCATCGACCTCGATCGCCTCGCCTGGGGGGAATCGATCTTCGCCCTGTCGAACGGTCACCTCGGCCTCCGCGGCAACTTCGAGGAGGGTGAGCCGTTCGGCGAGCCGGGCACCTACCTGAGCGGCGTGCACGAGCGGCGCCCGCTGCCCTACGCCGAGGCGGGCTACGGGTTCCCCGAGGCGGGTCAGACGGTCATCAACGTGACGAACGGCAAGATCATCCGCCTGCTCGTGGACGACGAGCCGTTCGACGTGCGCTACGGCTCGCTGCTCAGCCACGTCCGCAAGCTCGACCTGCGGACGGGCCTCCTCGAGCGGCGGGTGGAGTGGCGGTCGCCTGCCGGCCAGGACGTGCTGATCACGACGACGCGGCTGGTGTCGCTCACCCAGCGGGCGATCGCTGCGATCCGCTACGAGGTCGAACCGGTCGGCGACCCGGCCCGGATCGTGGTGCAGTCCGAGCTCATCGTGAACGAGCCGCAGCACGAGCCGCGCGCCGCCGATCCACGTGTCGCCGCCGTGCTGCGGGCACCGCTCACGCCGGAGGAGCACTCCTGCAGCGACGGTCGGGCTGTGCTCGTGCACCGAGCGCGGCGCAGCGGCCTGCGGGTGGCTGCGGGGATGGACCACCTGGTCGAGAGCCCGGCTCCGACCACGTCCGAGACGGAGTGCCGGCCCGACCTCGCCCGACACACCGTGTCGACCCGCCTCGAGCCCGGCCAGCGGCTGACGATGGTGAAGCTCCTCGGGTACGGGTGGTCCTCGGTGCGCTCGACCCCGGCCGTCCGCGACCAGGTGGTGGCGGCGCTCACCGCGGCGCGGGCATCGACGTGGGACGGGCTGGTCGAGGAGCAGCGCGAGTTCCTCGGCTCCTACTGGAACTGCGCGGAGGTCACCATCGAAGGCGACCCCGAGGTGCAGGTGGGCGTCCGCTACGGGATGTTCCAGGTGCTCCAGGCGTCGGCCCGGTCGGAGGGCCAGGCGATCGCCGCCAAGGGGCTCACCGGCACCGGCTACGACGGCCACTCGTTCTGGGACAGCGAGGCGTTCGTCGTGCCGCTGCTCAGCCACACCTACCCGCCCGCCGCACGGCACGCGCTCAGGTGGCGCCACTCCACGCTGCCGGCGGCACGCGAGCGGGCCCACGCCCTCCGCCTGGGAGGCGCGAGCTTCCCCTGGCGGACGATCGCCGGCGAGGAGTGCTCCGGCTACTGGCCCGCCGGGACGGCGGCCTTCCACGTGAACGCCGCGGTCGCGGCGGCACTCGTCCACCACGTCGAGGTCACCGGTGACGAGGAGGCTGAGGCGGAGCTGGGCGTGGAGCTGCTCGTGGAGACCGCGAGGTTGTGGCGTTCGCTCGGTCACCACGCGCCCGACGGGTGCTTCCACATCGACGGCGTCACCGGGCCCGACGAGTACAGCGCGATCGTCGACGACAACGTCTACACGAACCTCATGGCGCAGCTGAACCTGCACGCCGCAGCCGCCGTGGCCCGTCGCCACCCCGAGCGCGCCGAGCAGATGGGCGTGACGGACGACGAGATCGAGGGGTGGATCCGGGCCGCCGACACCATGTACGTCGCCTACGACGACCGGCTCGGCGTGCACTCGCAGGACATGGGCTTCACCCAGCACGAACGGTGGGACTTCGAGGCGACGCCGCCCGAGTGCTACCCGCTGTTCCGCTCGTTCCCCTACTTCGACCTGTACCGGAAGCAGGTGGCGAAGCAGGCTGACCTCGTCCTCGCCATGGAACGCCGACCCGAGCTGTTCGACCTCGAGCAGAAGGCGAGGAACTTCGAGTACTACGAGGCGCTCACGGTCCGTGACTCGTCGCTGTCGGCCTCGAGCCAGGCGGTCGTCGCGGCCGAGCTGGGACACCTGGACCTCGCGTGGGAGTACCTCGCCGAGACCGCGCTGATCGACCTCCGCGACCTGCACGAGAACGCTTCCGACGGGCTGCACATCGCGTCGTCGGCGGGGGCCTGGATGGCGCTGACGCGGGGCATCGGCGGGATGAAGGTCACCGACGGCGCGCTGAGCTTCGCTCCCCGGCTGCCCAGCCGCGT
>JBIQID010000215.1:0-2507 GCA_044508215.1 Actinomycetota bacterium | reverse complement strand
GTTGCCGGACGATGAGCGCATCATCGGGTCCGGCCGGGACAGCGACATCATCGACCTCGGCGGCGGTCGGGTCCTGCGACGCCCGAAGGCGCCACGCGACCTGAGCGCGGAGGCCGTCGCCATGGAGGTGGCCGCCGCAGCCGGCTACCCCACGGTGAGGGTCCACGAAGTGCGGCCGGACGGGCTGGTGCTCGACCGGGTGGACGGGGTCGACATGCTGGCCGACCTCGCCCGCGCACCGTGGCGCCTCGCCGCCCACGCCTCGCTCCTGGCCCGCCTCCACCGTGACCTCGCGGCGATCGAGGCGCCCGCCGACCTGCCACCGCGCCACGGCGGCGGCCGGCACCTCGTCCACCTCGACCTGCACCCGGCGAACGTCCTCATCACGCCGGGTGGTGACCCGGTGGTGATCGACTGGGCGAACGCAGGGCGTGGACCGTCCGGAGCCGACGCGGCGTCGACGTGGCTCGTGCTCGCTGCGGCCCAGCCGCCCGAGGCCGGGTGGCTGAGCGCGGCGGTCACCCGTCTCGGTCGACGTGCGTTCCTCTCCCGCTTCCTCGCCGGCATCGACCGCGGTCAGGCGATCGAGTGCCTCCACGCCGCGATCGAGGCGCGCCGCCACGATCCCAACCTCTCCTCGGAGGAGCTGGCCACCATGGAGCAGGTCGCGGCCCGCCATGGCGTGACGCCGGGTTGATCAGCGCGGGAGCAGCACCCCGGGGTTGAGGAGCCCGTCCGGGTCGAGCGCCGCCTTGATCGAACGGAACGCAGCGATCTCGGCGTCGCTGCGCACGAGGTGCAGGAGGTCCACCTTGTCGCGTCCGATCCCGTGCTCGGCGCTGATCGTCCCGCCCAGCGAGACCGCGAGGCGGAGCACCGCGTCCTCGACCGCCCTGGCGTCCGCATCCGGGGCGATCACGTTGACGTGGACGTTCCCGTCGGCGAGGTGGCCGAAGCAGAACGGTGTGGCACCAGGCGCCACCGGCTCCAGCACCTCCGGTACCGCAGCCACCAGGTCGGGGACCCGGCCGGGCGGGACCGCCACGTCGGCCTTCACGGGCACGCCGAGCCGCCGGATCATCTCCGGCAGGCCGTCACGTCGCTCCCACAGCGCCTCCCGCTGCGCAACGGTGACCGCGACCTCCGCCTCGAACCGGTCGAGCAGCGCGGCCAGGCGCTCCGTGGCCGACGGACCGGTCGCCTCCACCAGCACCCCCGCTGCGGCATCCGGCGCCCCCGCCAGCTCGAGGCAAGCCCGGTCGGCGATCTCAAGCACCTCGATCGCCGGCTCCGCAGCGAACCAGCCGAGCGCAGCGGTGACCGCCTCGTCGACCGCCGGGAACGACACCCACGCCGTCACCACCTCCTCGTGCGCCGGCAGCAGCCTCAAGCGCACCGCGCACACCACCGCGAGGGTCCCCTCGCTGCCGCAGAGCAGCGACGGCAGGTGGTAGCCGGTGTTGTCCTTCAGGAGCCCTCCGAGGTGCGACAGCACGCTCCCGTCAGCGAGGACCGCCTCGACGCCCACCACGTGGTGGCGCATCGGACCGTGGCGGGCCGCGTGGTTGCCGCCGGCGTTGGTGGCGACCATCCCGCCGATCGTCGCCTGCTCGCGGGCTCCCAGGTCCACGCCGAACCGCCAACCCGCGCCACGGGCGGCGGCCTGGACAGCAGCGAGGGTCGCCCCTGCGCCCGCGGTGAGCTGCCCGGTCGAGCGGTCGAGCGCGCCGACCGCGTCCAGCCGGGAGGTGCTGAGCACGACGGCATCACGGACCGGCACCGATCCGCCGACGAGGCCGGTGTTGCCTCCCTGGGTCACCACCGGCACACCGGCCGCTGCGCACATGGCGAGGACGACGGCGACCTCGACGGCGTCGGCCGGGCGCACCACCGCCAGGACCGGCCCCCGCCATCGACCCGTCCAGTCGACGGCCGACCCGGCGACCACGTCGGGGTCGACGAGCACGTGACGCTCGCCGACGGCGCCGCGGAGCTCGTCGACCAGCTCCACGGTCAGGGTGCTTCCTCGCGGGTCCACACGATGCTCCGCGACGGCGGCCGTTGGTCCCGCGCGGAGGTGAACCGGCGCAGGTCGAACCCGTCGAGGCGGGCGAGCTGGGCCAACAGGAGCGTGTCGTGCCCCACGCCGAGCGGGACCAGGCAGCCTTCGTCCTCCTTCGCCCCGAGGAGCACGAAGGCCGACGCTCCGTCTGCCGTGTCCACCCGCGTGCAGACGACCTCGATCCACGTGAGGTCGCTCCACGCGACCGATTCCTGACGACCGTCCGCGAGGGTGCGGGAGACCCGTTCCGGACCGAGGTCGAGCTCGACGGTCCTCGAGCCCGCGTGGGCCCGGTCCCGCGCCCGGCGCCCCGCAGCGAAGAGGCCCACCAGTGCCGCGACGGCGATGACGGAGACGGAGAGCTCGACCACGCGACCACGCTACGGCAGCGCGATCCACCGGAGAACGGTCCCCCCTGGGGGTCGGCACGGACGTCGGGGACTGG
>JBIQID010000214.1:0-2520 GCA_044508215.1 Actinomycetota bacterium | reverse complement strand
CTCGCCCGAGTTCGGCGTTCTCGTGCAGGGGACGATCGGAAGGTGATCGTGTGGTGCACCAGAGCGCCGAGGGGCAGCAGCGGCGTCAGCCCACGGGGTCCGCGAGGGCCTTGCGGAAGAACTCCTCGTCCTCGAACAGGGCGACGTCCGACATGTACATCTTCCCGTAGCGCTCGAAGTACATGAGGGCCTTGGTGAGGAGGAACATCCCTCGCTCGAAGTCGCTCCCGTAGACGCCGGACCGCTCGGCGAGCATCCGGATCTTCCGCTGCTCCCTGAAGCGCTTCACGATCGACCGGATGGTCATCCGCTCGGCCTGGAGGCCTCGCATCTCCGCCACCTTCTGCTGCGGGGCGTTCAGGATCTCCACGAGGCTGACCTCGCCGAACGGGGCCCGCAGGAGGGGTTCGAGCGTGATCTTCATGAACGTCGCGAGGTCGGCCTCGGACATGCCGAGGCCCTGCTCGAGCACCGCCCCGTAGGTGCGCACGGTGTGGGCGGCGATGTCGGGCCACGCGTCCTCGTCGCCCAGGGCTGCTTCCACGATCCGCCGGAAGAACAGGTGCGTCTCGCGGTCGAGGCGGCCGATGATCCCCCAATCGATCACGCCGATCCGGCCGTCGCGGAGGAGCAGCAGGTTGCCCGCGTGGACGTCGCCGTGGAAGAAGCCCCAGCGCACGGTCATCAAGAGGAAGCCCTTCACCACCTGGGTGACCACGGGAGCGGGATCGAAGCCGTAGCTCTCGATCCGCGACAGGTCGTCGATCGGGACGCCGTCGAACAGCTCCATCGTGAGCACGCGGGCACCCGACCGGTCGAGGTGCACCTCGGGCACCGTCACGAGCGGCAGGTCGACCACCCCGAGGAGCTTCTGCATGTGCTGGATCGCTCGCGCCTCGTTCCGCAGGTCGAGCTCCTCCCCGAGCTGGAGGCGGAACCCGTCGAACATCTGGAGCATCTGACCGGCGACGTACTCCCCGGTGGTGCGGGCCACGATCTCGAGGAGCGGCTGGAAGAGGTCCATGTCGATGCTCACCCGACGCTCGATCCCGGGGCGCAGCACCTTCACGGCGACCGCTCGGCCGTCGTGCAGGCGAGCGCGGTGCACCACGGCGATCGACGCTCGACCGATCGGCTGCGCCTCGAACTCGGCGAACGCCTCGTCGATCGGCATGCCCAGCTCGTTCTCGATCACCCGGTGCACCTGGTCGATCGGGACGGCGGGTCCGGTGTCGAGGCAGGTCCGGAACTCAGCGGAGATCTCGTCGCCGAACACCCCCGGCGAGCTGGCGATGAGCTGGCCGAACTTCATGAAGGTGGTGCCCAGCTCCTCGAAGGTGAGCCGCAGCGGACGAGCGAAGGCCTCCGGCTTGAGCTGCCGCAGCTCGCGCTGGCGGGCGCTCCGCGCGGCGAACGGCCCGAAGTGCTTCGTGGTCACCCAAGCGATCTGCGCCGCACGGCGGGCGATGTCGCCGCGGGTCGCCGCGGCGAGGTAGCGCCCGTGCACGCGCAACGAGGACGCCCCGAGCCCTTCGTCAGTGACCAAGTCGTCGCCCATCGTGTCCTCTCCGCTGCTCGCCGGCACAGCGTGCCACGCTCCCGCTGGTGCCGGGCAGCCACAGGCCGATCGTGCCCGCAGGTCGGCCGTCGATCGGGGCGCGCGCCGGTACCTTGAGTCGGTGCCTGTACTCGTCCTGAGCTGCCCTGACGCCCCTGGGATCGTCGCGACCGTCGCGAGGTTCATCCACGATGAGGGCGGCAACATCGTCGACGCCGACCAGCACACGGATCCCGTCCACGACCGCTTCCTGCAACGCCTCGAGTTCGACCTGCCCCGCGGAGCCGACCTCGCCGCGTTCCGCTCGCGGTTCACAGAGGTCGCCGCCCCGATGGGGATGGACTGGCGCCTGACCGATGGCGAGCCGCAGCGGGTGGCGATCCTCGTGTCACAACAGGGCCACTGCCTCTACGACCTGCTCGGACGCTGGGCGATGGGCGAGCTGCCGGCCACCGTCGTCGGGGTCGTGTCCAACCACACGACCCACGCCCAGGTGACGGAGCGGTTCGGCGTCCCCTTCACCCACCTCCCCGTCGACCCCACCGACCGGCGCGCCCAACAGGATGCGCTCCTCTCCCGCCTCGAGGAGCTGCAGCCCGACCTCGTGGTGCTCGCCCGGTACATGCAGATCATCCCGGAGGACATCTGCGAGCGCTACCGGCACCGGATCATCAACATCCACCACTCGTTCCTGCCGGCCTTCGTGGGCGCCCGGCCCTACCACCAGGCGTGGGATCGCGGCGTGAAGCTCATCGGCGCCACCGCCCACTACGCCACGGCCGAGCTCGACGCCGGGCCGATCATCTGCCAGGACACCACACCGGTCAGCCACCGCGACGACGTCGACCGCTTCATCCGACGTGGCCGCGACCTGGAGATGGTCGTCCTCGCCCGGGCGGTGCAGCTGCACCTCGAGGACCGCGTCCTCGCCTACGCGAACCGCACGGTCGTCTTCGACTGAT
>JBIQID010000055.1:5457-19286 GCA_044508215.1 Actinomycetota bacterium | reverse complement strand
TCCTGATGGTCTCGGTCGCTCCGCTCCGTTTCGCCCTCGTCCCTCGGGCTTCGTCGACTCCGCTCCTCGACTGATCCTGATCGTCTCGGTGGGGGCTACTCCCAGAGGGCGCGGCGGACGGAGAGCGCGAGGCGCCGGCGCTTCCGGTCCACCTCGATCACCTCGACTCGGATCGTCTCGCCGGGCATCACCAGCTGGTCGGCGCGGAGGCCGCGCTGCTCGCTGAGCTCCGACACGTGCACCAACCCTTCTGCTCCCGAGCCGGCGAGACGGGCGAAGGCGCCGTACTCCACCACGCTCGTGACCACAGCGTCGTCGCGCTGGCCCACCTCGAGGCCCTGGAACGGATCCGGTGCCGCCCGGCGGAGCGACAGGGTGAGGCGGCGACGTGAGCGCGACACGTCGACCACCACGGCGGTCACCTCGTCGCCGACCGACAGGACGGTCGCCGGATCGCCGACGCGGTTCCACGAGAGCTCGTCACGTCGCGCCAAGCCGCGGATCCCGCTGGGCAGCTCGATCTGGGCTCCGTGGGCCATCACGGCGGCCACCCTGCCCGTGACCGTCTGGCCCGCCTCGAGGCCGGCGAACGCCTCGCGCTCCGCAGCGCGCCGCTGCCGGCGGACGGCGTCCCGTCGCGAGACGACGATCCGGTTCCTCGCCCGGTCCGCCTCGATGACGGTCAGCTCCTCGTCCGCCCCCAACAGTGCGGCGACCTCGGATGGCGGCGCGCCCAGCTGCGACATGGGGAGGAACGCCCGGAGACCCAGCAGGTCCACGGCGACCCCACCCTTCACCGCCGAGCGGAGATGCCCGGTGAGCGTGGCCCGTCCGGCGGCGGCCGCCTCCACCGCCTCCCAGGCCCGGTGCTGCTTCGCCCACCGCTCGCTGAGGAGGACCCGGCCCGACGAGTCGGTTCGGGCGAGGAGCGCGGCTTCGACGGTCGACTCACGCTGCGGCGGCGCATCACCCGCCAGCTCGCTGCGCTCGATCACCCCTTCGCGCCCATCCGCGAGGCGCACCTCGACGCGCTCGGGGCTGGAGGCGACGACGGTGACCTCGACGATCCGAGGCGCCGGCGGAGGCGGGGGCGCGCCTGGAGCCGGGGCGCGCGGTGGCGCCTCGGGCGGACCGTCCGGATGGTCCGGACGGTCGGATGGGCTCGGCGTGGTCTCCGCCACGCCCGAATCATGCCCCAGCGCGGGTGGCGCCAGTCGGGGCGATCAGCCGGCGGTCAGACCCGAGTCGGCGCTCACGATCGCTCCGTGGAGCTGGCGAGCCTCGTCGGAGGCGACGAAGGCGATGACCGCTGCCAGGTCAGCCGGGTCCGCCATGGGCCGGAACCCCATGTACGGCTGCACCAGCTTCCAGTCCACGTCGTCGGGGAGCACCGCTCCGCTGGTCATCGGGGTGTCGACACCACCGGGAGCCACGCAGTTGACCCGCAGCGGCGTGCGCACGAACTCCATGGCGAGGCTGCGGGTGAGGTTCACGACCGCGGCCTTCGACGCGCTGTAGAGGGTGGTGTACGCGGTGCCCATCAGGCCGGCGTTCGAGGCCACGTTGACGACGCTCCCGCGGCCCGCCTCGACCATGCGGGGGATGGCCGCCTGGCACATCCAGTAGGTGCCGGCCACGTTCACGCCGAACAGCAGCTCGTAGTCGGCCTCGGTCACGTCCGGCAGGTGCGCGGCTCGCAGCACACCGGCCACGTTGGCCAGCACGTCGACCGCACCGAGTTCGGCGACGCACGCGTCGACGGCGGCGTGGCACTCCTCTCGGGATCGGATGTCGGTGACCCGGGAGGAGAAGCGGCCGCCGGTCGCCTCGACCTCCTTGCGGACCACGTCCAGCCCGTCGGCGTTGACGTCGACCCCGAACACCTGGGCGCCTTCGCTCGCCAGGCGCAGCGCGGTGGCCCGCCCCATCCCCGATGCTGCGCCGGTCACGACCGCAACACGCCCCTCGAACCGTCCGTCCACGAGAACCTCCTGCGCCCGCCCGACGTCCTCTGACGGAGCGTCAGATACGGTAACCGCTCACATCGGTAGCGACGGAGGGGCGCATGGAGGCATCGGCAGCGGACCCCGAGGTGAAGGTCGGAGCGATGCTGTACACGCTCGTCGACCCGCACCGCGGCCACGAGGTGGCGTACAACCGCTGGTACGAGCGTGACCACTTCTACGCGGGGTGCATGATCGGACCGTGGCTCTTCGCCGGTGGTCGATGGGTGGCGACGAGGCGGCTCAAGTCGCTGCGGTTCCCTGAGGAGAGCGGGGTCGCCCAGCCGACCGACGCCGGCAGCTACCTCGCCACCTACTGGGTGCACAAGGGCCACGAGGCCGAGCACTTCGAGTGGGCGACGAAGCAGGTGCACGAGCTGTACGGGAACGACCGCGGCTTCGAGGAGCGCAGCCACGCCCACACCGCCCTCTACACGCACCAGCGCGACGCCTACCGCGACGACGACCCGGTGCCGGTCGAGCTGGCGCTCGACCACCGGTACGCGGGGCTGGTGTCGATCCACGTGGACCGTGCCGACGGCGTGAAGCACCCGCAGTTCGACGAGTGGTTCGAGGCGGAGGGGCGTGGCTACCTGCTGGGCGCCGGTTCACCGGTGGCGATCTCGTCCACGTGGCGACCGATCATCCCCCGCATCCCGGAGGGCCAGCAGGCGCCGATGAAGCTCGGGTCGGGCCCCGGAACGCCGGCACGGACCATGCAGCTGCTGTTCCTCGAGGTGGATCCCGAGGAGGCCTGGCCGCTGGTGCAGGCCCACTGCGCCGCGATCGAAGGCGCCGGCCTGGGTACCGTCACGCTGGCTGCCGGGTTCATCCCGACGGTGGTGGGGACGGACCGCTACACCGACGAGCTCTGGTAGCCGGTCAGTCCATCGCCGCGCCGGGGTCGATCAGACCCTGGCCGAACTCAACGTCCCATCCAGGCGCCCCGATGTCCTCCACGTTGGAGGTGATGCGGGTCCGGATGTCCGACGCCGTCTCGTGCGGACGAGCCGACCAGAGGATCGCGGCGAGGGCGCTCACGTAGGGCGTCGCCATCGACGTTCCGGTCATGTAGGCGTAGCTGCTCTCCGCGATCGTGGAGGCGACGAGGTCCCCGGGGGCGGCCACGTCGATGTACGGCGCCTGCGTCGAGCTGGGCGACCGGAGATCACCGATCCTCGTGGAGGCCACGGCAACCGGCCACTCGAAGGCCGCCGGCCAGCTCCACCAGTTGTGCTTGGGGTTCTCCGGCGGGTCGTCGGGGTCGCCGTCGTTGCCGGCAGCAGCGACCACCAGGACCCCGTTCGACTCGGCGTAGTCGAGCGCGACGCTCATCGCCGCCGAAGCGCACGGGGTCGCGGGCGCGCAGCGAGAGCCGAGCGAGAGGTTCACGACCTGGGCGCCGTGGTCCACCGCCCAGGCGATGCCGGCCGCGACCCACGAGTCGTAGCCGGTGCCGGTGGCGGCACGAAGCACCTTCACGTCGAGGAGGCTCACGCCGGGCGCTGCGCCGCTCACCCCGAGGCCGTTCGAGGGCGTCGCGGCGATCACCCCGGCCACGTGGGTGGCGTGGTCGGCGCCGGTGCCGAGCGCCTCGTCGGTCTGGTTGGTCCCTCCCACGACGGCGCCGGCGAGGTCGGGGTGGTCACGTTGGATGCCGTTGTCGAGCACGGCCACGCAGACACCGGTCCCGTCCGCCGTGGACCAGAGCGACTCGTATGGCAGCCGGTCGAGCGGCCACTGCACCACCCGGTGCGGGTCCGGCGCTCCGAACGCAGCGACGGGCTGGTCGGTCTCGACCGCCACCACCCGGTGCCCGGCGTCAGCGAGCGATCCGGTGACCTCCAACAGCTCGTCCTGGAGCTCGGCGGGGTCCTCGGCGGTCACCTGGTGGACGGTGGGGCGACCCGCCGAGTCGACAGCGGTGATCGCGACCGGGTCGCCGTCGGCTTCCAGCGCAGCGAGCTCGAGTGCCGCCTCGTCGATCGGCTCGGCGATCAGCTCGGTGATCGGCTCGTCGATCGACTCGAGGGCGACCGGCCGCTGCACCGAGAGGCTCGACGGACCGCTGCCGCACACCTCCGGCGCGGGCACCGTGGTGGTGGGGGCCACCGTCGTCGTGGGCTTCGGCTTCGGCGCAGTCGTCGTCGGCGCGGCCGGTGCGGGTGGAGGCGAGGGCGGCTGGGGGATCGACGGGGGTGGCGATGGCAGGCAGCTGCTCAACGCCACCATGGCGACGACGAGGAACGGGACCGTGGTGCGGCCGCAGTGCAGGGAGCGGTTCACCTCAGCTGCATCGTCGTGACGGGCGTCTCACCTGAGCGAACCGCCCGACGCCGTGCCATTAGGCCTATTCCATAGAGGGGCGTCTGCGGGCGCCGGCGATGCCACCGAGGAAGGCGATCGTCCTCTCCCAGGCCAGCTCGGCCGCGTCCTCGTCGTAGGCATCGGCCACGTCGGACTCGGCGAAGAAGTGGGCCTTCCCCTCGTAGTCGAAGACCTCGACGTCCCGTTCGAGGAGGAGCAGGTGTGCGTGCATCTCGACCAGCTCGTCGCGGCTGACGATCTCGTCGTCCGAGCCGAAGTGGCCGAGCACCGGGGCCGTGAGGTCGGCGAAGTCGATGTGCTGGGTGCCGTAGTAGGCGACGACCCCGTCGACCGAGTCGGGCTGCCGGGTGGCCGCCCACAGCGCCCACGAGGCGCCCATCGAGAAGCCCACGATGCTCACCGGCCGCTGCGGCTCGTCGATCTGCGAACGGAGCGCCACGATGCTCGACAGCACGAGCGCAGCCGTGACGTTCGGGTCCGACCGGCCCAGCTCCAGCTCGGCTTCGGCGGACGTCTCCGGGCGGTTCCCCTCCATCAGGTCCGGGGCCAGGACGACGTAGCCCTCATCTGCCAGGCGGTCGCACCACTGCTTCACCCCGCTGGTCAGGCCCCACCACGAGTGGAGCACGAGGACGCCCGGCCCGGACCCAGCTCCGCCCGCGGGGTGCACGAGGTAGGCCTGGCCGGCGTGGGAGGGCGCGTCCGACATGCTGCCCAGCCTGCCAGAGGATCGCCGGGGCGACGACCGCCGGGGCTCGACCGCAGCTCGTGGTCACTAGGTTCCGAGACGTGGAGCACGGGTCCGGGTCGCAGCGCCGAGGTCGCCTCCGGGCTGCGCTCGCGGCGAAGACGCTGCCCATCGAGGACGCTCGGGTGGTGGTGGCAGCGATGCAGCGCGCCGGCCGGAGCGACCTCCCCGCCGCCGACCTCGTGGAGCCGCTCGCGATCCTCACCGCTGCGCTCGAGGAACAGGCAGAGCTCACCCTCGACGGGCGTCGCTCAGCTCGCGACGAACTGATCGACGCGCTGGTGCGCCGAGCCGCCGCGGACGATCCCCCCTCCTCCCCCGCTGTGCCGGAGCTGGTGGTGGTGGGCGTTCCCTACGGCGCGGCCGGAGGTCTGCTCCGGGCGCTGGGCGCCACGGCCGAGCGGAGCGCTCCCCTCGCTGCCGAGGACGACGCCGCTGCATGGCGCCACCACCTGGCCGATCCGTCCTGGGAGCTGCGATGGCACGTGCCCGACTTCGCCGAGTGGCTCGACGGGCGACGGGCGCTGCTGCCGGCTCCACCGGTCGCCGGACGGGTCACCGGAGGTCTCGCCTGGTGCTGGGTGGGCGTCGAGCGGACCTCGACGCGCCTGGTGGTGGTCGCCGACGACCAGGACGCGAGGGCGCAGGCGGCCGGCCGCCTCGTGCAGGAGACCGTGGCTGAACGGGCCCGCCACTCGCACCGGCACCGCCCCGAGGTGACCGAGCGGTACGTCCGGTGGAGGCTGGAGCGCGTGACAGCGCTGCTCGACGACCTCGCGGAGCGTGCCGACCTCGTGGTCGACGGGAACGACGTGAGGTCCGACCCGTCCGAAGTCGCGGCGCGGGCCCGGGCGATGCTCTCCGGCGAGAGGTGACCGAGTCGCCGGGCGACTCGGCGGTGGGCGGTCGGCGGTCGCTCGGCGGTCGGCGGTCGGCGGTCGGCGGTCAGCAGCCGAACGGCACCGGCCCGACGGCGTTGATCGTCCAGTTGCCGGGCGCACCCGACCACCCGAACCACCGCACCTCGCCGTCGTAGTGCTCCTCCGGGTCCGCCGGCTGGTGTGAGAGGTTCGCCGCGCGGACCGCCTTCTCGACCACGTCGAGCTCGGCCTGGCACGCCGTCACGACGGCGTTGTCGAGCGACCGCGACGGGCGAAGGAGCACGACACCGGCAACGACGCCGAGGAGCGCGACGACCACGAGCATCTCCACGAGGGTGGCTCCGGCCTCCGTGGCCCGAGCCCCTCTTCTCTCCTTGCCGCCAGCACGCCTCCACATGTAGACCGTTCTACTCATCTAAGGCATGCACTGCAATTGAGCCGAGATCGTGCGAAGGGAGATCGCCGTGCACGGCACCCAGGTGTCACCGAGCGGCAGCGAACCAAACCCTGGAGACAGCAACAGCGAACGGACCGGCCGGCCCCGGCTCAGGCGACCGGTGGGGCTCTTGGCGTTCGTCCTCGCCGTCGCGACGCTCACGGCGTGGTGGCAGGGTCGCAGCGACGACGAGCCACCGACGGAGGGTCCTCCGATCCCGGAGGTGCCGATCCCCGACACCGGGGCGCTCGAGGAGGAGGTCGTGGCGGAGGTGACCTCGGAGGACACCGCCGTCGCCCCACCGGACCTCGAGACCGCAGCCGAGGTCGAGCGGTGGTGTCCGAAGGGCCAGACCCGGGACCGCCGCGGAACGTGCCGCATCACCACCCGGCTGGCACGTCCTCGACCGACCCAGCCGGCGGGGCTGCCCGTGTCGTTCAGGTCACCGAAGCACCTGGGCCGGCTGGCCATCCCCGACGCACCGGACCCGTTCGTCCTGGTGGAGGGCGACACCTACTACGCCTTCTCCACCTCCGCCCAGTACATGCGCACACCGGTGGCGGTGATCCCGGCGAGCGACCTCCGGGAACACGACGACGGGACCCCCGGTCTCACGGTGGCCGAGGGCTCATCGGCACGCGTCCGGATCGATGCCCTCGCGGAGGACCCGCCGTGGGCGGTGCCCGGAGTCGGCATCTGGGCGCCCACTGCAGCACGCTTCGGTGAGCAGTTCGTGATGTTCTTCGCCGCGAAGCGCCCCGAGCCGCCCGACCCCCCGAACGCCGAGTGCATCGGCCGCGCCGTCTCGGAGCGACCGGAGGGGCCGTACGTCCCCGACCCCCAGCCGGTCACCTGCGGCCTCAGGGGACTGCACGGAGCGCTCGACCCGTCGATCTTCATCGGAGCCGGGGGCCGGGCGTACCTGCACATGGCGTTCGGCGGGACCAGCACCCCGATCTGGGGGATGGCCCTCACCCCCACCGGCCAACCGGGCGGACCGCCCGTCCCGATGCTCAAGATGCAGCATCCCTGGGAGACCTGGTTCCTCGAGAACCCGTCGATGGTCTCGGATGGGGAGGCGTTCGTGCTGGCGTACTCCGCCGGCGACTGGCGACTGCCCACCTACTCCACCGGGATCGCCCGCTGCCTCACGCCGCTGGGCCCGTGCTCGTCCACCGACCGGGGCCCGTGGCTGTCGAGCCGCGGCGACCTCACCGGACCGGGCGGGCTCTCCTTCTTCCACGACCCCGAAGGACGGCTGCTCGTGGCGTACCACGCCTACCCGGCCGGGCAGGAGCTGCCGTTCGGCCACCGCTCCACCTTCATCCGTCGAGCGACGGTGACACCTCGGCCCGAGCTCATGTGAGCATCCGCCGCTGTTGCCGAGCGCTCGCGCCCCTCACCCCATGCGGGAGGCGACCTCGTCGGCGAAGCGGGCGAGGGAGTCGACCTGCACGTCGAGGGCGTTGGGGTCGCCGCCGTAGAAGAACCACGGGACCACCTGCACGTCGGTGACACCCAGCTCCTCGAGCCGCCGGAACCCGTCCACGTCGAACACGTCGACGGCGAGCGCGTTCACCTCGAAGCCTTCACCGGGTGCACGCCCGGCGTCCGCGAGGTGGCCCTTCAGCCGAGCGAGCAGCTCGCCCAGCTGGGCTTCCGTGCAGTTCGCCGAGATCCACCCGTCGTTGCGCACCGCCCGCCGCATCGCCACATCGCTGTGGCCGCCCACCAGGATCTGGAGCGGCAGCTCCGGTGCGGGCGAGATCATGAGCCGGTCGAACTGGTGGTGCTCCCCCTGGTGCTCCACCCACTGCGGTCCACCACCGGCGCACACCGACCGGATGATGTCGATCGCCTCGTCGGTCCGCGCTCCGCGGGTGCGCATGTCGGTGCCGGTCCACGAGAACTCCTCGGGCATCCACGACACGCCGACGCCCAGCCGGAACCGGTCCCCGGTGATCGACGCCAGGGACGAGACCTGCTTCGCCACCAGCAGGGGGCTGCGCAGCGGCAGCTTCAGGACGTTCGTCAGGAACGTGATGCGTTCGGTGACCGCTCCCATCGCGGCGATCGCCACGAACGGGTCGACGAACGGCGTCTCCGGCGCCCACCACCGCTCCCCGCCGTCGGTGAAGGGGTAGTCGCCGCTGACCGTCTCCGGGAAGAACACCGAGTCGGGCACCGCGATCGAATCGAAGCCGTGCTCCTCCGCCGCCTTCGCCATCGGCACGTAGTGGTGCGACGGCATCATCGGGAGCGGCACCGTGAACCGCACGGAGCGCTACCCCCTCACGAGGCCACGGTCGGGCCGAGGCGCTCGAGCCGGTCGACGAAGTGCGTCACCACGGCCTTGAACGCACGGGCGAAGAACCACGCCGTGCCCGGCGGTGCGGAGTCGAACGAGCCCGACCAGACGAGGTCGGTGCCGCCACCGTCGGCCGGGGTCAGCCGGACCTCCGCCTGGTAGCCCTTCACCGGGACGCCGCTCTCGAGGCGGTAGGCGAGGTGGGCGGGCGGGTCGAAGGCCACCACGCGCTCCCGTGCACCGGCGTTCCCCACGCCGAGGAAGCGGAGGGCCCCCACACCGTCGCGGTGCGGTTGGCCCTCCTCCTCGAGGCGTGAGGTGTTGATCAGGGTCCATCGGCTGTAGGACCCGTGGTCCGACACAGCCGACCAGACCGCCTCTGGCGACGCTTCGAGCCGCCGAACGATCTCGAAGCGTCGCCCCATGGCGTCAGCCCGCCATGTTCTGGGCGACGTAGTCCCAGTTCAGGAGGTGATCGAGGAAGGTCTCGATGTAGTTGGGGCGGGCGTTGCGGAAGTCGATGTAGTAGGCGTGCTCCCACACGTCGATGGTGAGGAGCGCCTTCTGGCTGTGCCGCATCGGGAGGTCGGCGTTGGCGGTCTTCACGATGTCGAGCTTCGACCCGTCGTCGACGAGCCACGCCCAGCCGGAGCCGAACTGCGTGGTGGCCGCCTCGGCGAACTTCGAGCGGAACTCGTCGTAGGAGCCGAAGGCGGAGTTGATCTTGTCGGCCACCTCGCCGGAGGGGGCGCCGCCGCCACCGTTGCGCATGCAGTTCCAGTAGAAGGTGTGGTTCCACACCTGGGCGGCGTTGTTGAAGAGGCCGCCCTCGGCGCCCATGATCACCTCTTCGAGGGACTTGTTCTCGTCGTCCGTCCCTGCGACGAGCTTGTTGAGGTTGGTCACGTACGCCTGGTGGTGCTTGCCGTAGTGGTACTCCAGCGTCTCCTTCGAGATGTGGGGTGCCAGCGCATCCATCTCGTAGGGCAGAGGGGGAAGTTCGAACGCCATCGGTGGTCCTTCCTGATCGGTGTCCCGCACGGGCTCGACCGCTCGACAGCGGTCCCGCGGGAGCACGTGCGACCCTACCCGTACTGGCAGGCGACCGTTCCCGCCGCCCTCCGAGCGTCAGCCCCCGGGACGGCGGGCGTCGATGTTCAGGCGCACGTAGTCGACGGTGAACGGCTCGGGGACACGGTCGAGGACGGCCTGCACGTAGGGGTCTCGCAACGCATCCGGCAGGCGCTGCACCTGGGCGCCCATCGTGACCGTGGCGACGTACTCGGCGGGATCGTCGGGCGTGACCGGCCAGGGCTCGAGCCAGACGCGGACGTCCTCGAAGCCTGCGGCGGCGAGGCGCTCGGCGGTCTCGTCGGGTCCCGCGTAGTACCAGGGCGCGGTCCAACCGTCGAAGTGTCCGCGGAACGTGGCGTCGGCGGCCACGGCGTCGCCCGCCGCCCGCAGCGCAGCGATGTTCCCCTCCCCGCCGCACTGGGCGACCAGCCGCCCTCCCGGGCGGAGCGCGCGGTGGAGGGAGCGGAACAGCGCTGCGTGGTCGAGCACCCAGTGGAAGGTGGCGGTCGAGAGCACCGCGTCGACCGGCTCGCCGAGGTCCAGGTGCGCGAGGTCGGCCTGGTGGACGGCCACCCGGTCCCCCAGGTTGCTCCGCGCGACCCGGACCATCTCCGGATCGGCGTCGACCGCGATGACCCGCCCGTGGGGGAGCCGCTCGAGGAGGAGCGCCGACACCCGACCCGTCCCGCAGCCGGCGTCGAGGACCATCTCGTCCCCGCGGAGGTGCAGGCGGTCGAGCACGGCCCGCGCCATGTCGGTCATGGGGCCACCGACGCGGTCGTAGCTCTCCGCGTCCCAGGCCCGCCCGCTCACGTTGCGTCCTGCGTCGAGAGGCGGACGGTCGCGATCTGGAAGGGCGACAGCCGCAGGTGCAGCGAACGTCCGGCGACGTCGAGCTCGGGGGCCGGCTGGGGCGGCTGACCGTCCTCGAGTGCATCGGTGAGGCGGGCAGCGCCGAACGGGACGGCGGCCGTGAGCGTCGCCTCCGCCCGGCCGCCGGACGACTCGTAGCAGCGGACGATGACGTCGCCGGAGCCGTCCTCGGCCAGCTTCACGGCCTCCACGACCACGGCGGGGTGGTCGACGGTGACGATCGGCGCCGGGACGGCTCCTGAGCCGGCGCGCCCGCTCGTGGCGGCCGGGCCGGCGACGCGGACCGGCGTGTTGAGCCGGTAGCCCTCGGCCACCACGCCCGCCGACACGACGTCGCCGGCGTGTGGGAGCACCGCGTACGTGAACGTGTGGCGGCCCCGATCGGCCTCGGGATCGGGGTAGTCGGCGCCCTTCGCCACCGTGAGGCGCATGGTGGTGAAGGCACGGCCGGTCTCGTCGCGGTCCCGGCTCACGTCGTGGCCGTAGCGACCGTCGTTGAGGAGCGACACCCCGAAGCCTGCCTCGCCGACGTCGATCCAGTGGTGGGCGCACAGCTCGAACCGGGCCTGGTCCCACGACGTGTTGCGGTGGACCGGCGTCGAGTGGTGGCCGAACTGCACGTGGCGGACCACCTCGGTGGTCAGCACGTCGACCGGCCACTCCACCTTCAGGAGGCGGTGCCGCTCCTGCCAGTCGAGGTCCACGGAGACGTCCACGCGCTCGCTGCCCGCCCGGAGCGTGATGGTCTCGGTGGTTCGGGACGAGTCGAACCGTCGGACGACGCGGACGGACGCCACGAGCGGGCCGGTCTCCACGACCTCCACCGACTCCACCTCGTCGAGGTGGCGAGGACTGCGCCGGTCGTACTCCTCGATGTCCCACGCGTCGTACTCGATGGGGTGGTCGCGGTGGATGATCCAGCGGTTCCCCGCCTGCCCCGGGGCGATGGCGTCGCGTCCGGTCGCGGCGTGGACGAGGGAGGTCACCTCGCCCGCCGGTCCCACCTCGACCCGCACGAGCCCGTTGTCGAGCACCGCGCCCTCGTCCGTGGCGCGGGCGGTGGCGGGCTGCTCGGCCACCAGCGGCTCGAGCGCCGCGGCGCCGAGGGCGGGCACGGCGACCCGCACCGCGGTGCGTCCGTCTGACAGGGCCTGGACGTGCTGCGGGTCCACCCCGTCGGGGAGCGCGTCGAGCACCACGACCTCGTCGCGGTCGTGCGGCGCGGCGTTCGCGACCACCGCGGTGCCGGCCCGCTCGGCGACGGCCGTCAGCGCTGCGCCGACGATCTCGTCCAGCTCGGCCTCCACCTCGGCGTGGGTCGCCTCCGCCTCCCGGTGCACCCAGCCGATCGAGGACCCCGGGAGGATGTCGTGGAACTGGAGGGTGAGGACCGTCCGCCACAGATCGGCCAGCCGCTCGGCCGGGTAGTCGCCGATGCCCAGCGTGGTGGCCAGGACCGACCAGAGCTCGGCCTCGCGGAGGTTCCGCTCGTTGCGGCGGTTGCCCACCTTCGTGCGCGCCTGCGACGTGTAGGTGCCGCGGTGCATCTCGAAGTACAGCTCGCCCACCCACACCGGCGGGTCCGGGTGCTCGGCGATCACGTCGTCGAAGAACTGCTCGGGGGAGCCCATCTCCACCTTCGGCAGCCCGTCGAGGTCACGGGTGCGGCGGTACTGCTCGAGCATGTCCCGGGTGGGTCCGCCGCCACCGTCGCCGTACCCGAACGGCATGAGCGACCGGGTGGAGGCGCCGTGGTCGGTGAAGGTCTTCACCGCGTGCGCCAGCTCGGACGGGTCGAAGGTGGCGTTGTACGTCTCGACTGGCGGGAAGTGCGTGTACACCCGGCTGCCGTCGAGGCCCTCCCACCAGAAGGTGTGGTGCGGGAAGCGGTTGGTGCGGTTCCACGACAGCTTCTGGGTGAGGAACCGCTCGCAGCCGCCGTGGCGGTAGATCTGCGGCATCCCGGCCGGGTAGCCGAACACGTCGGGGATCCACACCTCGGTGCAGGTGACCCCGAGGTGCTCGCGGAACCACCGCTGGCCCACGAGCAGCTGGCGGAGCATCGCCTCGCCGCCCGGCACGTTGCCGTCGGCCTCCACCCACATGCCCCCGACGGGCACCCACCGGCCCTCCGCGGTCCGCTGCCGGATCCCTTCGAAGATCTCGGGGTGCTCCTCGCGGATCCACTCGTACTGCTGGGCCTGGGAGCAGGCGAAGACGAGATCCGGCTCCTCCTCCATGAGGCGGAGGACGTTGGAGAACGTGCGGGCGCACTTCCGCTTGGTCTCGCGGATCGGCCACAGCCAGGCGGTGTCGATGTGGGCGTGGCCGACCGCGGTGATCTTGTGCGCCGACGACGCCGCCCGCCGCTCGAGGATGGGGGCGAGGGCCTCCCTCGCGGCAGCGGCGGTGCCGGGGACGTCCGCGGGGTCGAGGCAGTCGATCGCGCTGTCGAGCGCGGCCAGGATCTCGATCCGGCGGACGTCCGCCTCGGGCAGGTTCCGGTACAGGCCGTTCACGATGTTCAGGTCGTGGTGGAGGTGCCACACGTCCAGCTCGATCACGCCGAGGGCCAGTTCGCCGAGCACGTACCGGGGGTCGCGGGGCGCGGTGAGGACGTCGTGGTTGGGGTCCGGCAGGCCCGCGATCAGCGACGGGTTCGAGGCGGCCTCGACCAGGAGCTCGACCTGCTCGCCGGCGACCGCCTTGTCGGCGATGCGGAACCGGTGGTTGCGCGGGTGGAGGCCACGCTCGGCGGACCAGCTGCCGTCCGCGCTCTGTCGCCAGACCATCCCCTCGGCCTGGAACCCGGGACCCGTCCAGTCGAAGCCGAGGTCGAGGATCGCCTCCACCGGGCGGCCCTCCATCTCGGGCGGCACGGTGCCCCGGAGGCGGAACCAGGTGGTGCCCCAGGGCGGGCCCCAGGGCTGTCCTGGGCCGGTCGGGGTGAACTCGGCGGCCAGCGCCTCGGTGACGGGGACCGGTTCGCCTGGCCTCCCCGAGCCGTCGCCCGGCACCTCCCACGCCTCGACCTCGAACGGCGCCTTCAGCGACCAGCAGTTCGGGTTGACCCAACGCAGCTGCGCCATGAGCACGCGGCGTTCGGTGATCTGGGGGTCACGGTGCACGGGGCGGTTCCTCTCCGACGGCGGTCGGGTCAGTCCACCACGACCTCACC
>JBIQID010000055.1:0-5357 GCA_044508215.1 Actinomycetota bacterium | reverse complement strand
GAGCCGACGGTCCACGTCCGAGTGCTGGTGGACGACGTCGACGCCAGCGTCGACTTCTACTGCACGCACTTCGACTTCGAGCCGCTCAACGTGTTCCCCGCGTTCGCCGACGTCCGCCGCGGCCCACTGCGGCTGCTGCTCTCCGGCCCCCGCAGCTCGGCTGCCCTCCCGATGCCGGACGGTGAGCAGCCGAAGCCCGGAGGGTGGAACCGCATCCACTTCATCGTCGACGACATCGAGGCCGAGATCGATCGGCTGTCCGCCAGCGGGGTCCGGTTCCGCAACGACGTGGTGGCCGGCCCGGGCGGGTCTCAGGTCCTCGCGATCGACCCCTCGGGGAACTTCATCGAGCTGTTCCAGCCTGCGACGAGCTGAACGCCCACTGCGACGGGGGCGCTCTGTGCCAGGTCAGCCCTGGTTCACCATCGCGTCGGCGGACATGGCGAAGTAGGCGTCGAACCGCTCGCGGACGATGTCGGGCGGTCCCATCTCGTCGAGCGCCTCGGTCATCGCCGCCACCCAGTGGTCCCGCTCGCGCTGGCCGATCGTGAAGGGCACGTGCCGCATCCGCAGGCGGGGGTGGCCCCGGTTGTCGCTGTAGGTCGTCGGCCCGCCCCAGTACTGGGCGAGGAAGAGCGCCAGGCGCTCCCGGGCGGGGCCGAGGTCGTGCTGCTCCGGGTACAGCTCGAGCAGTACCGGGTCGGCCTCCACCCGCTGGTAGAAGCGGTCGACCAGCTCCTCGAAGAACGGCATGCCGCCCACGAAGTCGTAGACGGTGACCTGCTGGGTCTCCTCTGGCTCAGCCACCCGACCACCCTAGGAGCCCACCCCATCCCGTTCTGTCCTGCCGGGTGCGACACTTCCGTCGCACGACGCAGGACAGAACGGGCGATGGCGGCAGGGGCGGCGGCAGCAGGGGCGGTCAGACGTCGCGGAGCGCCTCGGCCACCCGCTCGAGCTCGGCGGCGTTGTGGTGGGTCTCGGGCAGGTAGACCACGGCGATCTCGCAGCCTGCCTCCGCGAGCGCCGATGCCGCCTCCGCCGTGGCGGCGGGGCCGTTCGCCGGGTCGTGGATCAGCTGCGCGGTGATCGTGATCTCCGAGGGGTCGCGCCCGATGTCCGCGCAGTGCCGGGCGAGGACCTCCTGCTTGTGCGCCAGGAGCTCGGGCGTGGTGAACGGCGTGTTCCAACGCTGGGCGTACCGGGCGACCGCACGCAGCGTCCGCTTCTCACCGTCGCCTCCGATGGTGATCGGCGGGTGCGGCTGCTGGATCGGCTTGGGCTCGCAGTACGCGTCGGTGAGGGTGACCCCCGGCCCGGAGAAGGTGAACTGCGGCTGGGTGAGGAGCCCGATGATCGCTTCGCAGGCGGCGTCGAACCGGTCGAACCGTTCCCGCAGCGGCGGCAGCTCGATGCCGTAGGCGTCCGCCTCCGCCTGGTTCCATCCGGCGCCGAGGCCCAGCTCCAGACGACCGCCGCTGATGTGGTCGACGGTGGCCGCCATCTTCGCCACGACGGCGGCGTGGCGGTACGGGACGCCGGTGACCATGCAGCCCACACGGATCCGGCTGGTCGCCGCTGCGAGCGCGGCGAGGCTCGACCACCCCTCGAGGCACGGGCCGTTGCGGGGCTTGTCGAGGATCGGCTCGAAGTGGTCGAAGTTCCACGCCGACTCGAACAGGTCGATCCCGTCGGCCGCCCGCCACACGTCGAGCATCGCCTCCCACGTGGTCATCTGCGGTGCGGTCTTGACGCCGAACTTCATCGGTTGCCCCCTCTTCTCCTGGCAGAACACCGGTTCTGTCCTGCAGGAAGCGACAGTTCCGTCGCACCCTGCAGGACAGAACCGGGGTCTTGGCCGTCCAGGTCAGGTCTCGTCGTGGGTGATCCCCCACTCACGGAGGACCTGCGCCTGGATGTCGAACACGACCCGCACGAATGCGGTGCCGAAGCTGTCCGGTCCGGTCAGCTGCTTCTTGAACTCGTAGTACGGACGGTCCGCGAAAGCCAGCGGCGGCGGTGGGTTCGGCGTGTAGGAGGGCGACACCTCGAGGAACAGCGGCTCGCCGTCGAGGTCGTCCCCACGCCAGCAGATGTCGAAGGCGCCGGTCCGCATCCCGGTGGACCTGAACACGTCCGCGATCCTCTGACGCCACTTCTCCGGAAAGGTCACGAAGTCCACCTGGCTGCCTCGGCGGGTGGATGTGGGCTGCCACTCGTCGGAGGTGTTGATGCGGAAGTAGTGGTGGACCACCCGGTCGCCGACCATCGTGACCCGCAGGTCGCGGCCCATGTCGACCAGCTCCTGCAGGAGCAGCTCGGTCTCGCCACGCCGCAGCAGGTCGGCTCGGAGGCGTCGCAGCTCCTCGAGCGACCCGACCTTGTGGAGCCCGGCCGAGCCCTGGCTGTGCGGCTCCTTCACGAGCAGCGGGAAGCCCAGCTCGGTCCCGTCCGGGGCGACGAGCGACAGGTCGCCCGAGGGCCGGTCGACGATGGTCCGGGGCGACGGAACGCCCAGCTCCTCGAAGCGGGCGTGCATGAAGACCTTGTTCTCCCACCACTCCGCCTCGTCGGAGGAGGGGTACAGGGTGTTGCCGGCGTCCTCGATCCGGCGGACCGCGCCGAGCATCCCCTCCGCGTAGTTGGGGTTGCGGTCCGGGTTGTAGGGGTGGATCGTCCAGAGCACCGTGGCGTCCCGCACCTGGTGGATCTTGCGACCGGTGACGATCCGGAAGGGCACGCCGGCCCGCGCCAGGCCCACCACCAGGGCGAGGTCCTTCAGGATGGTGTCCTCGCGGAGCAGGTAGTGCAGCCAGGTCGCCGGATAGCGGTGGTGGATCCACACGACCGTCGTGGCGCTCTTGTCGTGGTGCTTGCGGACCCGGCCCCACGGCACCTCGCGCAGGAGGTCCCACAGGAGGAACAGCCGCTTGCGGGCCTGGTCCCAGACCTTTCGAACCGGGTCCGGAACGTACGACGCCACCTTCGTCACGGCTCGGGACACTACTGGCCGTCCGGACGGCCGCCCGCTGCCCCACCACCCGCCGAACCGTCCGCGGGGCCGTCCGCCGAACCGTCCGCACGCGCGACGCCGGCCGACTCGAGCAACGTCGCCACCCGGGCCGCCCGCTCGGGGTCCGCCTCCGACACGATCGCTGCGATCTCGTCCGCGCCGTGGTGGGTGAGCGGCAGCTTCGCCACCGCAGAGACGACGGCGTCGTACCGCTGCTCGCGGCCGTGCTCCGTGCCGTGGGTGAGGTCGTCCCAGTAGACGACGTCACAGCCGGCCCGGCACCAGCGGCGGAGGTGGGCGACCTTGTGGGCAGGGTCGGCGACCAGCACCAGCTCGTACCACCGCAGGCGGATCCCGTGGCGCCGCAGCCACCGACGGGTCACCGGCCAGTGCCACACCGCGCGGTGCGACAGCACGACCGTGCCGGCGCCTTTCCGCTGCGCCTCGCCGTGGGTGGCGTCGACCATCCCGGCGAGCGGGGCGAGCCCGGCCAGCCGTGCCCGCTCCCCCGCGTGGTCCTCCAGGTACGACGGCCAGGTGTCGGCGAGCGTGTTGTCGAGGTCGAGCACGAACAGGGGACGCCCACGGTGGGCCCTGGCCACCAGCTCGCCCTGCAGCCGGCCGACCAGCGCCGCGAGCGCGTGGACGGCCTTCCACACCAGCCGCTTCACGGAGGGAGCCACGGCGGCTCAGCCCAACACGTCGACGAGCGCGTCGATGATCCGCTGGTTGTCGCGCAGCCCGCGCGAGGCGATCCGGAGGAACTCGCCGTCGAGGCCCCGCTTGTCGGAGCAGGTGCGCACGTACACGCCGTGGCGCACCAGCAGGTGCTGGGTGACGTCGTCGGCGGTCACGCCAGGTGGCATCTCGACCAGCGCGAAGTTCGCCATCGACGGGTACACCCGCACACCCGGCACCTTGGCGAGCTGCCGGTAGAACAGCTGCGTCTCGAGGATGTACTGCTTGCGCACCACGTCGTACTCGGCCACGAAGTCGTCGCGGCAGTAGAGGCGGAAGAAGTACTCGGCCAGCCCGTTGCTGTTCCAGAGGAAGCCGTCGGCCAGCAGGGCAGCGATCCGCTCCGGGTGCATCACCGCGTAGCCCGCGCGGACGCCGGCGATGCCGAAGTCCTTCGACATCGACTTCACCACGACGAGGTTCGGGTGGTGGGCCACCTGGTCGACCACCGACCGGATGTCGAGGTTCATGTCCTCGAACGCGAAGTGGATGAAGCTCTCGTCGACCAGCACGGTCACGTCGGGTGGCACGCCGTCCAGGATCGTGAGCAGGTCCTCGTGGGGGATGTACGACCCGTCGGGGTTGTTCGGGTTGATCAGCACGACGAGGTCGGGGTCGACCTCGCGGACCTTCGCCAGGTACACCTCGGGGTCGAGGCGGAACTCCTCCTCCTTCGAGAGCGTGTGGAACGCCACGTCGACCCGACCATCGGCGAACTCGTAGTAGCTCGAGAACGTCGGCAGGTTCACGAGCACACGCCGCTTCGCGAAGTTGTGGACCGCTGCCTGGATGATCTCGATGGCGCCGTTGCCGACGAACACCCACTCGGGCCCGATGCCCAGGTGCTCGGCGAGCAGCGCCGCGATCACCTGGTTCTGCGACGGATAGAACTCGAGCACGTCCCGGATCGTGCCCGTGTCGATCAGCTCACGCTGCAGGTGGTCCAAGAACAGCTGGGTGGCGTACGGGTTCGAGATGAAGCAGGCGTCCACCTCGATGGACAGGTCCGGCATCTCCTCGCGCAGCGTCAGCAGGCTGGGCGAGTGGCTCCCGGCCTCGGCCTTCAGCTTCGCGAGCTGCTCGGCGACGGCCGCCTGCTCTGGGGTGAACGCATCGAGCGCCACAACTGACCTCCCCGTGGTGGGCGCTGCCGACGGCCCTCCCGACGGTCGTCCCGACTGGACAGGGTAACGGCCGATCTGCCGGCTCCGACCGGCACGGTCGCTCTCTAGAACGAGTCGAGGTAGGCGATGATCTTGTCGATCTCGTCGTCGGTGAGGTCGTAGGTGGGCATCCGGGCCGAGTAGCCGTCCACCTGCTTGGCGCCTGGGTCCCGGATCGACTCGGCGATGTAGTCCCGATCGGCGGTGACGGTGCTCCCGTCGGACAGCTCGACCTCGGAACCGGGCAGGCCGTTCAGCGGCGGACCGGTGCGGCGGGAGCCGTCCACGCTGTGGCAGCCCATGCACCCCTTCGATCCCATGAGCTCCTGCCCCTCCCCCGCTGCGCCCTCGAGCGTGGGGCCGTCGTCGCCCGACGAACATGCCGCGAACACCGCACCCGCGGCGAGCAGGACGACGGCGAGCCAGGTACGACGAAGGAGCCG
>JBIQID010000213.1:0-2567 GCA_044508215.1 Actinomycetota bacterium | reverse complement strand
GGCGCTGCGCCGCACCTCCGAGTTCCTGACGCACCCCAACTTCTCGGCGTACCGGTCCGAGACCGAGATGCTGCGCTACCTCCGACGCCTGTCGGATCGCGACCTGGCCCTCGACCGCACGATGATCCCGCTCGGCTCGTGCACCATGAAGCTCAACGCCACGGCCGAGATGGAGCCGATCACCTGGCCGGGCTTCGCTGAGCTGCACCCGTTCGCGCCGATCGATCAGGCGCAGGGCTACCTCGAACTGTTCGACGACTTGGAGCGGTGGCTCGCCGAGATCACCGGGTACGACGCCTTCTCGCTGCAGCCGAACGCCGGGAGCCAGGGCGAGCTCGCTGGCCTCCTCGCCATCCGCGCCTACCACCACGGTCGCGGCGACGTCGCACGGGACATCTGCCTGATCCCGGCCTCTGCGCACGGCACGAACGCCGCCTCGGCGGTCATGGCCGGGATGCGGGTGTTCGTCGTGAAGTGCGACGACGACGGCAACGTGGACGTCGACGACCTCCGACGCCTGATCGAGGAGCATCGTGACCGCTTGTCGGCGCTCATGGTGACGTATCCCTCCACGCACGGGGTGTTCGAGGAGGCGATCGTCGAGATCTGCGACCTGGTCCACGGGGCGGGCGGCCAGGTGTACCTCGACGGGGCGAACATGAACGCGCTCGTCGGGCTCGCCCGCCCGGGCAGCTTCGGTGCGGACGTCAGCCACCTGAACCTGCACAAGACGTTCTGCATCCCGCACGGCGGTGGCGGGCCGGGGGTGGGGCCGATCGGCGTCAAGGCGCACCTCGCGCCGTTCCTGCCGAACCACGGGCTGCGCTCCGAGGCCGGCCCGAGCTCCGGTGTGGGGGCGATCTCGGCTGCGCCGTGGGGCTCGGCGTCGATCCTCCCGATCTCGTGGGCGTACATCGCGATGATGGGCCCCGACGGACTGCGGGATGCCACGGTGGGCGCGATCGTCGCCGCCAACTACGTCGCCCGCCGCCTGGGCGACGCCTACCCCGTGCTCTACAAGGGTCGGCACGGCCTCGTGGCGCACGAGTGCATCCTCGACATCCGGCCGATCGAGAAGTCCACCGGGGTCACCGCGGAGGACATCGCGAAGCGGCTCATCGACCACGGCTTCCACGCACCGACCATGTCGTTCCCGGTCGCCGGCACGCTGATGGTCGAGCCCACCGAGTCCGAGTCGCTGCACGAGCTCGACCGCTTCTGCGACGCGATGCTCGAGATCCGCTCGGAGATCGACCGTGTGGCCTCCGGTGAGTGGCCCCTCGAGGAGAGCCCGCTCCGCCTCGCTCCGCACACCGCCACCGACCTCCTCGCCGACGAGTGGGACCGTCCGTACCCGCGCTCGCTCGCCGGCCACCCGCCCGGCGTTGACCCGGCGTCGAAGTACTGGCCGCCCGTCGCCCGCATCGACAACGCGTACGGCGACCGCAACCTCGTCTGCTCCTGCCCTCCCCTCGAGGACCTCGCCGAAGCCTGACGCCACCCCGCCAGATCGGGACAACTTCAACTTGTCCCGATGTTGGCGACCCCCGCGCCCGGATCGGGACCGGTTGTACTTGTCCAGATCAGGCCGACCCCCGCGCCCGAATCGGGACAGCTTCAACTCGTCCGGATGTTGGCGACCCCCGCGCCCGAATGTGGACAGGTTGTACTTGTCCAGATCAGGCCGACCCCCGCGCCCGAATCGGGACAGCTTGAACCCGTCCAGATCAGGCCGACCCCCGCGCCCGAATGTGGACCGGTTGTTCTTGTCCGGATCCTGCGTCCGGATGCGGACTGGTCCGGATGTGGGCGGCGAATGTGGACAGGTTGTAGCTGTCCAGATCTGGTCGACCCCCGCGCCCGAATAGGGACAGCTTCAACTTGTCCGGATGTGGCCAGCCGGATGTGACCAGGCGGATGGGGTCAGCCGAGGGTGCCGACGAGGGCGCCGATCAGCGCGGTGAGGGCCATCGCAGCGCCTCCCCCGACCACCACGCGGATCGATGCCCGCCCCGCCTGCGCACCGCCGATGACGGCGCCGACCACGCCGAGCACCGCCAACGCGACCACGGCGACGAGCCCGACCGTCCAGACCCTCGCGTCGTGGGGCGACACGACGCCGACGAGCAGCGGGATCGCGGCCCCGAGAGCGAACCAGACAGCGGAGACGGCGGCTGCCTGCAGGGGCCTGCTCAACGCCGACGGGTCGAGGTTGAGCTCGTCGCGCAGGTGGGCGCCGAGCGCATCGTGGTCGTGGAGCTGCTCGGCCACCTCTCGGGCGAGCGAGCGGTCCAGACCTCGGCGCATGTAGATCTCGGTGAGCTCCCGGAGCTCGGCCTCCGGGTGGGCCGCCAGCTCCGCCTCCTCCTTGGCCAGATCCGCTCGCTCAGCGTCGCGCTGGGACGAAACCGACACGTACTCCCCCGCCGCCATCGACAGCGATCCGCCCACCAGTCCCGCGAGGCCGGCCGTCATCACCGCGACCGAGCCGCCGTGGGCAGCCGCGACGCCCATCATGAGCGCTGCGGTCGACACGATCCCGTCGTTCGCGCCCAGGACCGCTGCCC
>JBIQID010000212.1:0-2582 GCA_044508215.1 Actinomycetota bacterium | reverse complement strand
ACGGCCGCGCCGATCGCGCTCCCGAGCGACGACGCCATCTTGTAGATGCCGGCGCCGGAGCCGGCCTGGGCTGCGGGGAGGTTGGCGAGCGCAGCGTCGGTGGACGGGGTCGCGTAGAACGCGAGCCCGAGGCCGAACAGGCAGTAGGCGATGATCGCCAGGATCACGTAGTCGGAGATCAACAGGTTGGTCGCCATCAGCAGCAGGCAGGCGACGCCCACGATCAGCGTCCCCCAGATCATCGGGCGGCGCGGGCCCAGCCGTTGGAGCAGCTTCTCGCCCACGCGGATGAAGGCGATGATCGTGACGCCGTAGCCGATGGTGAGGAGGCCGGCGTCCCACGCGGTGTACGGCGTGCCGTCGCCCTTCTCGGCGGCGAGCTGGATGAGCTGCTGCGACACGATCAGCATCCCGATCGTGCCGTTGAGCAGGAAGTTCGAGATCGTGGCGCCGGTGAAGGTGGTGTTGGAGAACAGCGAGAAGTCGATGAACGGGTTCGCCGTGCGGCGTTCGACGACGACGAAGACCACCCACGCTGCGATCGCCACGGCGGCGAGCGCGACCACGGTCAGGCTCCCCCAGCCGATCTTGCTGCCGAAGAGCAGCACGATCATCAGGCCCAGCGTGCCGACGACGAAGAGGCAGAGACCCAAGACGTCGAACGACCGGCGGGGACCGCTCTGGGCGACCTTGCTCTCGGGCGTCCCCAGGATGAGGACGAACGCGATCGCCGACACGACGATCGAGGCGACGAAGATCCCCCGCCACCCGACGTAGTTCACGACGCCGCCGCCGAACACCGCGGCGAGGCCCGAGCCACCCCACGACCCGATCGACCACATCGACACCGCCCGCTGCCGTGCAGCGCCGTCCCAGTACGTCTTGACGAGCGCCATCGTCGCCGGCATCACGCAGGCCGCCGAGAAGCCCTGCAGCGCCCGGCCTCCGAGCAGCAGCGGGAGCGCAGCCCCTCCTGAGGCGAGGATGAGCAGCACCGAGCCGACCACGCCGATGACGATGCCGATCCGGGTGATCTTCACCCTGCCCACCCGGTCGGCCAGGCCGCCCATCAGCACGATGAAGAGCCCCGAGAACAGCGCCGTGATCGACACGGCCAGGTTCATCGAGGACGCGTCGACGTACTCCTTGGTGGAGTTGACGTCGTCCATGATCGACGGGGCGACGGTGCCCGCACTGCCGGCGAACAGCCAGAACGTGACGACGGCGAGGACGATCCCCAACAGGAGCTTGTCGTTGCCCTGGAAGCCCGCCTCGGTCTCCTCGGTGGTGGTCGCTGCGGTGCTGCTCATGTTCAGGACTCCTTGCCGAGGTAGGCGAGGACCGCGGTGACCGCGGCCTCGGTGCCGGTACGGAGCGGCGGTTGGATGGCAGGGGCGAAGCGCGGGTTGTGGTTGGCGTACACCTCCTGGTCGGGGGTGAACCCTCCGAAGCCCCAGAAGCTGTACGGGACGCCGAACGCGTCCGGGATCACGCTGAAGTCCTCCGACGCCGGGATCGGCTCGAGGCGCTTGACCCGATCCGTGCCGAAGTGCTCCATGAAGGCGCTCGTGACCTTGGAGGTCACATCCTCGTCGTTGTCGGTGAGCGGGTAGTCGTCGTAGAGCTCGATCTCGGGTGGCTGCGGGGACCGGGCAGCGTCGCACTCGGCCCGCACGATCCGTTCGATGGCCGCCACGATCTTCTCCCGCACCTCGGTGTCGTAGGCCCGGATGTTCACGAGCATCGTCGCGTCGGCCGGGATGATGTTCGCCTTGGTGCCCGTCTGCAGGCTGCCGACGGTGACCACGCCGAACTCGCTGGGGCTCAGCTCGCGGGCGACGATCGTCTGCAGCCGGGTGACGATCGTCGAGGCGAGCACGACGGGATCGACGCCGAGGTGCGGCATGGAGCCGTGGCTCCCCTTGCCGAACACCTTGACCTTCATCGAGGCGCCGGTGGAGAGGACCGGGCCGGAGGTCGTCCCCACCTCTCCAGCAGCCGGGACGGTGAGCACGTGCTGGGCCAGGGCCACGTCGGGCGTCGGGACCTTCGTGGTCAGCCCGTCGTCGACCATCGACCTCGCACCGGCGGCCGTCTCCTCACCGGGTTGGAACAGGGCGATGTAGGTGCCGCTCCACTCGTCGCGCCGCTCGGCGAGGAGCGACGCCGCACCGAGCCCGGCCACCACGTGCATGTCGTGCCCGCACACGTGCGACACGGGGACCCGGTTGCCCTCCGCGTCGATGGCTGTCTTCGTCGACGCGTACGGCAGGCCGCTCTGCTCCTCCACCGGGAGCGCGTCCATGTCCGCACGGAACAACACGGTCGGTCCGTCGCCGTTCGCCAGGACGCCCACGACGCCTCCGCCGATGCGCTGGGTCTCGTAGCCGAAGGACTCGAGGCGCCGGGTGACCTCGGCGACCGTCTCGGTCTCCTGCATCGAGAGCTCGGGGTTGGCGTGCAGGTGGACGTACAGCTCCTCCTGCCACCCCGTGATCTGATCGAGGCCTTCGAGGACCCTGCTGACAGCGGACATCTGCCCTCCCCCGACGGCGGGGCCGCGCGCCCCGTGTCCGCGCAGA
>JBIQID010000211.1:0-2613 GCA_044508215.1 Actinomycetota bacterium | reverse complement strand
AGCTGTCCGCATGTGCCGGCGGTATCTGCCGGGCGTCAGCTGGGGCGCTGCAGCACACCTCCGGCCAGCGCGACCTCGACGATGGCGGCCCTGGCGTCGGCCAGCTCGCCGCCGGCGAAACCGGCCCTCACCAGACGGCGGCGGTACCACTCGACGCGCTTGCGGACGGTCGACGCTCGCATCCCCAGGCGCTCCCCCGCCTCGGTGTACGTCAGGGGGCGAGGGTCCCACCGGGGGAAGTCCGCGAGGTACCCCGCGGCCAGCGCCACGAGCGCCTCGCGCTCCGCAGCGGTGGGCAGCGGCACGTCGAGCGTCACGAGGTCGACCTCCTGGTTGCCGTGGGGCAGGTCGGTGGACGGGCCGGCCGGGATCTCCGGGAGCACTCGGATCCCGTGGCGCCGCAGCAGGCCCTCCACGACGATGGTCACGCCGCCGTCGGGCACCGAGCGCGTCCCGCCCGCGGGGAGCACCGTGCCCACGCCCGTGGGCTCTCGCACCAGGAGCGGCCGGTTCGTCGAGCCGTTGGTGAGCCGCCAGCACGGCCCGAGCGGCTCGAGGACCGCAGCCCGCCGCGAGATGCCGAGGTCCTCCGGGTCGAGGGAAAGGTCCGCTGCGCTGCCGCGACCGATCACGACGGGCCCACGGGTGGCCATCCGCCGGGCGACGCGCCCTCCGTCGATCCACTCCACCGTCGCCGTGGAGCCCGCCTGCACCTCCAGCACGCGGGCGAAGCATAAGGGGCCGCATCTGGACCACCGCGAAAACGAGAACGCGTTCTCGTTCTCGCGTTAGCGTCCTGCCCCATGCCTGCGGTCCTCACAGAACGCCACGGCCACACGATGGTCGTCACCCTCAACCGTCCCGAGCGCATGAACGCCATCAACGGCGAGATGCTCGTGCGCTTCCTCGACGCCTGCACCGAGGCCGACCAGGACCCCGACGTCCGCTGCCTCGTCGTCACGGGGGCCGGCGGCAACTTCTGCGCCGGCGCCGACCTGAAGGAGATGGCCGGCGGGCACCAGAACGAGCCGCTGCCCGACGGGCTCGACGTGCAGGCCCGCCTCGCCGAGGACCCCGACCTCCCGTGGAAGTCGCTGTGGCGGTCGTGGCGGCCGATGGTCCCGATCATCGCCGCCGTCGAGGGCACCGCGATCGCCGGTGGCACCGAGCTGCTCGGCGCCACGGAGATCCGCGTGGCGGGCGAGAGCGCCAAGTTTGGCATCAGCGAGGTGCGCTGGTCGCTCTACCCGATGGGCGGTTCCGTCGTCCGCATCCCCCGCCAGATCCCGTACACGGTCGCCTGCGAGCTGCTCCTCACCGGCGACCACATCTCTGCGCAGCGGGCCCTCGACCTGGGTCTGATCGGCCACGTGGTCCCCGACGGGAGCGCGCTCGAGAAGGCGCTCGAGATCGCATCGGTCATCTCCTCGAACGGGCCGCTCGCCGTGAAGGCGACGCTCCGGACGCTCCGCGAGACCAACGGCATGGAGGAGCACGAGGCGCTCAGCCACGAGTTCACCTACGGGTGGGACGTGTTCGCGTCGGAGGACGCGAAGGAGGGCCCGCGCGCCTTCAAGGAGAAGCGCACCCCGAACTTCCAGGGGAAGTGACCGCTCGGACCGCAGGAGGCGCGGCATGAAGCTCGGACTGATCTGGGGCTACTGGGGCCAGCTGCCCCCGCCCAACCTGATCGAGACCACCAAGCTGGCCGAGGACCTCGGGTTCGACTCGGTCTGGACGGCAGAGGCCTGGGGCTCGGACGCGTTCAGCCCGCTCGCCTACCTGGCCGGCCACACGTCGCGCATCAAGCTCGGCACGTCGGTGGTGCAGATCGCCGGCCGCACCCCGACGGCCACCGCGATGCACGCCATCACGCTCGACCACCTGTCGAACGGCCGGCTCATCCTCGGCCTCGGCGTGTCGGGCCCCCAGGTCGTCGAGGGGTGGTACGGCCAGCCGTACCGGAAGCCGCTCGCCCGCACGCGGGAGTACGTCGAGATCATCCGGCGCGTCATGGCGCGCGAGGAACCGCTCCAGTTCGACGGCGAGCACTACCAGCACCCGTACACGGGCCCTGGTTCGATGGGCCTCGGCAAGCCGCTGAAGGCGATCACCCACCCGCTCCGCCGGGAGATCCCGATCTACCTCGGCGCCGAGGGCCCGAAGAACGTGGCGATGACCGCGGAGATCGCCGACGGCTGGATCCCGCTCTACTACTCGCCGTGGCGCCAGGAGGTCTACGCCGACCAGCTCGCCGGGGCGAAGGAGGGCTTCGAGGTCCCCGCGCTGGCCAACATCAACATCACCGACGACGTGGAGGCGGCGCTCCTCCCGGTGAAGATGATGCTCGGCTTCTACATCGGGGGCATGGGCGCCAAGGGGAAGAACTTCCACACCGACCTCATGGCCCGGATGGGCTTCGAGGAGGAGGCCTACAAGATCCAGGACCTCTTCTTCGAGGGACGGCGTGACGAGGCGATCGCCATGGTGCCCGACCAGTTCGCCGACGAGATCTCACTCGTGGGCCCGCCGGGACGCATCAAGGAGCGGCTCGAGGCATGGGAGTCGTCCCCCGTCACGACGCTCACGATGTACCCGTCGTCGCCCGAGCAG
>JBIQID010000210.1:0-2616 GCA_044508215.1 Actinomycetota bacterium | reverse complement strand
ACGTCGTCCACGACGTGGTCGAGCTCGTGCGACGGCTGGCCACCGAACGGAAGCTCGAGCTGGACCGCGTCGTCGCCGTCGAGGTTCGTGATCGAGATGCCGATGAGGGTGAGGCCCTGCGCCTCGATCAGCGGCGTCGACGCAGCGAGGAGGCGCCGGAACCCGGCGAGGAGCGTGTCGGTCTGCGCGGTCGGCGCCCGCAGCGTCCGGGACCGCGTGGCGCGCGTGTAGTCGTCGAACCGCAACCGGAGCACCAAGGTCCGACCCACGCGCCCTGCTCCGCGCATCCGCCGGGCCACCCGATCGACCAGTGCCACGAGCGTGGCGTCGATGTCGGCGGCTGAGCGGACCCGTCGCCCGAGCGCCCGCTGCGCGCCCATCGACCGACGGCGACGACGCGGCTGCACCCTGCGGGGGTCGCGGTTGTGGGCGAGGGAGTGGAGGTGGTGGCCGCTGCCCCGGCCGACGATCGCGGCGAGCGCCTCCTCGGACAGCTTCGCCATGTCGCCGACCGTCTTCAGCCCGCGGGCGTGGAGCCGCTCGGCGGTCTTCGGCCCGACTCCCCACAGCCGCTCGACCGGCAGCGGGTGGAGGAACTCGAGCTCGCCGCCCGCGGGCACCTCGAGCAGGCCGTCGGGCTTGCCCACCGCGCTCGCCACCTTGGCGAGGAACTTGGTCGATGCGACGCCCACCGTGATCGGCAGCCCGACCCGCTCCCTCACGTCGACCCGCAGCTGTCGAGCGATCTCGACCGGCGTGCCGCTGATGCGCCAGAGGCCGGACACGTCGAGGAACGCCTCGTCGATGGAGATTCCCTCGACGAACGGCGTCGTGGCGCGGAAGACCTCGAACACCGCCTTGCTGGCCGCCGAGTACTGCTCCATCCGAGGAGGCACCACCCGCAGTCCCGGACAGCGGCGCCGGGCCTCGACGATCCCCATGGCCCCTTTCACCCCGAAGGCCTTCGCCTCGTAGCTGGCCGCGAGGATCACTCCCCCGCCGACGGCCACCGGCCTTCCCCGCAGCCTGCGATCGTCACGCTGCTCGACCGACGCGAAGAACGAGTCGAGGTCGGCGTGGAGGATCGACGCTGGCTGCGGCGGCACGAACACATGTTCGATCAGGGAAAGGGCGCTGCGCAAGAGCCATCGAGCGCGCACCCGGGGCGACACCTCGAAGCGAGCACTTCGCCGTGCAAGGGGTCCTTCGGGCAGGCGCTGCGGGGGAAGAACCAGGTCAGCTCGACCGCGGCTCCCTCGGCAGGCCGAGGATCCGCTCGCCGATGATGTTCCGCTGCACCTGGCTGGTTCCGCCGCCGAACCAGCCGCCTGGCGCGGCGAGCAGGGTGTCGGTCTGCGAGCCGCTCAGCATCCCGGCCGGCCCGGCCAGGTCGGCCTGCAGCTCGGCGAGGTCGAACATGTAGCCGGTCATGCCGAGCTTGCCGAGCGACGACCCCACCGACGCCATCGGGCCCTGCCGCTGCGTCAGGTACAGGTACGCCCTGCCCTCCACGTACAGGCGGAGGAGCCGGTCCCGTTCGACCGGCCCGAGGGAGCGGTCCCCCGCCAGCGCGAGGATCCCCTCGAGCCGCTTCGTCAACGAGCGGCTCATCCCACCGATGTGGCCGCGCTCGTTCATCAGGGTGGCCATGCCGATCTGCCACCCTGCGCCCCGCTCCCCGAGCAGGGCGTCGTCGGGCAGCCGCACGTCGGTGAGGAACACCTCGTCGAACTCCGCGTCCCCCGTCATCTGTCGCAGCGGACGGACCTCCACGCCGGCCGAGCGCATGTCGATCAGGAGGAACGAGATGCCCTTGTGCTTGGGCACGTCGTGCTCGGTGCGGGCGAGGAGGATGCCCCAGTCGGACGCTCGGCCGCCCGAGCACCACACCTTCTGGCCGTTCACCACCCATCCGTCGCCGTCGCGCTCGGCCCTCGTCTGCAGCGACGCGAGGTCGGACCCGGCGCCCGGCTCGGAGAACAGCTGGCACCACACCCGCTCGCCCTTCACCGTCTCGGGGAGGTGCGCCAACTTCTGCTCCTCGGTGCCGAAGAGCTGGATCGACCCGGCAGCCAGCACGAGGCCCACCATGTTGATGAAGGGCGGCACGCCGGCGTCCGCGCAGCACTCCATCCACGCCTGGTGGTGCTCGATGGTGAGCCCCTGCCCGCCGTGCTCCTCCGGCCAGTGGATGCCCGCGTAACCGGCGGCGTGGAGGCGCTGCTGCCACTCCATCCCCTGCTCGCGGCGCTCCGGCGGCATGATCGGCCCCCAGTTCGGTGGAGCCGTCGGCTTCTGCTCGGCCAACCAGGCAGCGGCCCCCGCCTTGAACTCCTCGACGTCGATCACACGCGCTCCGTTCCCCTCGCGGACTGCGGCACCCCTTCCCCGCACGCAGTTCCGGCCGACACGATGCCACGACTCGTCGCGGGACCGAGACAGACCGGTCCTCGCCGCGCGCTCGGCTCCTTCCGTTCTGTGGTGCGATGTCGGCTCGGACGGGCCGGTCCTACGCAGCAGAACGGCGATGGCGGCACGAGTTCCGTCGACCGAGCCACCTCGGAGCACTTGTAGGGTGCGGCCCACGCGTTGGCATGCCGGATGGAGCCCGGCCGG
>JBIQID010000054.1:0-19705 GCA_044508215.1 Actinomycetota bacterium | reverse complement strand
ATGCGTGCGATGGACGAGCGCTGCAACGTCGCCGAGGTGCGTTCCTTCGTGCTCGCGATCCTGCAGGCCGACACCTTCGGTGTGTCGATCGGCCGGGTGCTCCGTGGCCAGGCGGAGGAGATGCGCATCAAGCGCCGCCAGCTCGCCCAGGAGAAGGCGCAGAAGGCGCCGGTCAAGATGCTGATCCCGATGGTGTTCTGCATCTTCCCCGCACTGTTCGTGGTGGTGCTGGGCCCGGCGGCGATGAGCATCGCAGAGCGGCTCTGACCGCCCGGCCATGACCGCCGTGGCCGACGCCCCGCCGCCTGCGGGGGTGGAGTCGGAGCCCGAGGTCGACGGGCAGCCCGACCGGGCACGCTCGGCGCTCGAGTCGTTCCGCTGGTGGGGTCCCGCGTGGTTCACGCTCGGCGCCCTGATCGGCTCCGGCCGGCTCGGCGACAACAGCTTCCTCACCCACCTCGCCACGGGACGGCTGATCCTCGACGGCCGCCTGCCCCACGCCGACCCGTACTCGTTCACGGCGCAGGGCTCCGAGTGGGTGGTCCAGTCGTGGGGTGCGTCGCTCCTCTACGCCGCGGCCGAAGCGGTGGCGGGGCCGGGCGGGATCCGGCTCGTCGTCGCGGTCGCTGCCGGGCTCCTGGCGGCGGGCGTGTGGCGCCTCGCCTCGCGGGTGCCGGGCGCCGTGCCCCGGGTCGCCCTCACCGGCGCCGTCGTCTGCGCCGGCGTGGGATGGTGGAACGAACGGCCCCAGACCCTCGGTGCGCTGGCGCTGGTCGCCTCGCTCATCGTGGTGTCGGAGCGACGGCGACTGATCTGGCTGGTCCCGATCTTCGCCGCCTGGACCGCGGCGCACGGGTCGTGGGTGCTCGGCGTGGGCCTGGTGGGCCTCGTCGCCTTCGGCGCAGCGTCGGAGCGACCCATCCGCCGAGCCGCCGAGTCGGCCGCGACCGCCGCGCTGGGCTCCGTGATCGGCGCGCTCGTCAGCCCCTACGGGACGCAGCTGCTCGTCTTCCCGTTCCGCCTCCTCGCGAAGGGGTCGCAGCTGGCAGCGTTCCGTGAGTGGCAGCGACCGGGTGCCACGGACGTGGGCACCTTCCTCGTCGCAGCGCTCGCCGTGGCCGCGGTGGTCGGGATCGTCAGGGCCCGACGGTGGAGGTGGCTGCCGCTGGTGGCCGTGGCGGTGGTGCTGTCGTGGCAGGCGCAGCGCAACCTCCCGGTGGCCGCGCTGGCGTTGGTGCCGGCAGCGGTGCCCTTCCTGTCGTCGCTCGGCGGTGATCGCACGGCTGCGCCCTCACCCCGCTCGTTCCTCGCTGGCGTGGCGGTGCTGGCCGTCGCCGGGCTGGGCATCGCCGTCACCGGCCCGCACCTCGACCTCGCTCCATACCCCACCGCGCTCGTGGACGAGCTGTCCGACCGGGGGTGGATCGCGTCGGAGGGCGTCCGGGTCGTCGCGCCCGACTGGGTGGGCAACTACCTCGGGTGGCGGTACGGAGCCGACGCCCGCGTGTTCGTGGACGACCGGGCCGAGGTCTTCGCGGAGCCCGTGCACGACGACCACCTCACGCTCCTCCGGGACCGGGTGGGCTGGCGGGACGTGCTGGACCGGTGGGACGTCGACGTCGTCCTGTGGCCGGTCGAGAAGCCGCTCGCGGCGCGCCTCGCCGCCGACGCCGACTGGCGCGAGGCCGCGCGGTCAGACGGCTTCGTCGCGCTGTGCCGCGTGGGGCACGTCGACGGCTGTTGACGACGGCGCCCCCAGCTCCTCGACGCGGGCCTGCACGCGGCGGTTGAACGCCCGGGCGTCCTCGTCGGGCCGCACCCGCATCGGCTCGCCGATCGTCACGGTGACGGCGTGGCGCCTCGGCCAGCTCCGGCCCTTGGGGAGCACGTCGTACACGCCCTCGAGGTGCACCGGCACGACCGGCACACCGGCCCGGCGGGCGATCCACGCGGCGCCGGGCTTGAACGGCTGCATCTCGCCGTCGGGGCTGCGACCGCCCTCCGGGTAGATCAGGAGCGACCAGCCCGACCCGAGCAGCTGGTGGCACTCCTCGAGCGTCGAGCGGCTGACGCCCTGGCGGTCCACCGGGATCGCGCCGAACAGCAGGGATGAGAAGAACCCGCTGACGCCGCCCTTGAAGAAGTAGTCGGCGGCTGCGGCGACCACGAGGCGGCGCCGCAGGCGGCGGGGGAGGCTGGTGAGGAGCACCATCGTGTCGGCGTGGCTCGTGTGGTTCGCCACCACCACGACCGGGCCGTCGGTGCCGTCGAGGCGATCGAGCCCCTCGACGGTGGTCGGCGCCCACAGGTTCCGCACCACCCGGAGCACGGCGCCCCGGTTGAGCGACCTGATCGCACGTGCTGGTCGGCGCCGCGCCCAGCTGGTGTCCGGTCGTCGGCTCATGCCACCACCTCCGGTGAGAGGCCCACCCGGTCGGCGTTGCGGCGCCGGTGCCGTTCCAGCGCCGAGCGGATCAGTTCGTCGAGCATCTGCGCGTATGGGAGCCCGCTCGCCTCCCAGAGGAGCGGGAACATCGAGACCGGCGTGCACCCGGGCAGCGAGTTCAGTTCGTTGACGAGCAGTCCCCGGCCGCCGGCCTCGTAGAAGAAGTCGACCCGGGCGAGCACATCGGCGCGGAGGGCGCGGAACGTGCGCAGCGCGATCTCCGACATCTCCTCGGCGACGCCCGGCGGCAGCGATGCGGGGATCTCGAGGCGCGCCTGCCCGTCGCGGTACTTGTCGTCGTAGTCGTAGAACTCGGCCCCCGGCACGATCTCGCCGGGGACGGAGGTACGGGGGTGGGTGGTCCCGATGACGCCGATCTCGAGCTCGCGGCCGGCGACGCCCTCCTCGAACACCAGCCAGTCGTCGAAGCGCAGCGCCTCGTCGACCGCCGCAGACAACTGCGAGGCGTCGGTCACCCTCGACACGCCGATCGAGCTGCCCATGTTGGCGGGCTTCACGAAGAGGGGGAGGCCCAGGTCCGCCACCACGTCGGCGAGCGCCGCCTCACGATCGGGGCCCTCGCCGAGCTCCCAGCGGTCGAGCGACCGCCACCTCGCCTGTGGGATCCCGGCGGCCGCCAGCACCTCCTTCGCCTTGGCCTTGTCCATCGAGAGCGACGAGCCCAGCACACCCGAGCCCACGTAGGGCACGTCTGCCAGCTCCAAGAGGCCCTGGACGGTGCCGTCCTCGCCGTTCGGCCCGTGCAACACGGGGAAGACCACGGTCGGCGCGTCGGACGGAGCGAGGAGCTCGGAGGGAGGGAGCTCGTCGCCGTCGACGTCGAGGGAGGTGGGCAGCTCCCTCCGTTCGGCGAGCGCAGCGCTGACGGCGTGGGAGCGCAGCCAGCGGCCGTCGCGGGTGATCCCCACGGGCACGACCTCGTAGCGGTCGAGGTCCAGGGCGGCGACGACCTCTCGCGCGGAGACCCGCGAGACGTCGTGCTCGGGGGAGCGGCCGCCGTAGAGCACCACCAGCCGGACTCGTTCCCGCAGGTCGCGGTCGGCTGCCGTCGTGTGCTGGTTCGAGGGGTCGGGCACCGCCCACGACCGTAGTGCGGCGCGCGGCCCGAGCCGCGTCCCCTGCGAGACTGGGCCGGTGGAGTGGCACATCGACGAGCTGGCCGTCGCCGTGGGCGGGACGGTCACCGGTGACCCCGGGGCGGCAGGGCCGATCTCCGGCGTCGGCATCGACTCGCGGGTGATCCGCGAGGGAGAGCTCTTCGTGGCCGTGCGAGCCGAGCGCGACGGCCACGAGTTCGTCCCGAGCGCCTTCGGGCGGGGGGCCGCGGCGGCCCTGGTCGACGAAGCCGGCGCAGCCGACATCGCGCACGGGCCCCTCGTGGTGGTCGAGCGCGACACCGTCTCGGCGCTCGGTGCGCTCGGTCGAGCGGCACGGGACCGGATGCCCGACGCGACGGTGGTGGGGATCACGGGGTCGGTGGGCAAGACCACCACGAAGGACCTCCTCGCCGGCGCAGTGCGGGGCTCACGGCGGACCGTCGCCTCCGAGCGCTCGCTGAACAACGAGATGGGCGTGCCGCTCACGCTGCTCTCGGGCGACGAGCACACCGAGGTGGTCGTCGTCGAGATGGGCGCCCGCGGCGCGGGGCACGTGGCCCACCTCTGCCGTCTGGCGTCCCCGACGATCGGCGTGGTCACCTCCGTGGGAGCTGCACACCTCGGGCTCTTCGGCGACCTCGACGCGGTCGCCCAGGCGAAGGGCGAGCTGGTCGAGGCGCTCCCGACCGGGGGCACCGCGGTGCTGAACGCCGACGACGAACGGGTCCTCGCCATGCGGAGCCGGGCCGCCGGCCGGGTGCTCACCTTCGGTCGGTCCGGGGACGTCACGGCCGAGTCGATCGCGGTGGACGAGCTGCTCCGGCCCACGTTCGTGCTGCGGAGCCCGTGGGGGTCGGCCCGCGTGGCCGCTGGGGCCCGCGGCCGCCACAACGTGGCGAACGCGCTGGCAGCGGCTGCAGCGGCGCTGGCCGCCGGCGTGCCGCTCGAGGCGGTCGCGGAGGGCCTCGAGGCGCCGCTCGCCTCCCCGTGGCGGATGGAGGTCCGGCGCGTCGCCGGCGGCGGCATCGTGCTGAACGACGCCTACAACGCCAACCCCACGTCGATGCGCGCCGCCTTCGACGCGCTCTTGGATCTGCCCGCCGAGCGGCGGGTCGCCGTGGTCGGCCTCATGGCGGAGCTGGGGGAGGACGCACCGGAGGCGCACCGGGAGGTGGCTCGCATCGCTGCGGCAGCGGGCGTCGAGCTGCTCCCGGTCGGGACCGACTGGTACGGGCCCGAGCCGCTCGACCCCGACGAGGTGCTCGCACGGCTGCACCCCGTGGGCGACGGGACCGCCGTGCTGGTGAAGGGCAGCCGGGTCTCGGCGCTCGAGCGGGTGGCGGCGGCGCTCGGCGCCTGACGGTCCGGCGCCTGACGGTTCGACGGCTGACGGTTCGACGGGGCGGAGCTCAGAGCGTGACGCCGGAGGTGGTCTCCACCTTGGTCCAGGGCCCGTCCGGCACCTCCCAGCGCTCGACGAACTGCCAGTCCACCCGGTCGGTGCTGCCGTCGAGCTCCGCGAAGCCGAGGTAGCCGTTCACCGCAGGCGAGACGTCGATGCCGGCGTTGTTGAACCGCTGCTGCGCCGGACGGGCGTCGTTCCACCCGAAGACGTACTCGACGTCGTGGTACAGGTCGTCGTGGGACGGTCCGGCGTCCTGGATCTGCGCGTAGCAGGTGGCGCCGTTCGGGCCGACGATCCGGATCCAGCGGTTCTTCATGTAGCTGAACCCGCGGTCGCCGCATCGGCCGGCGTACCCCGGGTCGTCGGCCCACGGGATCACCTCGCAGCGCCTCGCGAAGCCGATCGGGTCGTTGAGGTCGTCGTAGGGCAGGTCCGCGTAGAACGGGTTCTCCAGTGGTTCGACCTGCGTGGGGAACCAGTCGTTCTCGGCGGTGCGCGGCTCGGTGGTGCACCTCCCGTCCACCCACACGCCGTCACACCCGCCGAGCACCGAACCGGCGCACCCGGCCGCGTCGGCGGGCACCCGGCCGAGGTCGACGCCCGACCAGTGGTACGCCCAGAGCCGGTCGTAGGTGGAGCAGACCTGCGAGCCGTCCGCGAGGTCGGGCTCGAACAGCTCGCCCACCCAGAACGTGGTGGCGACGATGCCCCGGTGCCAGGGGTACTCGCGCCGGACCGGCGGCGCTGTCGTGGTCGTCATGGGGGCTCCCTCCCGTCCGCCCGCGGCAGTGGTCGAGGTGGTGACGGGACGGGACGTCGTGGTGGAGGTGTCGTCTCCGGCGTCGCCGTCGCCCAGCGCGGCCGCGCCGAAGGCGCCGCTCGCAGCCAGCAGCCCGATCACGAGCGCGGCGACACCAGCTCGCCGATCGCGGACGGCGCGGCGGGCCCCTCCTCCCGTCACGTCGTGCGCACGCGGCTCACCAGTTCACGCCGCTCGTCGTGATGACCCGGGTCCACGGACCCGACGGGGGGCTGTCCACGAAGCGCCAGTCCACCCGATCCACCGAGCCGTCGAGGTGGGTGAAGCCCAAGCAGCCGTTCAGCGCCGGCGACACGTCCATGCCGGCGTTGTTCCACTGGGGCTGCGCGGGACGCGCGTCGTTCGTGCCGAAGACGTAGGCGGCGTCGTGGTACGCGCTGCCCGAGCTGGGACCTGCGTCCTGCACCTGGCCGTAGCAGGTGCGGCCGTTCGGACCCACGAGCTCGACCCAGCGGTTCTTCATGTAGCTGAAGCTACGGTCTGCGCAGCGTCCGGCGTAACCCGGATCGTTCGCCCACGGGATCACCTCGCAGCGCTTCGCGAAGCCGATCGGGTCGTTGAGGTCGTCGTAGGGAAGGTCGAGGTAGAAGGGGTTCTCCAGCGGGACGAGCCCGTTCGTGGGGAAGTAGTCGTTCGCTGCGGTGCGCGGCTCGGTCGAGCACTTCGTGAACGTCGCGTCCCAGTTCCCGTCGCAGCCTCCCCAGATCGACCCGGCGCACCCGGGCGCCGACGCGGGCACCCGGCCCATGTCCACGCCGGACCAGCGGAAGGCCCAGCTGCCGTCGTAGGTCGAGCACACCTGTGACCCGTCGGAGAGGGTGGCGTCGTACAGCTCCCCGACCCAGAAGGTGGTGGAGACGATCCCGGTGTGCCACGGGTAGCGACCCTGGCCCGAGGCCTTCGTGGGTGCCGGCGACGGAAGGGGCTGGGCGCTCGGCTGGGCCGGCCCGACGACGAACCGGGTCGCCTGGCCCTCCGCCGTGCTGCACCCCGCGAGCGCGATGACGAGCACGATCGCGCAGAGCGGCCCGAGTGTGCGGGCCCGGCGGGGCAGGCGGTGCGAGGTCACGTCCATTGGGCTCTCCCAGGTCACGGCGGGGTGCGCACGGAGCTGCGTGTGCACCACCTGCGTCATCGGCATGGTGGACGCGGGCCCTTGAGGTCTTCGGGGGCGTTCGCCGCCCTCAATACTCGCACGATGTGACCGTCAGCGCACCCAAGGTGGTTACCGGGAGACCGGGTAGGGAGAAGTCGTCCCGGCGGGGTCCGGATCCCTTGCGCCGTCGCCTCGCGCGGGAGTACCAATGGACGGCACGGCGGAATCGAAACGGAGGAGCTGGCGGATGGACTCCGGGGTCATGGACGTGATGACGCACGTCCCGAATCACTTGAACGACTCGCTCGAGGTCACCCTGAACGTGGGGATCGTGGGCTTGGGCTACGTGGGGCTGCCCACTGCGATCTCGTTCGCGTCAAAGGGCCACCGGGTGACCGGGCTCGACATCAGCGAGGCGCGGCTCGCCGCGATCCGGGAGTGCCACGTGGACCTCCTCGAGAGCGACCTCCAACTGCTCGCACAGGTCGACACGCTCGACCTCACCACCGAGCCGCTCGACCTGCAGGGATGCGAGGTCGTGATCATCGCGGTGCCCACCCCGATCGACGCGCACCTCCAGCCCGACCTCGCCGCCATCGAGGCGGCGTGCGCGATGGTCGTCGAGCACGCCTCCGCCGGCCAGCTCTTCGTGCTCACCTCCACCACGTACGCGGGCTGCACGAACGACCTGCTCACGGAGCCGCTCCGCCGCCGCGGCTTCACCGTGGGCGAGGACGTGTTCGTTGCGTTCAGCCCGGAGCGGATCGATCCGGCGAACCGGGACGTCCACCACGACGAGGTGCCCCGCGTGGTCGGTGGCGTCACGCCCGAGTGCGTGCGCCGTGCCCGCGGTGCGCTCGGCATCGTCTCCGCCGGCATCCACGAGGTCTCCTCGCCGGAGGCGGCCGAGATGTGCAAGCTGCTCGAGAACACGTTCCGGGCGGTGAACATCAGCCTGGCGAACGAGTTCGCCCAGATCTCCGAGTCGCTCGGCCTCGACCCGATCGAGATCGTCGAGGCGGCCCAGACGAAGCCGTACGGGTTCATGGCGTTCTACCCGGGGCCCGGCGTGGGAGGGCACTGCATCCCGTGCGACCCGCGGTACCTGCAGTGGCAGATGCGTCCGCACGGCCTGCAGACCCCGGTGATCGACGCGGCGATGGACGCGATGGCGGCCCGACCGGGTCACATCGTGTCGCGGGTCATGGAGGCGCTCTCCGAGCGGGGGAGGGGCCTCACCGGGGCGAAGGTCCTCGTCGCGGGGATCGCCTACAAGCCGAACGTGCAGGACGTGCGGGAGTCACCGGCGATCGAGATCCTGCACCGGCTGCGCGCCCGGGGCGCCGAGGTCACCTACCACGACCCGTTCGTGCCGAGCGTCCGCCTCCCCGACGGGACCACGATGACCTCGGAGCTCTCCCTCGACGCGGAGGACGCCGACCTGGTGCTCGTGCACACGCGGCAGCCCGGCCTCGACGTGGAGCTGCTCCGCAAGGCGCCCGTGGTGGTCGACGCCACCTACCGCCTGGCCGAGCTGCCCGACCGCGTCCTGCCCTGACACGACACACGACCTGACACGACACCTGAACGAGGAGTTCCTCCGTTGCGTTACCTCATCACCGGCGGTGCCGGTTTCATCGGCTCCACCATGGCCACGCGCCTGGTCGGGGAAGGGCACGAGGTGGTGGTGCTCGACGACCTGTCGACGGGCACGCTCGAGAACCTGTCCGACATCGAGGGCGACGCGCTCACCTTCCACGAGGGCTCGATCCTCGACCGGGAGCTGGTCTCGTCGCTGACGGCCGAGGTCGACCGGGTGGTCCACCTCGCCGCAGCCGTCGGCGTGCACAACATCGTGGGCGATCCGCTCGGTTCGCTCCGCACGAACCTCGTGGGCACCGAGAACGTGCTCGACGCGTGCGTCGAGCACGGCCGGAAGGTGCTCGTCGCGTCCACGAGCGAGATCTACGGCAAGAACGACATCGACGGGCTCACCGAGGACTCCGATCGGATCTACGGATCGCCGATCAAGAGCCGCTGGTCGTACGCCGAGGCGAAGGCGCTCGACGAGCTCCTCGCCTACGTCTACTCGGTGACAAAGGACCTGCCGGCCGTGATCGTCCGCCCGTTCAACACGGTGGGCCCCCGGCAGACCGGCCGTTACGGCATGGTCCTGCCGCGCTTCGTGGACCAGGCGCTGGCCGGCGAGCCCGTGACGGTCTACGGCGACGGCTCGCAGAGCCGCTGCTTCCTCCACGTGGACGACCAGGTGGAGGCCATGCTCGCCGTGCTCGAGCGCGACGACGCGATCGGGGAGCCGTTCAACGTCGGAGGCCCCTCGGAGATCACGATCCGCGAGCTGGCCGAGCGGGTCATCGAGATGAGCGGCTCGTCGAGCACGATCGAGTACGTGCCCTACTCCGAGGCCTACGCCGAGGGGTTCGAGGACATGCGCCGGCGAGTGCCCGACACGACGAAGGTGCAGGAGCTGGTCGGGTGGAAGGCTCGCTACAGCCTCGAGGAGATCATCCGCTCGGTGATCGAGCACAAGCGCAGTCGCCTCGTCGCGGCTGTCGGCGACTGATCACCGCGCACGACAGGAGGGCGCCGACGTGACGTGGGCGATGGCACTTGTGGTGCTCGCCGTCTCGTCGTTCGGCGTGAGCCTCACGCTCTGGGGCGCGGTCGGGCTGGTCCGTTGGGTCGGCGAGCGCTCCTCCGTCCGACGCGCACGGTCGGATGAGGTCGTGCCCTCCCACCGGGTGCAGCTCGACGACGTGGCGGTCCTCATCCCGGCCCACAACGAGGAGCTGGTGATCGAGGAGACGCTCGCGGCCATCACCAGCCTGGTCCCGGCAGAGAACGTCCACGTGATCTCGGACGGCTCGTCGGACAGGACGGCCGAGATGGCCCGGGCGGCCGGGGTGAACGTTCTGGAGATCCCCGTTGCCGGCGGGAAGGCACGGGCGCTGAAGGCGGGGGTCGACCACTTCGCGATCCGGCGCAGGTACGACGCGGTGCTGCTCCTGGACGCGGACACCCGCCTCGACGATCGGTACTTCGACCTCGCGCTGCCGCTCTTCGACGACCTCGGGGTCGCATCGGTGGCCGGTTGCGCAGCCACCGCATGGGACCAGCGGCCCCTCGGCATCCGTGGGGCGGTGGGAAGGGTTCTGAACGCACACCGGGACCGCACGTACTGGTTGTTCCAGCGGCTCGTGAAGTACGGCCAGTGCTGGCGCCACGCGAACGTCGTGTCGATCGTGCCCGGCTTCGCTTCGCTGTACCGCACCTCGGTCCTCGACCGGATCGACATCGACGCGCCGGGCCTCGTCATCGAGGACTTCAACATGACCTTCGAGGTGCACCACCGGCGCCTCGGACGGGTGGCGTTCGACCCGGACGTGATCGCCTACACCCAGGACCCGCACCGCTTCTTCGACTACTACCGCCAGGTGCGGCGGTGGGCGCTCGGCTTCTGGCAGACGGTCCGCCAGCACGGGATGTGGTTCGGGAAGTTCTGGGCGGCGATGGCGATCACCGTGGCCGAGCTGGTCCTCGCGAGCGTGTCGCTCCTCGTCGCGACCTTCGCGGTGGTGGTGCTGGCGGTGGGGGACCTGTTCGGTCCGGCGGTGGACGGGTTCGCGCCGTTCGCCGCCGTGGAGGGCTTCATCGACTCCAACTTCTCCTACCAGCTGCTGCTCCTCGGGATCGTCATCCCCGACTTCGCTCTGACCGTGCTGGTGGCGCTGATCAGGCGCCGTCCGCTCTACCTGCTGGCCGGGATCTTCTTCCTCCCGCTGCGCCTGGTGGACGGGATCGCCATCCTCGTGTCGATCCCGCGGGCGCTCTTCGTGCGGTCCACGGGCCGCTGGGTGAGCCCGAAGCGGCAGAGCGGTGTGATCGGGGCGACGGCGGTGTCGGTCGAACGGCCGCTGACTGCATAGCCTGTCGGAAATGGCCGGCGAGCGGACCCACTACCACGTGCTCGACGTGTCGCCGGCGGCGACGCGCGACGAGGCGCGCGAGCAGTACCGGCGCCTCGTGCGGCTGCTCCACCCGGACCGCCTCACCGACGCGTCCGAGGCCGAGCGCCGGCTGGCCGAGCGCCGGATGCGCGAGCTGACCGAGGCCTGGAAGGTCATCGGCGACGAGACCGCGCGGCGCCGCTACGACGACGCCCTCCGGCGAGCGGACAACCTGCGGCGGGCGAGCGCCCGCCGAGTTGCGCAGGCCGCGGCCCCTCGCCCGCCTGTGAACGGTTCGGCCGCGCACGCTGCCACCACCCAGCTGGTGAACGACACCGAGGACTACGGCGGGCTGCGCTTCGATCCCGAGCCCGACGACGAGGTGCGTGGTTCCCACGCGTTCCTCCTGCGCCGCGGTCCGGTCATCGTGATGCTCGTGGTGCTGCTCGGGATCCTCATCGGCAGCGCCTACGCGTCGAACCGGGACGATGCACCGCCGGCAGGGCGGGACCCGGACTGCATCCCGACCGCCGCAGGGCGTTGCCAGGGCAGGTAGGTGCACTCGACGGCGTAGGGTCGACCTCGGACGAGAGGAGCCCCAACCCGTGAACGTCATCCTGCCCGAGTCGCCCATCACCACCCTCGAGGAGTACCTCGCCGCCGGTGGAGGCACCGGTCTCGAGACGGCAAGGCGGTTCGGGGCGGAGGGCACGATCGAGGAGGTCACCGCGTCCGGTCTCCGAGGTCGCGGCGGCGGTGGCTTCCCGACCGGCTCCAAGTGGGCGTCGATCCGAGGCGCCGGCGGCGGGACCCACTACGTCGTCGCCAACGGGGCAGAGGGCGAGCCCGCGACGTTCAAGGACCGCATGCTCATGCGCCTCGACCCGTACCGGGTGATCGAGGGCGCAGCGATCGCCGCGCTCGCGGTCGGCGCCGACGAGGTCTTCGTCGCCACCAAGCGCTCGTTCACCCAGGAGTCCGCGAACCTGCGGAGGGCGGCGGTGGAGATGGGCGGCGCCGGCATGCTCGGGTCGCTCACCATCAACATCGTCGAGGGCCCCGAGGAGTACCTCTTCGGTGAGGAGAAGGCGCTGCTCGAGGTGATCGAGGGCCGTGACCCGCTCCCACGGGTGCTCCCGCCGTGGCAGCACGGGCTCTTCGCCACCGTGCCCATGGGTTGGGAGGCGGGAACTCCGGGTGACGAGGACGCGCCGGTGAGCAACCCGACGCTCGTGAACAACGTGGAGACCCTCGCTGCTGCCGCGCACATCCTCGCCCGAGGCGCCAGCTGGTACCGCTCGATGGGCACCGCCGGGTCGCCGGGCACCGTGGTGGCCACGATCGTCGGCGACGTGGCCCACCCGGGCGTGCACGAGGTCGCGATGGGGACGCCGTTCTCGACCCTGATCGAGCTGTGCGGCGGCGTCCGCGACGGGCGCCGCTTCAAGGCCGCCCTGTCGGGGGTGTCGAACCCGGTGATGACCGAGGCACACCTCGACGTGCCCTTGACCTACGAGGACTTCGAGGCGGCTGGGATCGGCCTCGGGGCCGTCGGCTTCGTCGTCTACGACGAGAGCCGGGACATGGTGAGCGTCGCCCGTGAGATGAGCCGGTTCCTGTCGGTCGAGTCGTGCGGACAGTGCCCGCCCTGCAAGCAGGGGAGCATGGGCATCACCGAGACGCTCGTCCGGATCGAGTGGGGCGGCGGCACCGAGGTGGACCTCGGCCGGCTGAACTCGATGCTGCGCCACGTGACCGACGCGAACCGCTGCTACCTCGGCACCGAGGAGCAGATCGTGGTGTCGAGCATCATGCGCGAGTTCCCAGCGGACTTCGCCGCCCGCCTCGACGGCACAGCGCCGCGACCCGACCCGGTCCTGGTGCCGATCGTGAAGGACATCGCTGCGGACGGCACCGTCACCTACGACGAGCGCCATCCGCTGAAGCTCCCCGACTGGACGTTCGCAGAGGACTGACGCCGGCTGGCTCTAACCTCGCGGCGGGCGCGGGCTGATCCCGGCGCACGAGGGGAGCGGGAGAGAGCCGATGCGGGTGCTGGGCATCAGCTGCGACTACCACGACGCAGCCGCTGCACTGGTGGTCGACGGCGAGGTCGTGGCGGCCGCCGAGGAGGAGCGCTTCTCGCGGCTGAAGCACGATGCCGCCCTGCCGGAGCGTGCGATCGCGTCGTGCCTGGCGATCGGGGACGTGGGCGCCGACGCGCTCGACGCCGTCGTCTTCCACGAGAAGCCGTTCCTCGTGGCGAGCCGCTTCCTCGCCGCCAAGCAGCGCCGCGGTCCGAAGGGGCTCCGGTCGTTCGTGGACGAGCTGCCGCTCCTCGTGAAGCGGAACCTCACGATCTCTGCGAGGGTCGACTCGGCCCTGCGGCGCCTCGGTGCACGCCGGCCCCCTCCGCTCCAGTTCTGCGAGCACCACCTGAGCCACGCCGCAGCGGCGTTCCTCCCGTCGCCGTTCGAGCGGGCCGCGTTGATCACGTTCGACGGGATCGGCGAGTGGGCCACCACCACCATCGGGCGGGGCTCGGGGCGAGAGGTCGACCTGCTGGAGGAGATGCGGTTCCCGACGTCGATCGGCCTGCTCTACGCCTTCGTGACCACCTGGTGCGGGTTCCAGGCGAACGACGGCGAGTACAAGCTGATGGGGCTGGCCCCGTTCGGCGAACCGGTCTACGCGGATGCGCTGCGCGAGGTCGTCGCCGTCCACGACGACGGTTCGATGGACGTCGACGCCCGACGGGTGCGCTGGTGGAGCAGCTCCGCGCGGCGGTCGCGGGAGCTTGCCGACCTGCTCGGTGGCCCACCCCGCTCACCCGGTGGGCCGCTCGTCCAGCGGGACGCCGACCTCGCCCGGTCGGTGCAGGAGCTGACCGAGGAGGTCGTCTTACGGACCGCTCGCCACGCAGCGGAGCGGACCGGCGAGACCGACGTCTGCCTCGCCGGGGGTGTGGCGTTGAACTGCGTCGCCAACGGCCGCCTCGTCCGGGAGGGCCCGTTCGAGCGGGTGTGGGTGCAGCCGGCCGCGGGCGACTCGGGCAGCGCGGTCGGCGCCGCGCTGTGGTGGTGGCACGGCGTGGCCGGCGGGGAGCGATCCGTCGACGACCGTCCCGGCCCGCTCGGTGACGCGATGCGCGGGGCTCGCCTGGGCCCGCGGTTCGACGACGACGAGATCGCCGCCTGGTTGGAGGGTGAAGGGATCTCGTACCGGCGGGCGACGGGGGAGGTGGAGCTCTGCCGGGAGGTGGCGGCGGCACTTGCCGCCGGCCGGTACGTGGGCTGGTTCCAGGGGCGGATGGAGTTCGGGCCGCGAGCGCTCGGTGGGCGGTCGATCCTGGCCGACCCCCGGTCGCCGACCGCCCAGACCGACCTCAACGTGAAGGTCAAGGGCCGGGAGTCGTTCCGTCCGTTCGCCCCGGCGGTGCTCTGGGAGCACGCGGCGGAGTGGTTCGACATCGATCGGCCGTCGCCCTACATGACGGTCACCTTCCCCGTCGCCGCGCCACGCCGGCGGGCGGTCGAACAGGAGCCCGAGGGGTTCGTCGACCGGGTGCGGGTGCCGCGGTCGGAGGTCCCGGCGTGCACGCACGTGGACGGGTCGGCGCGGGTGCAGACGGTGCATCGGGAGCTCGACGCACGGTTCCACCTGCTGCTCGAGGAGTTCCACGCTGCGACCGGCTGCCCCGTGCTGCTCAACACCTCGTTCAACGTGGCGGACGAGCCGATCGTGTGCACGCCCGCGGATGCGCACGCGACGGCGGTTGCCGCCGGCCTGGACCTGCTCGTGGTGGGCGACTGCCTGGTGGAGCTCTGATGGCGGAGCGGGTGGAGCAGCCGACCTGGCGGGAGGTGCCGGCCGCGCCGCATCGAGAGGCCGCGGATGCCCCGTCGACCGTCGCGCTGGTGCTGCTGGTCGCCGGACCCGTCCTGCGCACCTACCGCGAGAGCGTCGGCTTCGACCGGGCGCTCGGCGTGGGCGGAGCCCTGGTGGCGTTGCACGTGCTCCACGTCGTCCTTCCGGCCCGGGCGTGGTACCTGCGGCTCGCCGCGACGGCTGCGGCCGGTGCTGCCTGCGTGCCGCTGGGTGGCGTGGGGGTGGGGGCGTGGGTGGTGCTCGCCGCGACGGTGATCGACTGGTCGTGGCGTGGGCGGCCCCCGGTGCCGGGGCTCCCCCGAGCGCATGCGGGCTCCCGACTCCCGGTGGGAGCGACGTTGGCTGCGGCGGCGGGCTGGGGGTGGTGGTCGGGAAGCCGGATCGTCCCGCTCGCTCTCTGCGCAGTCGCGCTCGTCGCGACGATCGTGGTGTCGCTGGCGCCCACGCGGGCGGCATCGGTCTCCGAGCGGATCAGCGCGGCGGTGGCCGCGGTGCTGGGGTGGGTGGTGTTCGGTCTGCTCGGGCTCGTGGTGGTCGTGGTGCCCTGGGTGGGGCAGCGCCTGGTCCGCCACGACCCGCTCGAACCCGGTACAGGCGCGTCCTCGGGGTGGATCCGGCGGGCCCGCCGGTCGGTGAGGGCCGGGAGCCCGTGGGCGGTCGATCCCCGTCTGGACGATCCACCCGCCTCGATGCGCTGGCGGCGTCGCCTCGTTGCTCCTGCGCTGGGCGTCCTGGCTGTCGTGGCGGTCCTGGCGTGGATCGAGCTGACCCCTCCGGCCGTCGGCGGCACTCGCGGTGAGGGCGTGCCCGTGCCGGTGGCAATTGCCGAACAGCCGGAGGCCGCTGAGCACATGGAGGACCTCGATTGGTTCTTCGCTGTCGCCTTCGACCCCACCTCGAGCCCGCGGATCAAGGACGTCCGGTCACGGACGATCAACGTGCGCGACGGACGCCGGGCGAGCTGGACGCCGCCCGACTGTGACTGCCGGAGGGTCTCGCTGTGGTTCTTCGGCGGGTCGACCGCCTTCGGCATGGGCCAGCGGGACGAGCACACGATCGCGTCCGAGATCGCCCGACTCGCGTGGGACGACGGCGTCGCAGTGGACGCCGAGAACTACGGGGTGCCCGCCGACATGCTGCTCCACGAGGCGCAGACGTTCGCCTGGGAGATGGAGCACCGGCCCCCGCCCGACCTCGTGGTGTTCTTCGACGGGATCAACGACATGGCCGGCGCGCTGCACCGCCAGGACGCCGGGTGTGCCTCACGCAAGGGGCCACCCATCGACCCGGCGCTCGACCGGCTGCGACAGCGGGTGCTGGACGAGATCCACAGCAGGAGGTGGGACCCCGACGGAGGACCCGCCGGGGCGCGGGTCATCCCGTCGTGCGACGGCAAGCGTGTCGCCACCGGCGAGGTGGCGGAGATGGCGATCGACCACTACTCGAGGGCGCTCGACATCAGCCGGGTCTCGGCGGACGCGCACGGGGTGGATGCGTTCTGGTTCTGGCAGCCGTCGATCTACACGCGAGCCCGTCCCGTGGAGGGAGAGCCGCTCGACGAGGACGGCGGTGCCTGGTCCAAGGAGTGGTGGGCGGCCGCTCGGGCGCAGCTCCCCGAGGAGGTCGTCGACGTCGCCGGGGCGCTGGACGCGCTGGAGGAGCCCGTGTTCTTCGACTCGATGCACCACAACGAACGGGGCGCTCGGGTGATCGCGGAGGAGATGTACCGGACGCTGCGCCCGGCGATCGCCCGGGCGGCGGAGGCGGCTCCGTGAGGTCGGCGGTCCACACCCTTCGGCTGGTGGTCGAGCTGGTGAGGTACGGCGCCGCCACCCGCAACCTGGGCCTCGTGCTGGCGCTGCTCCTGGCGCTCGCCGCTGCCGCGGTGGTGACCGCAACCGCCGCCGTCGCCCCAGCGGCGCTCTACCCGTTCCTCTGAACGAGAAGGCGGGGGAGTGGGCGATGGCAGACTCGAACTGCCGACCTCTGCCGTGTGAAGGCAGCGCTCTAACCAACTGAGCTAAACGCCCGGGAGCCGACAGCGTAGCGCGGCCGCCCGGACCCTCAGCCAGCTCCCACCCGCCTCAGGCGGTGCCGGGGCTCGGTGGGCGCAGGCCCTTGCGGCGCAGCAGGCCCTCGTAGACGGCGAGCGTCGTGGCCACCACCCGCCGGTCGTCGAACTCGGCTGCCGCCTTCCGCACCGCGGCCTCGCCCATGGACCGCCGCAGCCCCGCGTCGTCGACCAGCCGCGTGAGCGCTGCCGCCAGCGGCTCCACCGTCCGCACCGGCACGAGGAGCCCGGTCACCCCCGGCTCCACCACCTGGCGGCAGCCGCGGATGTCCGTCGCCACGATGGGCAGCCCCGACGCTGCCGCCTCCATCGCCGCCCGCGGGAAGCCCTCGCGGTGCGACGCCAGCACGAAGACGTCCATCCCGTGGTACCGGCGCTCGACGTCGTCACGGTGCCCGTCGAACTGGACGCCCATCGCCCGGGCCCGCTCGACCTCGTCGACGGGCAGCTCATCGGCCTTGTGGGGCTCGGTCGGCCCGATCACGACGAGGCGGGCGTTCGGGTGCGCGCGCCGGACCACCTCCCACGCCCCGAACAGCTCCCGGTACCCCTTCTCGAGCACCAGGCGCCCGACCGTCCCCACGACGACATCACCGTCGGCGACACCCCACTCCTGGCGGACCTCCCGGCGGGCAGCCTCGACGTCGCCGTGCCGGCCGAACCGCGCCAGGTCCACGCCGTTGCCGAGCAACGTCAAGCGTTCGGCCGGCACCCGGAGGCGCCGCAGCACCGGCACGTCCTCGGGGTTCTGCACCAGCTCGGCGTGAGAGAACGCTGCGGCGAGCCGCTCGGCCGCGTAGACGAGGGCCCGACGGGCGAACGGGTCCTCCGGCGTGGCGTACAACCCGTGGACCGTGTTCACCACCACCGGCACGCCGGCGGCCCGGGCAGCGATCCGGCCCAGGACCCCCGACTTCGGGTTGTGGGTGTGGACGATGGCGGGTCGGAGCCTCCGGAACGCCTGCCACAGCTCCACCAGCGCCCGTACGTCGGAGGTGGGCGACATCGAACGGGAGAGGTGCCCGATGGCCTCGTAGCGGACCCCCCGCCGCTCGACCGCCGGCACCCATTCGCCCGGCGCGCTCATCGCGACCACGTCGTAGCCGGCATCGACGAACGCCGAGAGCTGCGGCCCCAGGAGGTGCTCGAGGCTGAGGTCGACCGTCGTGACGTGGACGAGCGTCGGCTGGGCGCCACGAGGGGGCGGGCCGGCACCGACGGCGGCACGACCAGCCGCTCGCCTGCCCGAGGATCTGCCCCTCACGCCTGCGCCCTGCGGTAGCGCACCCGGTCGACGATCGAGCGCACGTCCGCCTCCACCCGCAGGCCTCCCGCCACCTTCGCCCGGAACCAGCGCTCGCCGTCGTCGGCGAGGATCGGCGAGCGGGCCAGGCGGTGGAGGTCCACGCCGGCAGCGTTCGGACGGCACCCCGCCAGGCTCGCCGTGACGAAGCGATCACGGACGAGCGGCTCCACTTCCGGGGACGCCGGCAGCGCCTTCGGGTAGGCGAAGTGCCGCACGCCGCACTGCAGGCGCTCCTCGACCAGGCCCACCGAACGGTCGAGCTCGTCCCTCGCCAGGTGCAGCGGGACCCGGTCCATCAGCGCGTGGGTGTGGGTGTGCGAGCCGATCGTCGCGAGCCCCGTGGACCGCATCTCCGCGAGGCCCGCCCAGCTGATGGGGGCACACCCGTCGGGGAGCAGCGTCCCGTCCTCCACCGACGCGGTCGCGACGAAGAACGTCGCGGGGACCCGGTGGCGCTCGAGCACCGGCAGCACCTCCTCCACCCAGTCGGGCGTGCCGTCGTCGAACGTGACCACCACCCCCGGGCCGACGTCGACGCCCGCTGCGAGCTCGGCTGCAGCGGCGTCCAGGTCGAGCACGCGGTGCGATGACGCGAGGTGCTCGACCTGTGCTGCGAAGGCACCCGGATCGAGGGTGGTCCTCCCTCCGCTGCGGCCCACGCGGTGGTAGAGGAGGACGACGATGCCGTCCGCGGGCGGTCGCAACCGGTCCCACAGCGCAGCGGTCGTCCTGACGCTGCGCCGCGCGAGCCCGCTGACCGTTCCCATGACCCCTCCTCGGCCCGCAAGTGTGTTGACTCGCGGTTCCGAGCGTCAACCAACGGCCGTCGGTCGAGCGGAGCGGACTGCCCTCGTGGGCGCCGCCGTGCCGGTACGCTTCGTGGGCACAGGCGTGCCGCCGTCACGAAGGGGAGCGATGCGCTACAGCGGGATGTTGGCCCGGCATCGGTTCGCGTTGCAGGCGGCGTTCGACGGCTCCATGTGGGTCGCAGCGCTCTTCGTCGCGACCCTGCTGCGCTACGACTTCCAGCTCTCGAAGGTCTCGCCCCTCGGCATGGTCGTCGTCGGCGGGATCGCCGTCGCCGTGCAGGTCGCCTACGGGGCGAGCCGTGGCCTCTACGTGCACCGGTGGCGGTACGGCACGCTCGAGGAGGCGGTGAACTGCGTCATCACCGCGATGGTCGTGACGGTCGTGATCGTTCCGGCCAACCGGTTCCTCCTCGGCCACCTGCTGCCGGTCAGCGCCACGGTGATGGCGCTCATGGCAGCCGTCGTGCTGATGGGGGCCGGCCGGTTCGCGTTCCGCTACCTGCTCGACCGCAGCCTCCTCCCGGGCGTGGACGCCTCCGAGCCGATCATCGTCTTCGGCGCGGGCGACGCGGGCACGAACGCCGTGCGCTCGATGCTCGGGTCGCCCTCCAGCCCGTACCTCCCGGTGGCGCTCCTCGACGACGACCCGAGGCTGCGGCGGCTCCGCATCCGGTCGGTGCCCGTGATGGGGACCCGTCACGACATCGAGGCGGTCGCCCGGTCGCTGAACGTCACGACGATGCTTCTCGCGGTGCCGAGGGCCAGCGGCGAGGACGTC
>JBIQID010000209.1:0-2640 GCA_044508215.1 Actinomycetota bacterium | reverse complement strand
TGCCGCTGGTCGACCTCGACCGTGCGCCTCGCTTCGCAGAGGAGTGGATCGGGCGGGGCGCCGCTGCGCTGCTGGTGGCCTCGGGGTGCCCGCCCGCGCACTCGCCGTCGCACGTCGCGCTCGATGCCGTGTGGGCGCAGGCGCAGGAGGCAGGGATCCCGATCGTGTTCCACGTGGGTGGGACCGGTGCGCTGATCGATCCGGCGTACTTCCAGAACGGGCTGCCCGTGCCGCCCGACTTCCACGGCGGCGGCGAGAACTTCCGGTCGGTCGACTACCTGGGCATCCCGCACCCGCCGGCGCAGACGCTCGCCACGATGATCTTCGACGGCGTGTTCGATCGGTTCCCGGAGCTCCGCTTCGGGGTGATCGAGCAGGGTGCCGTGTGGGTGCCGAGCTGGATGCGGCAGATGGAGTCGGCGGTCGAGGCGTTCGGTCGCCACGAGGAACGGATCCGCTCGCTGCAGCTGCGTCCGTCGGAGTACGTGCGGCGCCAGGTGAGGGCCACGCCGTACCCCACCGAGGACGTGGGGTGGATCATCGAGCAGGCCGGGCCCGAGGTGCCGATGTTCTCCTCCGACTTCCCGCACGTGGAGGGCGGCCGCAAGCCGATCGAGCGGTTCGAGGCGTCGCTGGGCGCCGCCGACGACGAGGTGCGCGACCAGTTCTACCGCCGGAACTTCGAGGACTTGATGGGCGCCGGGCTGCCTGCGTCGATGCGGGCTGCTGCCGCGCCGGTGCCGAGCTGATCCCGCTGTAGCGAGCGTCGGGTTCCGAGCGGGCAGCACGGGAGGAGGCCCAGATGACCGAGGGTGTGACGCGCTCGCTCGAGGTGCCCGGCGCCGTGCTCGCCTACGACGTGCGCGAGGGAGCGGCGACGAACGAGCCGCCACTGGTGATGATCGGCTCGCCGATGGGTGCCGTCGGGTTCGGGACGCTCTCGTCGCTCTTCCCGGACCGCACGATCGTCACCTACGACCCCCGTGGGGTGGAGCGCAGCGAGCTCACGGACACGGAGCTCGAGGTGACGCCCGATGTGCATGCGTCCGACGTCCGTGCCGTGATCGAAGCGGTCGGCGGTGGACCGGTCGACCTCTTCGCCAGCAGCGGGGGAGCGGTGAACACTCTGGCCTTGGTCGCAGCGACTCCTGAGCTGGTGCGCACGCTGGTCGCCCACGAGCCGCCCGTCGTGACCTTGCTCGCCGACGCTGAGGAGGCGCTCGCTGCCACGCGAGCGGTCCACGAGACCTACTACCGGCTCGGATGGGGCCACGGGATGGCCCACTTCCTGGCGCTGGTCTCGCTCCGCGGTCCGGTCCCCGCCGAGTTCACTTCGCAGCCGGGCCCCGACCCGGCGACCTACGGCATGCCCGCCGGAGACGACGGGAGCCGCGACGACCCCATGCTCTCTGCGTTCCTTCACGTGGCCGGCTACCGCCCCGACATCGACCGGCTGCGCGCAGCCTCGACGAGGATCGTGGTCGGCGTGGGCGCGGACTCGGCCGGCGAGATCGCCCACCGTGGCGGTGAGGCGGTGGCGGCGCTGCTCGGCACGGCGGCGACCGTCTTCCCCGGCGGCCACGGTGGGTTCCTCGGTGGCGAGTACGGCCAGCAGGGCGAGCCCGAGCCGTTCGCTGCGAAGCTCCGCGAGGTCCTCGCCAGCAACCCGTGAAGGAGACGATCAGTACTGGGCGCTGCTGGTCTGCACCCGGACGCGCAGGTGCGCCCGGCGGCGTGGGGGTGCCGTGGGCGTGGTGGAGGGGTGCTCCGGCTGGCCTGGTGGGTGGGGCCGGGTGCTCCGGGCGGTGGTCCGGGGCAGGGGGTGGGGGACGTTTGGCCTCGTCAGGCGATGAGTGCGCCTGGTGGTGGCCGGGAGTGGAGCTGGTCTCCGAAGGGGGTAGTCCAGGTGTAGGTGAGGTCGGGGTTGGCGGTGAGCCCCCAGCCCCTGCGGTGGGTGACGCCGTGGTGGTAGCGGCACAGGGGCAACAGGTTGATCAGATCCGTGCGCCCGCCGTGCTCCCACTCCACGATGTGGTGGATGTCGCAGCGGTGGATCGGGACGTCGCAGCCGGGGAAGGCGCAAGTGCCGCCGTGGCGGTAGAGGAGCGCGCGGCGTTGTGCGCGGTTGGCGTAGCGAGACGAGCGGCCCAAGTCGAGGGGGACTCCGAGGTCGTCGGCGAGGAGGGCGGCGAATTCGGCGTTGCAGGCGAGGAACTCCATGAGCTCTTCGGAGAGCAGTGCGCCGTAGGCGGTGCGGCCGGTGCGGAACGGGTCGGCGAGGTTCGTCACGATGGTGATGTCGGCGGCGGGTTCTGTGGCGGTGCCGCCTTTTCGGGCTTGGTGGCCGTGGCGGACGAGCTCGGCGAGGCCGAGGGCCATGACGATGGGGCGGGTGGGTGTTTCGAGGGCGTTGGTGAGGGCGGCGTCGCGGGTCATGAGCCGCCATTGGGTGTCGGCGGCGCGGTTGATGGCCTCTTCGAGGGAGGCGGCGGCGGCGCCGACGAAGGTGCCGTCGAGGTGGAGTTCGCCGGACATGCCTCGGGTGAGGCGGAGCCGGTTGCGGGTGGGATCGTTGTCGTCGGGTGTGTGGCCGCCGTCGGCGTCGAGTTGGTTGACGATGTGGCCGACGTCGGCCTTCCA